>DATHPI010000059.1:0-29999 GCA_035484035.1 Chthoniobacterales bacterium
GCGCCCCCTTCTATCCGGAAGGTTCATGGATTGACCGTGTTGGCAAAACCTGGGTTTTTAATCCGGGCAGGCAGACGGGCCCATTTCCGACCTACATTATTCTTGACCTCGAAGCGTCGGTCGCAGAATGGATATCCGCAGAGGGTGAGTCAATCCGAAGACTCGGTTTGCCTGACCTGTAATTCGTTGGTTTTCATACGATTGACGGGGTGGCGATGCATCAACGTTTCGAGCACGTCATCGACCATGCCGAGATGCTCGTGTCCCTGGAATTGTTGCCTCACGTCCACAAGGTATTTGTTCAGAGCGTCGAGCCGGCGCGCCACCAGCTCGCAAACATGCAAGCAAACGATGGGTGAGGCCTTGAGGAACTCGCGCGGGTTCCCGACGACGTGGAAAGAGCAAGGCTTGAGGGCTCGGACCGTCGCCGTATGGTTCCCACCCAGCAGCGCCGATAGTTCGCCAAACACCGCGCCGGGCTGCGAAGACGTCGCCACCGTGACGCCATCCTTTATGACTTCGACGGCACCTTCAATCAGGAAAAAGAGCAGATTGGTCCGATCCCCTTGATCGATAACCACCTGTCCGGTTTCAAATTGACGCACTTCGCCACCTTCAATGAGTTCCAGGATTGAAGACATATGCAGTGTGAGTGCCAGCAGGACGATTTTCGGTGATTGCATCTGAATGCCTCAACGAAGGTTTTCTCCTTCGTTCCCCTAATGCATTTAGAGACCGATTCTGAAACCCGATCTTAGCATGCTCTGCGAACATCAATAAAGTCGTCTGTGGCCATCGGATGAATACATAACAGACCAAGGAATACCAAATGCAAGAAGTTGTCGGATTGGGTGGATCAGCAGGGAGTATCGAGGCGCTCAAGACGTTTTTCTCCTATATGCCCGAGGACAGTGGGTTGGCTTTTGTAGTGGTACTTCATCTTTCGCCCGAGTACGAGAGCCGTTTGGCGGGAGTGCTGCAGAGATGGACAAATATGCCGGTAATTCGAGTCTCCGAGCCGATAAAGGTGGAGGCAAATTGTGTCTACGTGATTCCTCCACGCAAACACCTTTTAATGATCGATGGACATCTAATTCTCACAGTTCTGCCGCACGAGTACGGCAAACGCTCAGCGGTGGACATTTTCTTTGGCACCTTGGCCGAAACGCACCGGTCCCGTTCGGTTGCTATCGTTCTGTCAGGTGCAGACGGCGACGGCGCCAACGGAATTAAGCGGATCAAAGAGGTTGGTGGAACCACCATCGCACAGAAACCGAAGGAGGCGCAGCAAGAAGGGATGCCTCGCTCTGCAATTGAGACCGGAATGGTGGATTGGGTCTTACCGGTAGCGGAAATGCCACGGCGATTGCTTGAGAATCTGAACAAAGGCTCAAGCTAAAAGCATTGAAGCGCGCGGTGGTGGTCGTGGATCCCGGAAAGTTCGAAGGCTGATCCGGCGATATACAAAACGATTCGGAAAGTGTCTGGGCGACGCCGTGGCATTTAGAGCGAGCCCTACCGGCATTGCGCGCACTGCTTGAGCTTCCGTTTGAATACGTGATCGTTTCCCACGGCGAACCGGTGCATACTCGAGCCGCTTATGAGCGAGCCCTCGAACGCACCCCTTGGCCGGGATAACAGATCGATTGTGGCTGCAAAGCGTCTGGTGGCATCAGCCGCAGCCTGGGCTTTAAAATTCGTTTACTGCCTGTCACCGGCATTACGTTTTCTATGCAGATGGTTCGGTATGATCCGGAAACCAGAGGTCTCTAAATATCCGAATAACCTCGTTAAACTGACCAGGATCGATTGGTTTACTAATGTAAGTCTGGGCGTGCTCCGGAAAGGCCGTATGTCCGCGGGCTTCTTCAGCGGACGCGAGGATAATCACTGGAATCTTGCAGAGAGTAGGATCGGCTTTGAGTTCGGAGAGAACCATTCTTCCATCTTTGCGCGGAAGGTTGAGATCCAGAAGGATAAGCTCTGGTCTGAGAGTCTCCGAATATTTGCCTTGACGTCGAAGAAAGCCAAGAGCCTCTACACCATCATCGACCGAGTGAATATGGTTTACAGTGGTCACCTCCGAAAGAGCTTCGATGGCAAGAAAGCGGTCGGTCACGCTGTCTTCCACTAGGAGTATTTCAAGGGGTTTAAGCATAAAAAGTGCTTTCTGGCTGTGCAAAAAGATAGTTGTTTGCGGTAAAAACCATAATGATCCCAAATTTTCCAGCTGGACCCCGTTAACAACGGACGTAGGAGATTATAACGCGTTTTTTCGTAAAATCAATGATTACAATATTTTTTGTAATACGGCTTTAGGGAGCTGCATCTTCATACTTGTCTCTTTTTGGTTACCGGCACCTCTAAAGGAAGCGTGAGAGTGGCAAGGCATCTCAGGCCGACGGTATTCAATTGCAGGAAGGGATCTCCTTGCCAGATCATCCCGGCCAGGGTTCGTACTAATTCTTTAACCCCACGCCATTGCCGGGGTCGAAATGGCTGGTTTTCAAGCCTTAGTTTCGATAATTGGGGCAGGTTTCGACTGACCGCTGACAATGCCCCGCAGTAGCAACTCAGCGACCAGCCGGGGAAATTTGCGCGTGTCAATCGGTTTGATAATGTAACCATCGCAGCCAGCAGCAATGGCTTTTTCTTCGTCTCCTTTCATCGCGAACGCCGTCAGCGCCACGATGATGATATGACACGTCTTTTGATCGGCCTTCAAAATTTGGGTGAGAGCCAGGCCGTCCATATCGGGCAGGCCGATATCCATCAGAATGAGATCGGGCGGAGACTGTCGGACTACAGCCTGAGCTTGTTTGGCATCTGTCGCCGTAAGAATGCAATAACCCTCAAATCCCAGCACGTCGGTGACAAGCTTCAAATTGGTGCGGTTATCATCCACGACCAGGATGGTTGATTGTCGATTCTCCATTGGAATTAAGAAATGAAGCTTTGTACGTTCTTTGGGCTGTTCAAACGGCTGCCTTCGGCCATGATCAACGGCAGTATTACCCTGAAGCAGGTGCCTTTGCCAACTTCGCTCTCCACGCCGATCTCGCCGCCTTGCGATTCCACGATTTTTCGGGTCAACGCCAAACCGAGCCCTGTCCCTTCGTAACGGCGCGCCGCGCCGGATTCCATTTGTTCGAACTCCTTGAATAGGCGACGAAAGTCCTCTTTCTTGATACCAATGCCGTTGTCCTGGACCGACAACTGGAAGCAGGTCGCGTCGTGCATCGCAACATGAAGTTCCACCTTGCCGCCGTCTTCCGTGAATTTGATTGCGTTGGAGAGGAGGTTGTAGAGGACCTGCTTGAATTTTTGCTGGTCGAGTGTGACGCAGCCTAACCCGGGCGCAATGTACACCTCGAGACGGATACTCTTCTTTTGCAAGCTAGGGTTGGAAACGGCGCAAACTTCCTCAATCGCCTTGCCGAGCGCGAATTTTTCCGGGTTCAATTCCATCTTGCCGGTCTCGACTTTAGCAAGGTCAAGCACGTCGTTGATGAGCTGGAGAAGATGTTTGCCGCTATCCAAAATGTCCCCCAAATATTCTTTCTGTTTCAGGTTGACCGTACCCGGCTTGCCGTCGAAAAGAAATTCGGCGAAGCCGATGATCCCGTTGAGCGGGGTCCGCAGTTCATGCGACATGTTGGCCAGGAACAGGCTCTTGGTTCTGTTGGCGGTTTCTGCGGCTTCCTTGGCTTTGGCAACCTCTTCTTCGGAACGACGCCGTTCCGTGACATCCTCCATGGCCAGCACCAGCAGTTCACCATGGTGGCCCGCCTGAAGCTTGCGGGCGTTCAGCAGCATTACGCGGCGTCCGATGGCCGGGAAGTCATGCTCCAATTGAAAGTCGTTAAAAACCGAACTTTTGGGGACAATATCTTCGAGGAGAGTTCGCAGGTCGGGGATGTCCCACTGGCCATTGCCCAATTCGTAAATCAGGCGGTTCTCGGTTTCTTCGAGAGAGACTTCAAAGGTTTGATAGAAGGCGCGGTTACCGGATCGCACGCGTAAAGTCGTATCGAGAATTAAGAGTGGCTCACGCACCGTATCGACGATGCTCTGGGCGTAGGTTTCAATAGCCTTTAATTCCGCCTCCGAACGCCTCCGCTCCGTGACGTCTTCCATAGCCAGCACCAGCAGTTCCCCGTGATGACCCGCCTGAAGCTTGCGGGCATTCAGCAGCATCACCCGGCGTCCGATGGCCGGGAAATCATGCTCCAGTTGGAAGTCGTTAAAAACCGAACTTTTGGGAACAATATCTTCCAGGAGAGTTCGCAGGTCGGGGATATCCCATTGGCCGTTGCCCAACTCGTAAATCAGGCGGTCTTCAGTTTCTTCGAGAGACACTTCAAAGGTTTGATAGAAGGCCCGGTTGCCAGATCGCACGCGTAAAGTCGTATCGAGAATCAGGAGTGGCTCACGCACGGTATCAACGATGTTCTGGGCGTAGGTTTCAATAGCCTTCAAGTCGGCCTCGGAGCGACGCCGTTCCGTGACATCTTCCATTGCCAGCACCAGCAATTCCCCGTGATGGCCGGCCTGAAGCTTGCGGGCATTGAGCAGCATCACGCGGCGCCCGATAGCCGGGAAGTCGTGCTCCCATTCAAAATCGTTAAACACTGAACTCAAGGGGACAATGTCTTCCAGAAGGTTTCGCAGAACTGGAATGTCCCACTGGCCGTTGCCTAACTCATAAATCAGGCGGTCTTCGGTTTCTTCGAGCGAGACCTGAAAAGTCAGGTAGAAGGCGCGGTTCGCGGATCGCACCCGCAAAGTAGTATCGAGAATCAGGAGTGGCTCACGCACGGTATCGACGATGTTCTGGGCGTAGGTTTCAATGGCCTTCAAGTCGGCCTCGGAGCGACGCCGTTCCGTGACGTCTTCCATGGCCAGCACCAGCAGTTCTCCGTGATGGCCAGCCTGAAGCTTGCGGGCATTCAGCAGCATCACCCGGCGCCCGATGACCGGAAAATTGTGCTCCCATTCAAAATCGTTAAAGACTGAACTCAAGGGGACAATATCCTCCAAAAGATTTCGCAGAACGGGAATGTCCCACTGACCATTGCCCAACTCGTAAATCAGGCGGTCTTCGGTTTCTTCGAGCGAGACCTGAAAAGTCTGGTAGAAGGCGCGGTTCGCGGATCGCACGCGCAAAGTCGTATCGAGAATCAGGAGTGGCTCACGCACCGTATCAACGATGTTCTGGGCGTAGGTTTCAATGGCCTTTAAGTCGGCCTCGGAGCGACGCCGTTCCGTGACATCTTCCATGGCCAGGACAAGGAATTCGGTATGGCTGCCAGGGCGCAGCTTGCGACCGTTGAGAAGCATCACACGGCGCCCGATAATCGGGAAGGTGTATTCCAGCTCAAAATCGTTGAAGACCGAACTCGTCGGAATGATGTCCTCGAGAAGCGTCCGCAGCGCGGGGATGTCCCATTGACCGTTGCCCAGCTCGTAAATTAGACGGTTCTCGGTTTCTTCGGAAGAAACCTGAAAGGTTTGATAGAAGGCGCGGTTCGCGGAGCGAACGCGCAAAGTGGTGTCAAGCATCAGAAGCGGCTCGCGCACTGTGTCCACGATGTCCTGGGCATAGGTCTCGATGTCTTCAACAAACGGTTTTTGCTTCATTACAGGCCTTTTGTCACATGGTGGGGATCACGGGCCAATCGTCGCCAACAGATAAGACCGCATGCACGGTTATAATCCATAATTACAATAATAATTGTTTTTTCAAGAAAATGCAATGTACTGTGCAAATAGAAAAAAATGCCCATGACCCTTTTCCCGACTACAACCAAGATGGCGAGGCTAATCGTTTGATTAGCAACCTCGAGCAGGAGCGCCCTGAGCAACCGCCAGGACCGGAGATGAGTTTCCCGTCGAAGAACGTTCTCATTGTCGATGACAATCCGATCAACCGCAAACTCTTGCGGGTAACCCTGCAAGCAGAGAACTACACGACGGTGGAAGCGGCAGACGGAATCGAGGCACTTGCAGCCTTGAAATTGCAGGTTTTCGACATCGTTGTTTCCGACATCTTGATGCCGAACATGGATGGCTACGATCTCTGTAAAGAGGTGCGTCGGTGCTCCCAGTCCAGAGACGTGCTCTTCATTCTTTACACCGCAACCAATTTCACGTCGAACGATGAGAGGATTGGTCTGGCATGTGGTGCGGACAGATTCATCAAAAAACAGGGTTCATCGACCTTAATCCTCCGGACGATCGAGGAGGTCATTAAAGAGAAGGGAGCGCGCCGCTCTCAAAGCCTTGGGGACGCAGACGCTTTGCCGTCCGAAAAGGAAATGAAGATTTATAACGCGTTGATGATCCGGCAGCTGGAAGAAAACAGCATCGAGATCGAAAAAGCGCGCGACGAACTTCGCGACCTCAATGAGAAGCTGGAACAGCGGGTAACGGAACGGACTGCGGAATTGGAATCATTGAACAACGAGTTGGAGCGGAGGGTGGTCCGCCGGACGGATGATTTGGCCGCCAAGAACGCAGCCTTGGAATCGCGCACCGAAGAGCTGGCGCGCTCCAACGCAGATCTTGAACAATTCGCTTCCGCTGCCTCTCACGATCTGCAGGAACCGCTCCGTGCGATGGCTGGATGTATCCAGCTTTTTGAGCGCAAATACCGCGGGAAACTTGACGACAAAGGCGACAACCTGATTGGGATGATCGTGGATGGATCGGTCAGAATGAAAGCGTTGATCGATGGCATCCTGGCCTACTCGCGAGCGGGTCGAGATGAAAATCTAGAGACCATTGACACCCAGGCCGCGTTGCAACATGTACTGGCTGACCTCCACGTGGCGATAATGGAATCTAAAACAGAAGTGGTGTTCGGAAACTTGCCATCGCTGCGTTACGTCAGGGCGCAGTTCGAGCAAGTGCTGCGAAATCTGCTTGGCAACGCCATTAAGTACCGAAGCGCACTCGGCCAAAAAATATACGTCCGCGCGGAGCGTCAGCCCGGCACCTGGATTTTTAGTATCGCAGATAACGGGATTGGATTTGAGCAGCAATACGCAGAGAAAATCTTCCGCGTCTTTCAACGACTGCATTCCCGTGACCGCTATGCGGGAACAGGAATCGGGCTGGCGATTAGTAAAAAGATTATCGAGCGCCATGAAGGAAAGATTTGGGCCGAATCCCTCCCGGATCATGGCTCGACCTTCTTTTTCTCCATTCCCGATAAGGGCGTGGCACTAGAACTTTTATCCCAATGAACCGGTTAGAGCGAATTCTGCAGGTTGAAGATAGTCTTGAAGACCAGATGATGACGGCAGAAGCTCTCAGTGAGGCTTCGCCGTCCATGGATCTGCGTTCAGTTGTAGACACCAAAGAGGCGATGGCCATACTGTCGGGCACTCCAGAATGGCATCCGAACGTAATCCTGCTGGACCTTTCGTTACCCGGCGGCAGCGGATTTGAGATGCTGCAGTTTATGAAATCCCACCCAGATCTCCAGAGTATACCGGTTATCATCTTCAGTTCCTCGAAGGCACAAATAGATATCGATAAAGCCTACCGGTTACAGGCAAACTGCTACATTGCCAAACCGGCAGATTTCGACGGCTATCTGGCGCTGATCGGCTTGATGATTAAATTTTGCGCAGACTGTGTACAGTTGCCATTTCCTGGTCAGATCTCCGAGAGGCGAACCGTTGCGATTCTGCAGGCGAAAGCTCGTGCCTAGTGGCTGAACGTCATGCCGACTGATGGACGAACGGCTCCGGCAAACCGTCCGTGAACGTGCCGATCATCGCTGCGAAATTGCTGACTTCCGCAAGACGCGGGGCCGTTCTAGCATATTGAGCACGTCGTTGCTCGCCAGCATGGCGGAAGAGACGACAGCGAAAACCTAGCTCTCGCGAACCATGCTGCCAAAGTGAAAAACGCTGCGACATGCCGCCGGCCCTACTTTTGCGGCGCTGAGCGGCGGAGCCACTGGGCCGGGAATCGGCGGACTTACCGGTGCCTGGGTCGGTCCAGGCGTCCGTGAATTCGAATCGAACGTCATTAGGGCAAAGTGAAAATGCAGCATGATCCAAATAATGATCGCCATTTCGCATATCGCAGATATATTGGATATGGTTATTACAATCTAGCCCTACGAAAACGAATCAGCTTTGCATCTTACGGTCGCGATCCGGCATTTTGCACGGGTAGGAGCGGGATCTTAGATAGCTCCGTTGAAGATATGGCCGAGGGGCATCGCTCTCAAGAATTTGGACTCTAGCCTGTGTCTAGGAGTGGCGTTTATGTGCGCCTCTCAGGTCTTATGTCCTTAACTAAAAAATTAGTTCTGACCTTTTTACTAGTGACCTTGATCCCGATTGGGGTGATCATCTGGGTCTCGCGACAGACTCTCGTTGAGCAGGCTCAACAGCAGATCGGCATCCAGCTCAAGGACAGCGTCGTTCAGGTCGGAAAGAGTATGGACGAATTTATGTTCAACTCTCTCCGGAACGTTCAAACGATGGCGGTAAACCCAGATTTGAGTTTGAGAGATCTGAATGCCGCCGACCACGATTTAGCCCGGTTGACCTACTCCTTTTCGTTTTTCGACCAAGTCATGCTGGTCAATCCTCTGGGCGTGATTATCGCGTCCTCCGATAGCACGAATCTTGGCCAGTCACTCTTTACGGATTTCGCCAACACGCGCAATGAGTTTGCCATGGCCGTTCTGGCCCGGCCCGGTTCTGCGTATGTTTCGTTGACAGACGCTTTGAAACCCCCGAACTCCCCCGGGGCTGAAGAGCGCCAGAGCAACCAGCTTTTCGGAATCCAGATCCTGGTGCCGGTCGAGGACAGCGAGGGCCGTCCCGTGGGTGTGCTTGTCGCCAATGTGCTGACGCGTCAGTTGCTTTGGCTCTTGCAAGATCTAAAACGGCAAACCCCGGGAGGCGAATCTCCTTGCCTGGTGGATAGGGCGGGGCTGGTTTTAATAAGTGCTGATCCGCGGGGCCGCCTGGTACCGGCTCATGCGGATGTGACAAGCAGAGCATTAGGAGCTGCCTTGGGCAGTGTGAGCAGCGGTCATCTGGTGTACACAGACTCACGCGGAAACAAGCTGATGGCCGGCTACACCGAGTTGGCGACCTATGGTGACAACAAGACTGGCGGCTGGCGGCTAATCAGCTTGGTCCCTTACGAGACGATTATGAGACCGGCAAACGAGTCATTCAACCGGATGATGGGGATCCTCTTGGCAACGCTTTTAGCCGCTGGAATCCTGGGGGCCCTGGTCGCACGCCGACAGGTAAAGCCCCTACTAAAACTGACCGAGGGAGCAAAGACGATTGCTGCAGGGAACTACGACACCCGGGTGGTTGCCACCACTCACGATGAAATCGGCGTTCTGGCCAACACTTTTAACCAGATGGCCGAAGCGATGGAAAAAAGAGCTTCCGAACGTAGCCAAGCTCAAGAGGCGCTCTCCCGCGCAAACAACGAGCTGGAGCAACGCGTCGAGGAACGCACCCTGCAGCTTGCCCGGGCGTTCATGATCATGCGCGCGACGCTCGAATCGACCACAGATGGAATCCTGGTGACTGACGATCAACTCGAGGTCGTCGACTCAAATGCGAAATATGTCGACATCTGGGAGATTCCGGAGAAGGCCATGAAGGCTGGCGTGCCACGCCAGGTGCGGGAACTGGCGAGCCAAAGATTTGCGGACCCCCAGCGGTTTGTCGCTCGCATCGAGGAAATTGGCGCCACCGATCAAGAGAGCTTCGACCTATTGGAGCCCAAGGACGGACGAATATTCGAGCGGTATTCCAAGGTCTTGAGGGTTGAAGGAAAAAGGGCCGGGCGCGTTTGGAGCTTCCGCGACGTGACGGAGCGCCATTTGGCCGAAATCACTTCTCGCCGGCTGGCAGCCATTGTCGCCTCGACTGACGATGCGATTGTGGGAGAGGATTTGAACGGTTTCATCACCGACTGGAATTTCGGGGCGGAGCGTATCTTCGGATATAGCTCCGCCGAAATGATCGGTTCGTCGATCATGCGATTGATTCCGGCGGAGCGTCAGCAAGAGGAATTGGAGATTCTCTCTCGCATCCGGCGAGGCGAACGCGTGGATCATTTCGAGTCCGTTGGTCTCACAAAGGGCGGCAGGCAACTCAACTGCGCCATCACCGTCTCTCCGATCAAGGATTCCGCTGTCCATGTGGTCGGCGCGTCCAAGGTGATACGAGACATGACGGAGCGAAAGCGGGCAGAACTGGAATTGCAAAATGCTAAGAAAGCTGCCGAAGCGGCCAATCAGGCCAAGAGCCAGTTCCTGGCCAATATGAGCCATGAGATTCGCACGCCGATGAACGGCGTGATCGGGATGACCGCTCTATTGCTCGAAGGCGACCTGAACCCTCAGCAGCGCGATTTCGCCGAGACTGCTCTGGCCAGTGCGGATGCCCTGTTGAAGATTATCAACGACATTCTGGATTTTTCTAAAATCGAAGCCGGCAAGTTGAGTTTTGAGCTGCTCGATTTTGATCTGATCGACGCTGTCGAGAGTACCTTGGACCTACTGGCCGAACTGGCCCAGGTCAAGGGCACCGAGTTAGTCAGTGAGATGACACCTGACTTGCCCACTCAATTGCGCGGAGATCCGGGGCGTTTACGGCAGATCCTGACCAATCTGATCGGTAATGCTATTAAATTCACGGAGGGTGGTGAAGTCGTTCTCAGTATTTCGATGAAGAGCGAAACGGCCACCCATGCTCGGTTGCATTTTCGGGTGAAAGACACCGGCATCGGCATTTCTTCTGAAGGTCAACGGGACCTTTTTAAAGCGTTCAGCCAAGCTGACGGATCGACGACCCGTAAACATGGAGGCACTGGCTTGGGTTTGGCGATTGCTAAACAACTAGCAGGTTTGATGGACGGTGAGATAGGTGTGCAGAGTAAGCTAGGTGAGGGGTCGATCTTTTGGTTTACGGTAGAGCTCGAAAAACAGGCCAGCAGCGCGCGGGATCTCTTTCCCTCTCCCCAAAATCTAGACGGGATGCGCGTGTTGGCGGTAGATGACAATGCCACCAACCGGCGCATCCTGCGGCTCCAGCTTGCCAAATGGAAAATGGAGGTTGAAACCGCCGCGAACGGTCAGGAAGCGCTCAAGATGATGCGAGAAGCCGCTTCCGCAGAAAAACCGTATGGTCTGGCTTTGTTGGATGTCCAGATGCCGCAGATGGATGGCTGGATGCTGGCCCGTTCCATCCGAGCAGACCCAGCCTTGGTGGGAACGTTGCTAATCGTCTTGACTTCCTCCGGGCAAACCCTAAGCCCCGCTGAACTAAAGGCAGCCGGGATCGAAGCTTACTTAGTTAAACCGGTCAAACAAGCGCGCCTCTTAGATTGCCTGGTCAGTTCCGTGGGAAGAAAAAATACATGCACTCTGACCGTGGCGGCGACGACTGCGATTTCCTCGGAACCCAATCCGGTGCTCGATAAAGTGCGTATTCTCTTGGCAGAGGATAATAGAGTCAATCAGAAGGTTGCTCTGGCTCGTTTGCAGAAAATGGGTTACGGGGCGGACGCAGCGGCAAACGGGGTAGAAGTTTTGGAGGCATTGAGGCGCTTGCCTTATGACCTTATTCTCATGGATTGCCAGATGCCTGAGATGGACGGGTACGAAGCAACGCTTGCTATAAGGCAAGCGGAGCAAAGTTTAGAGCATCCTTGTCCATGGAACGCGCCGATCTATATCATTGCCATGACGGCCCATGCCATGGAGGGTGACCGCGAAAAATGCCTCGCTGTCGGGATGGATGATTACCTCAGCAAGCCGATGCTGGTGCCTGAACTGCGGGTCGCGCTCAAACGCTGGGAGCGGGCGGCTCAACATCGCGCGCGGCAATCTGTGAGAGTCTGACGACAATTTGTTATGCGCCGAAGGTGGCTATAGGATTCAGCAGGGTTCCATCCCCGAACCCCGACACATGCTGGAAGCCTGTGCTTCAAGGGGCGAAGCCCTTAGCTATTAAGGGGGAAGGGGAATTAATGCCAGCCCTTCGAGTCACCTGACACTGACACTCCCCTCCGCCATCCCGCTGCTACCGATCGCTCTCAAAGACCATTTTCCCGGTGCGAGTTGCCAGAAAAAGCGTCCGTCCGGTTGTGCTGGAATGGCCACGCCATCGACATACCAATGAACATCGCTGCCGATGGTGGCCAGCAATTCGATCATTTGCTGCTTGGGGGGAAGAACCGAATCGATTTGGTAACTTGCCCCGGACCGTGGATTCAGAATGCGAGGCTCAGGCCGGACCGTCGCGCCGGATGAATTGTCACGGCTCGAACACCAGCCCGCATATTCGGCCGGCAACAGAAGTTTTCCGTCGTTGGAGAACTGGGTCGACGAGTCCTGGGTTGGTTCGGTTTTCGGCAGGAAGAGTTCCGTTATTTTCGCCGGACTGAATCGGGATGGCAGCAATCCGGTGGCCGCGCAGATTTCGCGTTTCACTAGTGTTTCATTGGGTGGCGGGATCGGGTGATCGTTCCGCAGTAGTTCATGCATCACCGCCGCCCAAAGGGGCGCGGCGCACTGTACGGCAAGCGTGTCCCGCATCGGGCGACCATCGGGATTTCCAACCCATACGGCAACGGTGTGCTCCTTGTCGAAGCCAACGGTCCAGGCATCTCGGAAGCCGCTGCTGGTACCAGTCTTGGCGGCGACTCGTTCTTCGAAGGCCAGCGGCGAACTAAGGCCAAAGCTTTTTTTCCGTGCGTTGTTGTCGCACAAAATATCGGTGATGATTTCCGTCGCCGCTCGGGAGGCTGTGCGGGTCATCGGGAAAAATTCGGAGGTCAGGAGTTTTGGCTTGGTCGCCCATCCGCCGCGGGCTAGACCGGCGTATGCTGCAGCGAGATCGGTCAGTCGAATTTCAGCGTTGCCCAGGATGAATCCGGCTCCGTAATCATCGATGCTGCGGGGAAAATCGAAGCCCCACTGCTGCAATTCGTAGAACGCTGAACGCGCCCCGACCCGGCTGAGCGCCACAATGGCCGGAACATTCAACGAGCAGGCGAGTGCTTCGCGGACGCGGACAGGTCCGAGATAGTGATGGTTGAAGTTTTGCGGATCGTAATCGCTGTAGGTGTCGCGAATGGCGTCAGGAGTGTCGGCGAGCAGAGTCGCTGCTGTTAGCAATCGACGATCGATGGCCGTGAGATAGACAAAAGGTTTGAGAGTCGAACCGCAACTGCGCGTCCGCGTTGCGCCATTGACCTGATTGTCGGTAAAGTTTGAAGAGCCTACCATGGCGCGCACGGCTCCTGCTGTATTGTCTAAAATGACTACGGCTGCGTCGGTGACGTCGTAACGGTTGATTGACGCGATCAATGCCCGCAATTTCACCTCGGCGATTTGCTGTAGATCGAGATCGAGAGTGGTGCGTACCTGGCCTGCAATTCCTGGATGGAGCTGTTTGATGGTGTCCACATAGTTAGGAGCCAGATGCGGAGGCTCAAACTGTCCGGGGACAGGTGTTGCACGGAGGAGCCCGCGTTGGGCGCTGGTCAGGAAACCCCTTTGAGTCAGGAGATCCAATGAACGCGTATATTTGTGCTCTGCGCGATCCGGATGTCGCCAGGGATTGAATCGGGTGGGCGCCTGCGAAAGCCCGGCGATGTAGACCGATTCTGCGAGGGTCAGGCCATGTGCGGGTTTGCCAAAATAGGCACGGGAAGCGGCTTCCGGTCCGAGACGGCGATTACCGAAGCTGCAACGATTCAAATATTCGGCGAGAATCCGCTCCTTGCTCCACAGGCATTCCAGTTTCCAGGCAACGATGCTCTCGTAAAGTTTTGCCAACCAGCTTCGTTGCTGCCGATGGCAAGCCATTTTGACAAGTTGCTGGGTGATGGTTGATCCGCCTCCGACGATGTGGCCCGCTCTCAAATTACGGAGACAGGCAGCGCAGGTGGCTAGCCAATCGATTCCGTTATGACGATAAAAGCGCCGATCTTCAAGGGCCACGATGACCCGCGGCAGCCAGTCGCCCATTTCACTCAGCGGCATCGGAATTTGGACTCGCGCCTGCTGGGAAGGGAGTTCGGCGATTTCGCGTCCGCGGAGGTCGAGGAGAATCGGTGTCCCCGCCAGAGGCGTCTGCAATTCCGCCGGCAACGGCAGCCAGATGACCCAAAGTGAGACGGTCGCAACGATTAAGGCAAAAATCGCTATTCCGCTGAAACCACGCATACGCTGGATGGCGATAGACCGGAGAACCGGCTGTCGTACATCGGTGAGATGAGGGTGGCCGGCCATCTAAATGCCCCTGCTGCGGTGGCCCGGGCCAGGACCGAGTATTGACCAGGGCCGGCCAGGAGCTCGTTGAAATAGAGAAGTGTGGAACGATCCCGCAATTCGGAGTGTGAGAGAATCAAGGTTCGTTCGTTGGTGTTCTCGGAAGGAACATCGAAGAACTTCGCGATCATCGCCAGGGCAGGGTTGACCGTCTCCAGCCCGGCTGGAAGCAGGTCTTCGAGTGCCACGTAGTTCTGGGTCTTCTGGGTGTTCACTCGGTAGGTGATGAGGATTTGATCGCCAAGCTTAAACGGTGCCTCCGCATTTCCGGTCCGTTTTGCATCGGATAAATCATGGACCACGCGTTCGATTTGCATACCGCGATCGACACGTTCGGTTTGCGGTGATTCGGAGGCATACTTCGCCCGCAGGAGATAGCTGAGGTTCTGCTGATGCAAATTCGCGGTGAGGGCGACGTCAGGAAGCAAGCAGTTTAACCAGGCTGCCGATCGGCTATTTTTAGAAAGAAGCGCTTGCCCGCCGGAGATATTTAAAGGAGCCGATTCCTCAGCGCCGAGCATCGATTTAAACGCCAGTAACAACCATAAATTTTCCTGTGTGGACAGCGAGGCGGAGGAGCTCATCAGGATGTTCAATCGATCCCGAACCCGCTTTTGTTTTTCCGCTGTCCAGATCTTGGGCGCGATGGTCGCGAAGGCGAAAGTGCCGATGGCTTCGGCCCGTGTGGTGGAAGTAAATGTCAGGGCGTCGAAAGCGCGCGGTTGGACCGGAGCGTCGATTTCTCGGAGCAATTGATCCTGTTCCTTCGGCATGATGGCGAGGCGATGAAGTGCCAAGGCTAGAAGCGCTCGCCCTTCATCGCCGGTTTCATTTCGGTGCAGGTAAAGTTCCTCTGCCGCACCCGTGATGTCCTGAGCGGTTAGAGAATGGCTCAAAGCAAACAGCGCAAAGACTTGTTCGAATCTGGAAGAGAAAATTTGGCCCTGGACGATCTTTGTCAGTGCGCCACGCAACCTGTTCGCCAAGCCGTCCGGAAGAGCTAAGCCCGTATCTGTGGCCTCATCGACGGCCCACAAAGATTGCGCGGTGACGAAAGCATTTCCGACTGTATCTCCGGGCCAGTAAGGGAGCATTCCATTTTCCAGAATCGATTCGTCGATTTGTTGCAGGCCGTGCCCGATCACAGCCCGATACTCTCGATCGCGTGATTCCGAGTCTGGCAAATAGGCGAGCAAATTCCCCAGCATAGCGTATCCCAGTAAGCGACTGGAGATCTGCTCGAAGCAACCGTGGGGATATTCGAGGAGGGCCGGCAAGCCGGCCATTTCCGGTAACCAGGAGGAGGTCGAGACCGTCACATCCATGATGCCCCGTCCGTCTTTCCAGGCCTCCGGCAACAGCGTTTGAACATCGAGTTGCGTGTTTGACAATGATCCCGCAACACTTTCCACCCGTGTAACAGTCGGTGGGTCAACGGGCAACGTCACTTCGACGGAATCGGTCATTTTGGTGTCCGTTTGCGCCGTGACATCAAATCGGATCTTGGTCGGCTTCCGTTCGTGATCAGTCACCTTGGCCTTGAATCGAAAGACGGCCGGCACATCGCGCCCGACGGTTGCCGTTAGATTCGCAGTTCCTGACAGGGTACAGCCGGCATCGGTCAAACAGTGGACATGGAGTTCATCGGATTTGGCAAAGTTCTGGTGAACAACCGCTCGCAGCTCGATCTCATCCCCGTCGCGGAGGAATCGAGGCAAAGCGGCTTCAACCAGAACCGGTTTGAAAACCTTCAGCGTCGTGCCGGAATTCTCGCCAAATCGGCTGTCCTTGGTATCTCCTACCGCGACTAGCCGAAAAGTCGTCAGGTTGTCGGGTGCCGTAAAATCGAAGAAAGCGTTCCCGTCCTGGTCGGTTTTTAGAGCACCTGCCCAGAATGCCAGGGTCTGGAACTCTTTTCGGACGTTCACGACACTGCCGATTTTCTCCTCGCCGCCATCGCCAATGACGAACCCTTTATGAGTCAGACTTTGGCGAGGGATCGCTTCTTGCAGGGAATCGAGCGATTGGTAGCTTTTGATTCCGAAAGCACGCTCGTAATAGAATGAGCCAACGAGGTCGGGCAATTCCCATCCCCCGAGTTGCAGGACGGCGTCATCGACCACAAACACGGCCAGGTCAGCGTCGAGAACGGGCTTTCCCTCAGATGTGACATGCATCTGGCCATGGATCAACTCCCCTGGTTGGACGGTCGAAGCCGGAAGACGCGGTTCGATCTTAAGATTCCAATCAGGGCGATGAACGACGATCTGAGTGTAGGCGAAGCGTTCGAGCGGTAGCGCATGCTCGCCGCCAGGACGGGTGAGATAAATTGAAATAAAGGCATTCGGGGCATAGGTGTCTTTGATCGGAATCTCAATGCGGCCGGCATTACCTGGAATCGGGACCAGGAAGGTGTCGAGAATTTTGTCAGTTTCAATCGAGACCCACGCGATCCCAGGAAACGGAGCTTTCGTCGTCAGGACGGCGGTTTCTCCGGGCACGAACGATTCGGCGCGCTGTTCAATCTGAAAACTAGTCTCGTTTTCGACGGGCAGCTCCGCCGGCTCTTCTCCAGTGATGGTGGTCTCATCGCTGACCAGTGGCGTGCGAACTCCCGGAGCGCTCACCGCCACGACGTAGCGGCCGGTTTGTGGAGCGTCGAAATGAATGGTTCCGGAACCATTACATTCCTGGGAAGCGATCTTGGTAAATTGGTCGGTGTTTCGGTATCGATAGATAAATGGTGCAACCTGTTCTTTGACTGTTTTAGCGACCACGAAAAACAATTCGGACTTTAGGGGAATATTGGCGAACGGCTGGTTCCCCAGATCGAAGGCCTTGATTTGCACCTGTACGGTTTTGGCGGCGCTTGCCTCTTCGGTTGTCTGCACGGCCAGTCGGACCGCGGCAGATGAGAGTGAGGCAGAGGCGCCGCCGACCAATGTCTGACCATCCACCGATGTAACCTCGGCGCGCCAAAAAATATCGCAAAATCCGACCGCGAGATTATTGGCAAACGGAGCCTCACATTCCAGCAGCGCCTGTCCGTGTTCATCGAGTCGAGTGTCGCCTTCAATGGTTTTCGCTGGCAGGTTGTCGGGATCCAGGCGGGGGCCAACTTCAGGGTAGCTATTGTAGCATTTGAAGGTGTCTTCGCGCGTCTCCGCGGTCGCGGTCCAGGCTGCTTTCCAGTGCACGTGAGCGCCTGCATTGGGTGCGCCATGGAAGTAGGCCGACGAGATTCTGACGTGAGCAACGGGACCGACCTCGTTTGCCGCTTCGACGATCACAGAGAAGAGGGGTACGCGGTATTCTTCAATATCAACGTCTGCCATTCCGGTGTAAGCCTCGTCTCCAATTTTGCAGCGGATCTGGTAATGTCCTGTCCGCGCATTCTGCGGCACTTCCCAGGATGTCTCCCAAGCTCCAACCGGGGAGAGGGTGGCTGTTCCTTCCTTGACGATGCGTTTTTCATCCCCTGCGGCCACTTGCCAGGAAACTTCGCCCGATTGAGGAGTGGTCAGTTTGGTGCCATTGGCGTCCCGGACGATCCCCTTGATCTTAACCGCTTGTCCCGGCCGGTAGAGATTCCGATCCGTAACGATCGCTGCACGCCGGTTTGGTGGGACCGCAATGACTTCACTTCCCGATGTATATCCAGAATTAACGTCCAGTGTTCGAACCACCGGTCCGTCAACCGTATCAACGATCAGAAGCGTGGCAGGTGGTTGCTTCCCGGGGAAAAGTTCCACCCGGGGAAACGCTGCCAAGCCGTTCTGATCGGTGGTGGCGCGCTTCAGCTCGATATTTTCTGCCGTCACAGCGCGAACGGCAGCACCGGCCACCGGTTGCGCGTCGGTCATCCCTGCGATGCGGACAATCACTGAATCCGGGGTGTGCTTCTGCGACACAATATAATCACTCACCGAAATGATGGATCGGTTGCCGACCACATGCCCTCCAGCCGGTGTGGTACTTGCCTCCAATAAATAGGGGCCCGAAAACGGCTGGCTGTCGCTCGATTCGCATTTGATCTCGCGCAAGGTTTCTTCCTCCCCAGTTGAGGCATCCACCGTCCCACGACTCACCACCTGAAGTCCAAACGATTGGATCAGCAAGTCGGTGGGACGCATCAGCGAGAAACCGGTTCGCGGATCGATTTCCGATTTGCCCGTAAGCGGATTGATCTGTTCTTGTTCGAATTCTGATAACCGCGCGCTGACCGCACCCAGTTTTTCCAAGGGAATCCGCGCCAGCTTCCATTCCACAGAGCCCGTATTGACCTGAAGAAACGAAAAATGCAGTTCCTTGAGCGCTCGCATGAAAAGCTGTGAGGAAGGGAAAATGAGGCATGGATCCTTGGGGTGAAAGGTGGCACCCCATTTCGATTGAACCGGCAATGCGTACCCGCGTTGACCCTTGAGATCGGGAAAGACCGTTACGACATAATGCTGAGTCAGATCAAAATCGCCCCTTGCGGTGACGATTTGCCCATCGGCGAGTAATTTGAGATTCCCGACCGCTGGCTCGATCCGGATTTTGTCAGGAGTGACGCGGGCGGGATCGAATTCATCGTTGAACTTGATTTGAATCATCGGTTCTTCGAGTGCGCGATTAAACGCTCCGACCCACTCAATTTTCAGCGGAGCCGTCGTTCCAACCGGAAAGACACCGGGGTAGGAAAGTGGCTCCTGGCTGCCGGCGTCGGCCAGGCCGTCCACGATTAAATCGTAGGTGCGGGAGACCGGTAGAGGTTCGCGCGGCGTCACCCGGAATTCGCGCGCTTGTGCGGAATCTTCCAGGCCTTGGATGACCTCGACCGGAAAACGTTGACGGGAGTCGCGATCCTGGAAATAGGTGTGCTCCACGACCTCCGTGAGACGCACGTTGTAGGTGCTTTCAACGGGGAGCTGCGGTTGGGCACTCAACTCGTGACGGGCTTCAAAATCCGTCGTAATGGAGAACGAAGGAGTCTTGTATTCTGCGCTCCAATCTTTTGCCGGTACCGGTTGGTGAGCGAGATCAGTCAGTCCCGGTGCCAGACCGAAATGATAAGCCGCTCCGGCTTTGACCCGTTTGACTCTGAACTCGCCTTCGGTCGGACTCTTCCACAGATATTCACCCTCAACTTCCGGTTGGCTGATGAAAGGCCAAGGTTGATTTGGAACATCGATGTTGGCGCTTTCGATCATCGATGTCGGAAAGGTAAATGTGAGCACTGTCCCGGGTTCAATGCCGCCGCTGCTCGGTTCAACGTGCACGCTACCGGCGTCGGAGCTTGGATTTTCCGTCTCAGCGGAGCGAGCGATCCAGGGCAAAAAGCAAAACAAAATAAGGAGTGCGCACTTCATTTATGGGGACGTGGGTAGCTGTTTCCTGCTTTCGGCATCCAGATCTGCATCGGCGATGCGGCCGATTCGCCTTTCGCACTTTTCTCGTTCGAGCAGGGCCACACTCGATTCGCGAATGGCCAGCGATCGGCTTTGACATTGGATAGCAGCTGCAAAATTCGCGCCTTGCGCTTCCAGTAGTCCCCGATAATACCAACTTACGGGATCGCCGGGATTCAGCAGGGTGGCTCTTTCAGCCTGAGCCAGCGCCTCTCGGGCGTGACCCAAAGAATCCTGCGCGTGCGCCGCCTGAAAATGGGCCGCGGCGGAACCCGGATCGAGCTGAATGGCCAGCTCTGCGTCGGCCAGCGCAAGGTGGTATTGATTAATCTTGCGCAACACTTTCGCTCGGGTCACCAGGGGCTCTGCCTGGCCGGGATTTTTTAAGACCAAGTGGTCCGCGGCGCCCAGCGCCTGGAGCGCTTCGTCAGGCAAATGATTGTTCTTATCGCGTGTTAAATTGTAGCTGACACCCAAGTGAGCCGCTTCATCAACCCTGCCCAGATCCTGCAAAGCTTCGCCTGCCTGGATCCGAGGTCTCATCATCGCGCGGTTCAGATTCATCGCCTTGATAGCATCCTTCAAAGCGAGACTTGGACAATTGCTCAAACTGAGCAGCCGCGCCCGATCAAGCCACAGAAGAGGTGCAGTCGACGATTTCGCGATCTGCGCGTCCAGTATCTTGATTTGCGGCAGGGACTTCTCCAGGAGTTCGAATCGAGGCAGCGCTTCTTTGACCGCTGCGTCGGACGCATCGATGGCGTTTGCCTTGTTGAGATCGGCGAATGCTCTGTCCCAGGCGCGGAGTTGCAAAAAATCGGCCGCCCGGGCGATCAATCCTGCCACTGTTCTGTTCTGGACGAGCGCGCGGGTCCGCCAGTCCACAGCCTCTGTCCAGCGTTCCGTGGATTCACTAAGCTTGGCCAGCTTTTCCAATGTGTCAGCCGCTTCAGGATTCGCGGCGATGTACAAGCGCCAGTAATGTTCGGCCGACTTATTGTCTTTTCGGGCCAGAGCCAAATCGCCGCGGAGATCATCGATCTCTTTTGGCCAGGGATGAACCTGGGCCTGCCAGGCGTCCAGCGTTGCGGCGCAACGATCTTGATCGTCGAGCTCCAGTTGTTTGGTCGCCAGCGTTTCCCAAGTTTGTGAATCACTCGGATCCGCGCCCACAATTCGCCGGCTCAACTCCACAATTGCCGAATTGTCGGAAGCGTCCTCGGCTGCCTGGAGTTGCTGACGCCAGATTGGCAGATCCGCTCCTGCGACATGCTGGCAAAAGTTGGCAATCAGCATCAGTCCGGACAGGGCTAATCGAGCGGAGGTTCCGTGGGAAAAAATGTCCAGGGACCGCTGTTGGGACCGGCGTTGCAATGAAATTGAATGGGTGACTGCGCTTCGCGACCTCTGGTGGCAAAATGCCATGGAAAAAGGCGGTTTCCAGAGGAAGTTCTGGATCAAAAATTCGAATGGGTCTCTGGTGGCGGGTTCGCTGATTAAAGGTTTGGAGTCGAGAACTCTTGGTTCCTGCTCAAGACGCCTCTCAGCGTTAGAGTGCGCTCTTCAAGTGTCATTTTAAGCTCTTCCAAATGAAGTTTTGACTCTTGATAAAGGCGCCATTTCTCAGTCATCGCAATGGCCAAGAGCAAAACTTCGATATTGTCGAAGGGCTTTTTCAAGATAACCATCCGATCCGAATATCCCAGGATTAGCAGGATCTCTTCCCAGGGATAATCTGAATAGGCGGTGCACATGACAACTTGTAAATCAGGGTACTTCTCCCATAACATCCGTGTCGTCTGTACTCCGTCCAAGCCTGGCGGCATGCGGACATCGACAAAGGCCAAGGAATACGGCCGGCCTTCCAAAAGACTTTTTCCAATCAAATCCAAGCCTTCCTGTCCTTGGTAGGCCGAATCGATTTCAAATATCGGCAATTTAAATTTAGCAGCCGTATGTCCGAATAAAGCCGCTTCATCTTGATCCAGATCCTTCCGCAGGCTGGAAATCGATGGTACCAATATTTTACGGATGTCCTCATGAATTGCGTGATTATCATCAATTACAAGAATTCGGTGATTTTTTAGAGGATCGATTTTCATAAAAGGCAGTGGTGCGGGTTAAGGCTTTCCGCCTTGGAATCAATTCGTTGTCTTTCCTCTAGACCATACAGTTGTTATTAAAATTTTCAATTAAGGTTGATAATTTCTATACTTAAGGCTTGGTTGGCTTATCTGGTTTCCCGGACTTTCATCATCTCTGAGATCGAGATGCGTTTACTTTCTTCATCATATAATCCTTGTATTTATGGTAATTCGAAATATTATTGTGATCATTCGAAAAACCGAGACAAACATGACGTTTTTAACGCAAGAGATCTCCAGACCCTGTCAAGCCTCTGGACCGAAGGTCGTTGATCTGACCTGGTTCTCGCACGGCATGCTCCCAAGCCAAGCTAGTGCTTTTTACTGCCTTCGGTTGAGAAGCACTCCTCTCTCCAAATTCGCCACCGGCAATTTTCAAAAGCGACCAAGTCGCGTTTAGGGTTCATGGAAAAACTAGTTGAATCACTGCTAGAAATCGCTCAAGCAAGCGGATGCAGCGACTTGGCGGAATGCCGGAAAGTCGTTCAGGCTGCTGCCGAACAGCACCGTTCCCTTATTTTCTCAATACTGGATTTGAAGTTGGTGGATGAAACCGCATTTCTGCAAGGAGTAAGCAAATGGTTGGAGATTCCTTGGTGGGACGAACCGATCACCAGCGTGGCAGGGCCTTTACGGGAGAAGATTCCGGCAAAAACTGCTCTCCGGTACCATGTTGTTCCTTTGCGGGAAGATCAGCAGGGGATTTGGGTTGGATTCTGTGATCCGTTTAACCTTCTGTCGCGGCATATTTTAGCGTCATCACTGCATCAGCGGGTCCTTTACGCGATGGCGACGCGCACCCAGATCGTTCAGGCGCTGCGTCAGGGTTATGGAGTCGGAGCCGAGACATTCGAAGCAATCCTTGAAGGTCGACCGGAGGGAGAGTCCGGTTTCGATATGAAGCAGGAGACTAACGTTCTCGATGTCGACGACTCCGAAGCTTCGGTGGTCACTTACGTCAACCAGATTTTGCGGGAAGCGCTTGAACAGCGGGCCACGGACATTCACCTCGAACCGCTTCAAGATGAGCTTCAGATACGTTATCGGATCGATGGAGTCTTACACGAGATACCGGTGCCGCCTAATATCAAAGTGCTTCAGGCCTCTGTGATTTCGCGGCTAAAGATCATGGCCCATCTCGATATCTCGGAACGACGGCTCCCTCAAGACGGAAGGATCAACCTGGAGCTTGACGCACAAGCGATCGACGTTCGCGTGGCCACCATTCCGTCGGTTGCCGGCGAGAGTGTCAGCCTGCGGCTCTTAGGTCAGGAGAAGTTTACCTTTGAGCGCTTGGGCCTGGACAACCTGGCGCAAACTCGGATTCGCTCGCTTTTGGCGCTACCTAACGGCATTGTCTTGGTAACTGGGCCGACAGGCTGCGGTAAATCAACTACCCTTTACACGTTCCTTGCCAGTTTGAACACCAAGGAAC
This sequence comes from Chthoniobacterales bacterium, assembly GCA_035484035.1. Taxonomy (GTDB): domain Bacteria; phylum Verrucomicrobiota; class Verrucomicrobiia; order Chthoniobacterales; family JAFAMB01; genus JAFAMB01. The sequence continues at coordinate 23,305 of DATHPI010000059.1, forward strand.
GCCGCATTGTTACCGTGGAAGACCCAGTGGAATATAAGCTCTCTGGAGTGATCCAGATTGCGGTCAAGCCAGAGATCAACCTCACCTTTGCCACTGGGCTCCGAAGCATTTTGCGAGGGGATCCGAATGTTATCATGGTGGGAGAGATGAGGGATAAGGAAACCTCCGAAATTGCGATCCGTGGAGCACTGACCGGCCACTTGGTGTTTAGCACACTTCACACGAACGATGCGATCGGCGGGATCACGCGCCTCGTAGATATGGGCGTAGAACGTTTTCTAGTGGCAAACGCGGTGCGCGCATTTATCGCGCAGCGGCTTGTCCGGGTGTTGTGTACACATTGCAAACGACAGGCTAAACACCTTGAATCTTATCTCAAATCGATAGGATTCCCCTTGGATTACGCTTCTAAAATAATGGCTGCCGCCGGTTGCCAGCACTGCCACAATACGGGTTTCAAGGGCCGGGAAGCTTTATACGAAATCTGCCCGGTGTCCCATCGGCTCCAGGAGTTGATCACCCAAGGCACGACAGAGTCCGCTCTCTACGCGTTGGCCGTGGAGGAGGGGATGGTTCCTTTGCGTCAATACGGGTGGAAAAAGGCGATTGCCGGATACACGACTATTGAAGAAGTGGTGCGCGTGACGGCCGCAGACCTCGAACTAGTGGAAGCGTGAGTGATCGCATCCTGCGAACTATCAGCGTTAGCCCGTGCTGGCGACCCGACGGCGTAAAGTAGCATAGCATAGGTCAATCGATGATGTTCGCTAGGATCTAGTGAACTAAATCCTCTTTCTCGACTCGATTTTCGATGGTGCCGGGTTCTCTTTTCTTTGACTTCCGGGTAAAAATTTTCACGATCACCGAGAAAAACACCGGGGTTAGAAAAATGCCGAAAAAAGTCACCCCGATCATTCCGGCGAAAACCGCGGTTCCCAAAGCCTGGTCCATTTCGGCCCCTGCGCCGCTGGCAAGCACTAACGGTAATACGCCAAGAATAAAGGCAAAAGAAGTCATGAGGATCGGCCGCAAACGTAGCCGGGCAGCCTCGGCTGCCGCCTCGATGCGCCCTTTCCCGAGATCCATCTGCTGGCGAGCAAACTCCACGATTAAGATCGCATTTTTACAGGCGAGTCCGACCAGAACAATGAATCCGATCTGGGTAAAGATATTGTTGTCCTGACCGCGAAAATAAACCCCCGCCATCGCTGATAATAAGCACATCGGAACGATCAAGATGACCGCCAACGGCAAGGACCAGCTCTCGTATTGAGCCGCCAAGGCCAGAAAGACAAACAAGACACAGAGAGGGAAAATGAAAATGGCGGTGTTGCCGGCGCTCACCTCTTGATAAGTTAGTTGTGTCCACTCGTAGGAGAAGCCATTCGGCAGATTTTCCCGGCAGAGGCGTTCCATTTTCTCGATTGCCTGGCCAGAACTCACTCCGGGCGATGTTGCCCCTTGGATAAGGGCCGCGGGATAGACATTGTAGTGGCTGACCGTATCCGGGCCATTGATCCGCTGGACCTCCATTAAGCTACCCAGTGGAACCATTCCACCAGTGGTATTCCGAGTGTACATCCGTAGAATCTGATCGGGGTTCGATCGAAAATCCGCATCACCTTGCAAGTTCACTTGGTAGGTGCGCCCGAGGAAATTGAAGTCGTCCACATAGTTAGTTCCCAGATAACTCTCGAGGGTGGCAAATACCGAGCTGATCGGCACATTCAGGGTCATCAACTTTTCCCGGTCGATATTCAGAAAAAGTTGAGGCACCTGGGAACGGTAGGTCGTAAAAACTCCACTAAAGCCGGGCTCTGCGTTAGCCGCCGCGGTGATGGTATCGGTGGCCTGCTGCAAGGCGTTCAACCCGACATTGTGTCGGTCTTCAATCTCCAGTTGAAATCCGCCGGCATTCCCCATGCCGCGCACAGAAGGAGGTTGGATGGCAATGACGAAGGCATCCTGAATCGAGGAAAATGCGGTCTGCAGTTTTGCCACGATGGCCGTTGCCGATTGTTCCGGATGACCGACCCGTTCACTGAACGGTTTCAGAGGGAAGAAAACGGTCAAAGCATTCGACTTAGTGGTGTTATCCAGAATAGACAACCCTTCGACCGCGAAGGTGAGCTCTACTCCAGGCATGTTCTTAGCGATCTCCCCGATCTGTCTTCGAACCTCGTCGTTTCGTTGGAGCGAGGCGCCGTCCGGTAGTTGCGCAAAGACGATTAGATAGCCCTGATCCATGGTCGGAATAAACCCGCTGGGGACCTTCTGAAACACTAGACCAGTCAGAGCCAGAAGTCCGACATAGACCACTAATACCACACCGCTGACTCGAAGCAGGCGGCGAACCACCGCTCCGTAAGTGTTAATTCCCCAATCGAAAGTTCGATTGAAGAGGCGGAAAAACCAACCCAGCAAAGTGTCAATCAGCTTGGTCAATAAATCCTTTTTCGCATGACCCGGTTTGATCAGGAGGCACGCTAGGGCCGGACTAAGGGTAAGCGAATTAAAGGCCGAAATCAGGGTGGCGATCGCAATGGTGAGCGCAAACTGACGATAAAATTGTCCACTGATCCCGCTGACCAGGGCGGTGGGAACGAACACCGCGGTCAGCACAACGGCAATCGAAATCACCGCTCCGCCGACTTCGTCCATCGCCTTTCTGGTCGCTTCTTTTGGTTCCAGGCCGCGTTCGATCCAACGCTCCACGTTCTCGACGACCACGATGGCGTCATCCACCACGATGCCGATCGCTAACACTAAGCCAAAGAGAGAAAGTGAGTTGAGGGAGAAACCCAGGGGCGCCATCACGGCAAACGTCCCGATCAACGAAACGGGTACCGCGATCAATGGGATCAAAGCAATCCTCCATGACTGCAGAAAGACCATGACGACGATGACCACCAGAACGATGGCATCCCGGAGCGTCTCATAAACCGCATCAATCGACTGTTGAGTGAACAGGGTCGGATCGTAGGGAATGGAATATTCCATCCCAGGAGGGAATGATTTCGCCATTTCCGCGATCTTGTTTTTCACCAGGGCCGCGGTTTTCAGCTCATTCGAACCAGGTAGCTGAAAGATCCCGATCGCCACGGCGGGGGTAACACCATTCTCAAAGGTCGTACTAGTGTAGCTCTGACCGCCAAGTTCTACCCGTGCGACATCGCCCAAGTAAACTAATTGCCCATTGCTGCCTCGTTTCAAAACAATCTTGGAAAACTGTTCTGGGGTCACCAGGCGGCCCTTGGTGTTTAGAATCAACTGAAACTCTGTCTTTGGACGTGCCGGCTCAGATCCAAGACTGCCAGGGGCGACTTGAACGTTTTGCGCCTGTACCGCAGCCACCACGTCATCGGCAGTTAATCCTCGGGAAAACATTAGATCCGGATTTAGCCAGACCCGCATACTGTAGGGTTGCGCGCCGAAGATTTGGACGTTTCCCACCCCGTCCAGTCGTTTCAGCGAATCCTCTATCTGGGTGTAAGCATAGTTACTCAGATAAAGGGGAGTGTAGGTATTATCTTTTGAGGTCAGCCCGATGGCCATCAAAATATCCGGAGACTCCTTTTGGGTGGTGACCCCAATGTTTCTGACTTCCAGTGGCAATTGCGGCTCGGCGATTGCCACCCGGTTTTGCACTAAGACTTGGGCGATGTTGGGGTCGGTTCCTAACTTGAAGGTCACCGTCAGCTGCATGGTGCCGTCCATGGCCGAGACAGAGGACATGTATAGCATGTTCTCGACGCCGTTCACCTGCTGCTCGATCGGTTCGGCGACCGTCTCCGCCAGGGTTTTAGGATCTGCCCCCGGATACTGGGCTTGGACCACCACCGTCGGCGGGGCAATCTCCGGATACTGGGCTACCGGTAAGATCGAATAAGCAATGACCCCCAGGAGCACGGTGACGATGGAAATAACGATCGCAAAAATCGGACGATCGATAAAAAAGTGAGATAGCTTCATTATCTTTTCTTTCCGATTAAGGCGTTCCCTTGCTCCCGTCCTTAGTTTCCTGCGCTGCGGTCCCTTTCGAATTGGTCATGGGCAACACCAGGTCATTGGAACTAAATTGCTCCATCGTTCCTTGCTGCGGTTTGACCTGACTTTCCGGTCGCACCTTAAGAATCCCGTTGATAATGATTACATCATCCGGTTGAAGCCCGGTTTTCACCACCCGAAGTCCTTCGGCCAATTGTCCCGTCGTGATGTGACGAAGCCGCGCGATATTCTTGGCATCGACCACATAGACAAAACTCTGGTCCTGGTCCGTGCCGATGGCTCGATCCGCGACCAGGAGAGCCTCATATTTCGGGCTTGAGGCCACCCGGACTCGGACAAAGTTGCCCGGCGTCAAAAAGCCATCCGGATTAGGAAAGGAGCCCCGGATCAAGAGCGTCCCGGTCGTCGAATCAAAAGAGTTGTCGGAAAAATCAATGGTTCCCTGATGAGGAAATCCTGTTTCATCCTGCAACTGAAGGTAGACCGGTACTTTCCCATCCTGCGAACTGGCAATCTTTCCTTCCTTGATGAGCCGCTGGTATTTTAGCGCTGCCAGCTCATCCATGCTAAAGTAAGCGTAGATCGGGTCAACGCTGACGACGGTCGTAAGTTGGGTGGTATCCGCTTGCACCAGGTTGCCAACGTTCACCAGTTGTCGGCTGACTCGTCCATCGATCGGCGACGTCACATGGGTGAACTCCAGGTTCAGTTGAGCCGCCTTGAGCGCGGCTTGAGCCGAACTGACCTGACCCGCGGCTTGGTTCTTGTTGGACAAAGCCGTATCGTAATCTTCCTTGGCGATGACACCCGTCTCGCGCAATCGTTGCTGTCGGTCGAAAGTTGCAATCTGCAGTTGTTGGTTGGCTTGGGCTTGCTGGAGTTGGCCCACCGTCTGCTCATAAACATCCTGATAGGGCCTCAAATCAATTTGAAAGAGCAGATCTCCTTTGTGGACAATGTCTCCTTCCTTAAAGGGAATGTTGACAATGTAGCCGCTCACTCGCGGCGTGATGGTGACCAGGTTGACCGCCGCGGTCCGGCCGGTGAACTCGTTCCAGTTAACTACCTCCTTCTTCTTCGGTTTGCTGACTGTAACCTCCGTTGGGGGAAAACCATGCGCCGCCGGCGGCTGGTTGTTGCATCCTGCCAGGCAAAGACACATGGCGACCATCATCAGCCATCCTGTCCAGGTGGGCCGTCGACCACCCCAATCCTCGTCCTTCGTCGGGGTCTTCGGTCTCTTGGGATCAAGAGGACGCGTCACTCGCCATGTTCGCTTAGAGATCGGTAACAAGGACGACGACCAAGGATGAGGGCGATTGGGGAAGTGTCTTTTTGCCATCCAGAACTGAGGTAAGGCTTTCGAGTCAATGAGAAGGCACATCAACGCTGTCGCCCCCGGCGAATACCATTTCCCCCCCAATTCCCGGCAGCGATGGTGATCAGAATTATTTTCATGCGAGTATTATTTTCGATCGTGGCGCAATCGTACCTTAAAATAGGAAGGTGCGGTCGGCAAGAAGGCTCCGGTGTCCCCCACGGCATTTCAGGCTGACGGGCGTTTTTTTAAGATCCAAAAGAAATTTCCGCTCAAGAAATTTTTCGAAAATGGAAATATTCAGCGAAGACTTCATGATGGCGATTTAAGACCGCCCTTTTGCGCTGATCAGCGCTGCGAACACAGAAAAGCCGTCGTGGTGGCCACGAGGAGTAGTGGAGCGATGGAGCAGTGGAGTAATGGAGTGATGGAGTAGTGGAGCGATGGAGTGGGCTTCTGGCCTGTCCCTCAAACCGGGTATCCGTATGCCCATCAACCGCGCGCCACACACAGCGCCGCCGGTTACAGCCTAGGCAACTTACGCTTTCGTCCCCTCAACTGGACGTCCTCAAAGGTTTGTTCGCTGTCTTCGAAAGAAGAATATAGGTAATGGCAAGACTTCGCTCCTCTAGGAATTTCAGCTTGTAAAGCGATGTTGCTCAAACGCCTGCCGAGAAGTCCACGAACCAATAGCCACCACGCGACGACGTTAATGTAGCATAGGCTTCCAGCCTGTGTTCTGATTATTAGCGCCGATCCACGTTTATATTTATGCGCAAAGAACAAGCTGTTCTCCGTGCGCTGCACACAGGCTGGAAGCCTATGCTACATTAATCTTCTGGAGTGTGGAGCGATGCTTACAAATCGCCTGCCGAGAAGTCCGCGAACTACCAGCAACCACACGACGATGTTAATGTAGCAAAGGCTTCCTGCCTGTGTTCTGCTAGCTAGCATTGTCGAGCGACGGATTGACGCGGAGAAGCCCCGGTTCGGACGGGGCCTCACCCTACCCGGAGCTTTGCCCTAGCTGCGCCGGTCCCTGCATCAACCTTCTATTTGTTCATGGCGTCGGAGTTGGGGTTGGTTTGCCGGGCTCATGCGGCTCATGCTTTTGCCCGCCCTGCGGTTGGCGCGATTGTTCGGCTTGAGTGGGTCTCTGTGCCTGCGACTGGGAGGGAGGAGTATGTAGAGCCTGAGGCTGAGGAGTTGGAGTTCGCTCGTCCCGTGACGGTGGTTTACTTTCTTGTTTCGGCTGCGGAGTCACCCTTCCTTCCGCAGCTGGTCTTGGTCTTTCCACAGGCTCACGATGGGGCGTCGATACTGCAGCTGGCTTTGGTGCGGAAGTTTCTCGGGGCGCTTCTCTTACCGT
>DATHPI010000060.1:0-9818 GCA_035484035.1 Chthoniobacterales bacterium
CAATCTTCCGGATCAGCCGAACTGGGCAGACGTTAAAAAAGCGATCCCTCCGGCGGCCACCACGGGTGGCACTCCTAAAGTGTTTTACAGCACCACACCGGCGGAGATCATTTCGTTCAAGGGCCAGCCGAAATACGCAAAGATACCCGACACTCAGCTATCCTACGCCACGAATACGGAGAGCAATCTCTTTCTTCAGAGCGGAGAGGACCAATACTACTTCCTGGTGGCGGGCCGGTGGTTCCGCGCGAAGAGCCTCGACGGCCCGTGGACCTTCGCCACGGCTGACTTGCCGGCTGACTTCGCGAAAATTCCTGCGAACAGCCCGGCCGCGCGTGTGCTCGTGTCAGTGCCAGGAACAGACGAAGCCGAAGACGCCGTGCTCCTGGCGCAGGTGCCGACCACTGTGATTGTGGACCGCGCAAAAGCGGAAGCTGAGGTGAAAGTAGAGTACGACGGGCCGCCTGAGTTCAAGCCGATTGAGTCAACCTCGATGTCGTATGCGACGAATACTGCGGACAAGATCGTCAAGGTCGGCGACCTTTACTATTTGTGTTTTCAGGGCGTGTGGTTTATGTCCACCAAGCCAGACGGCCCGTGGAAGACTGCCGATTCGGTTCCCAAGGAAATTTATACGATCCCTGCGAGTTCTCCGGTCTACAACATTACCTACGTGACGCAGACCACCACTTCTAGCGGTGAGACGGAAGCGAGCAGCACGGCGGGGTATCTCGGCATGTTTATCATCGGTGTGGCGGTGGGAGCCACGCTGGCTTACGGCAGCGGCTACTACTATCCGCCATATTACTATTACGGCCGCTATCCTTATCCAATCTATCGTCCCTACCCGGTTACCTACGGAGTGGGCGCTTTCTACAATCCATACAACGGGGCATACGGTTACGCGCGTGGTGCATATGGCCCTTATGGAGGAGTAGCGGGAGGCGCCTGGTACAACCCGTCGACGGGAACTTACGGCCGTGCTGCAGGCGGTTGCAATGCATACGGCTGCGCTGGCGGAGCCCGAGCCTACAATCCCTACACCGGAGCTTACGGTGCTACGCGGCAAGGGTCGAATGCGTACAGCCAATGGGGAAGCTCAGTGGTAACAAAAGGCGACAAGTGGGCGCAGACCGGACACTATAGCGATTCACGTGGCACCGTGGCGGGTGGACGCACGTCGGAAGGTGGCCGCGTGGTCGGCGGCAGCGGACAGAACGGCAGCGGTTTTGTCGGACAGAGTGGCAGTGGCGACGTATATGCCGGCAAGGACGGCAACGTCTACAAGAAAACCGACAACGGTTGGCAGCAGTATCAGAATGGCGGCTGGAACTCTGTAGATTCGGGGGCAAAGTCCAGCGCGCAAGCCCAGGCAAATAGCACCCAGAATCAACGAGCCCAGAACGCGCAGTCTGCTGCCGCAGGCCGGCAGCCGAGCACGCAACCGGCAACCAATGGGAGCACTCCAACGGCGAGTCAGCGAGGACAAAACGGACAAGCTTCTGCTGGTGCATCCGCAGGTACTTCCGATCGCGCGCCGCGAAGCAGTCAACCGAGTGCGAGCCAGAGACCCGCAGGCGCAGGCCAAAACGGGGGGCAATCCAGCCAGGTTCAGGATCTGAATCGCGAAGCGCAAGCCAGACAAAGCGGATCTCAGCGAACTCAAAGCTATGAGCGCCAAAGCCGGAGCAGCGCCAGTGGAGCTGCACGCGCCGGCGGTGCGCGACAAGGCGGGCGGAGGCGCTAACCGCGCTGCCTAGCTGCACAACGATATTTGACGATTCGTCGCACCCTTGAGAGCGGAGGAAAAGACATGCCAAAGCTGCCTACGATCGGTCTAGCAGGTTTCGCGGCAATCGCCTGCTTAGTTGCATTCTTAAGCTTCGATAGCGCCGCACAGGAAGAACAGCGCGTAAACGAAGTCTATCAGGCGCAAGCCATGGGTCAGAACACGCAGTTCGGGCAGACTTTCAATGTGACCATCAACATCGAACGTTACTCAACGCAGGAAGAAAGGCAGGTACTGGTTGAAGCGTTCCAGCAAGCCGGCTCGAAAGGCCTATTCAACGCCCTTGAAAAAATGCGCTCCAAGGGAAGAATTGCTATTACTGGTACCCTGGGCTACGACATTAGCTTCGTGCGAAGGATTCCCACCGACACCGGCTACAAAATTCGCATCTTGACCAATCGCCCGATCCGATTCGGCGAGGCCTGGGTGAATGGTCGCTCGATGGATTACAACCTCTCGGCCCTCGAACTGGACATGAGCAGTGAAAAAGACAAGAGCACCGGCGTGTTGCTTCCAGCATGCCAGTTCAAGATCAATAAGAAAACAAACGAACTCGAAATCGAAAACTATCAAAATCCGTGGAAACTTCAAAACATTATGGATAGGAGCAAGGATTAGCGCTTCCCATCGGCTTCTGGCAGTCGCATAGTTGTTGAGAAACCCTCTTCTCACCAACAATCACAGAGTAAGATAGTCGCTCATAATCCTTGTCGCACAGTCCCCAGTGAACAAAAACTCTATTCACGGTTTTACGGCCAAGCAAAACCAGAATGTTAACTGGTGTACTGCGATGCAACCTGGCCACCTTATCCAGCGGATTATCCTGACGGAGCGGACGTGATGAGTCTTCTTACAAATCTGAGACTGCGGCGAAAGTTGCTAATCGCCATGGCTCCGCTCGCATTGATGGTAGTAGCAGCGGGCGTTTATTCGTCGATTGAAAGCAAGACGATCGATACACGGTATAGTGCATTGATCGACAACCAAGTCGAGGCTCTCCGAAACGTCGGGGAAGCACGCGCACATACGAATCGATTCGGTCTCTTTCTCTATGAAATGATTGACGAAACTGACCCCGATCGAAGACAGGTGATTGACGGAGAATTGGACAAACTTCGCATCGACTATCACACGGCGATGGCGGCGGCACTCAAAGCAAGCCCCGAGCGCACAGACAAGATCAATGCCGCATCCGCCGCCTTCGATCAGGCAGAAGCTGACGCTAGACCTGTCCGCGCAGCAGCTTTAGCCGGCAATAATGTAAAGGCTGCAAATCTTATGCATGGAGGCGTAGGCCAGAAGCTACAACAGGGGCGCGAAGCGACGATCGAGCTAATGGGGGATCTCCAAAAATATATCGACCAGCGTTCCGATGATTTGAGTGTGGATACGCAACACGCGATTTTGATCACCTGGCTTGTGATTGGCTTCGGGCTATTGGCATCCTGGGCTGCCGCCTTTTACATCGTGGAGACAAAAGTGGTGAACGAACTTCTGTCTCTGCAAGGGAGCATTGAAAACCTGGCGGCTGGGCGGTTGGATCAAAACATCCCTTACCTTGATCGCAAGAATGAGATCGGTGAAATCGGCCGCGCCCTAGGCACTTTGCAACTCGCCGCGCGCGAGCGCGAAACACAAGGGTGGGTGAAGGCGGAAGTCGGAGCTACACTGGAAGCCCTGCAATCAGCTCAAGACTATTCTGAATTCGGAAAAGCGTTGTTGTCGCGGCTCTCGCAATCGATTCCAATAATTTACGGAGCTTTTTACGTTGCGGACGAGAACGGCAAGCACTTTGAGCGCGCGTACGCGTTTGCGAATACCGATTCCGCCGGCCTGAAGGAATTTGCCCTGGGCGAAGGCTTACCGGGACAAGCTGCAGCGGAGCGGCGAATGCTTGAAGTCAAAGCCGGGGATCAAGTTCGAATCTCTGCAGGTATGGGGACCCTGACGGTCGGAAAAATTCTTTTCATTCCGGTTGTAAATAAAGACCAGACGATCGGCGTAACCGAACTGGCGACGAATGCGGCTTTGTCGGAGCGCCAGCGAGCGTTGCTCGATTCGCTCTTGCCCTCAGTCGCTCTGAGCGCCGAGATATTGTCGGGAAATCTCGCCACCAAGAAGCTTCTCGACCAGACCCAGGCCCAAGCTGCATCTTTGGCATCGTCCGAACGCCAGCTCAGCGCGCGCAAACAGGAACTGGAGAGCATCAATCAGGCGCTCGAGGCTTCCGGGGAAGAATTGCGTCGAGCCAAAGAAGTGGCGGAAGAAGCCACCAAGATTAAGTCTGATTTCCTGGCCAACATGAGCCACGAAATCCGCACTCCCATGAATGCGATTATCGGCATGTCGCATCTGACGTTGAAAACGGATCTTAATCCGAGGCAGCAAGATTACGTAAGAAAAATTCAATTGTCCGGCCAACACCTGCTTGGCATCATCAACGACATTCTGGATTTTTCGAAAATCGAAGCGGGCAAACTGTCGGTGGAAAGCATCGACTTCGACCTGGAGAAAGTGCTCGAGAATGTAAGCAATCTGATATCTGAGAAAGCGTCAGCAAAGGGCCTGGAACTGATCTTTGACATCGACTCTGCGGTTCCCATGCAACTCAAGGGTGATCCGCTGCGGCTCGGCCAAATCCTGATCAACTTCTGCAACAACGCTGTAAAGTTCACCGAAAGGGGAGAAATCATTGTTCGCGCTCGTGTTCAGGAAAAAGATCAAGAAGGACAGCTGGTCTATTTTTCGGTGAGCGATAGCGGTATCGGACTTACAAAAGAACAAATGGGACGGCTTTTCCAGGCGTTCGAGCAGGCGGACACTTCCACAACCCGCCAGCACGGTGGGACCGGATTGGGATTGGCGATTTCAAAGCGCCTCGCGAACCTGATGGGAGGAGACGTTGGCGTCGATAGTGAAGTCGGCGAGGGCAGCACGTTCTGGTTCACCGCCCGGCTCGGCCATGGGGCAGCCAGGCGGCGTTACGACGTCGCACCTGACCTCCGAGGCCGCCGGGTTTTGATTATCGACGACAATCCCCAAGCCCGAGCGGTGCTTTCCAGCATGTTGATCAGCATGACATTCGAGGCAGATGAAGCACCTTCCGGGTTGGAAGGAATCGAAATGGTGCGCTGTGCTGCGGAAAGCAATAAGCCGTACGAAATCGTTTTCGTGGATTGGCAGATGCCGGGTCTCGACGGATTTGAAACGGGGAAACGAATTCGCGCGCTCCCTAATCTCGCTGTCGCTCCGCAACTGGTGATGGTCACCGCCTACGGTCGCGAAGAGGTCTTGAAACAAGCTGAAGAGAACTCATTTGCAAATATTCTGATTAAGCCCGTGACGGCTTCCATGCTGTTCGATTCAGCGGTTGAAGCCCTTGGTGGGAGCAGTTCCAAGAATTACGAAGCCCCTTCCAGCCCTGCTGTCGAACTGGAAGAAATACGAGGCTCGCGCGTTTTGCTTGTCGAAGACAATGAACTGAATCGTGAGGTCGCGCTAGGTCTTTTGGAAGACGCGCACTTGTCGATCGACATAGCGGAAAACGGACGGGATGCCGTGGAAAAAGTCGCCGAGCACAACTACGACCTCGTGCTAATGGATATGCAAATGCCCGTGATGGATGGCCTCGCCGCCACGCGAGCGATACGGTTGAAGCCGCAATTCCGAGCACTTCCAATCATCGCCATGACGGCGAACGTGATGGAGAGCGATCGCGAAAAATGCACCGAAGCCGGCATGAATGATCATCTTGCTAAGCCGATCGATCCCGAGGCTCTTTTCGCTTGCCTGCTGCGCTGGATCAAACCTCGCCCGGCCATCGCCGCAGCTGCGGATATGGGTAATACTCTTACACCCGCAAAAATCGAACCTCAATCGGTTCAGCCTTCCGAAGCCGCCGCATTTGAAATTCCCTGCATTGACACCAAATCTGCGCTGCGGCGTACGGGCGGAAATCCCAAACGCTACGAAATGTTGTTACGCAAGTTCGCGGAGTCGACCGCCGTCGACGAAATTCGCGATGCGCTTGTGATGGGCGACACGGCAACAGCGGCGCGTGCAGCGCATTCATTGAAGGGCGCGGCAGCGAATCTCGGCGCGACGGCGGTGGCGGAAGCCGCTGCCAAGGTCGAAAAAGAAATTCAAACGGGAGCGACCGGCCCGCCCGCTTTGGACGTCATGGCAGCTTCCCTTCGCACTACTGTCCAGGCAATCCAGTCGGCGTTTCCAAACGAAGAGGCAACCGCAGGCGTCCCCTCGGCACCTGTCGACCCATCGTCCGTGGCAGCACCCTTGCGACGCCTGAAAAAACTGCTGGCCAGCGACGATGGCGAGGCCGCCGATTTCATTCTGGACGCCCAGCCGGAGTTAGCGAAGGTGCTGACGGGATCGGAAATCACTGCCCTGAGCACTCTAGTATCAAATTTTGATTTTAACGGCGCGCTTAAATGTGTTTCGGATATTGCCGCACGTTTAACCCTTCCACTGGAGTGAGACCATGTCCGCGACTTTGGCCCCAAAATCGATTTTGATCGTTGATGACACGCCCATCAACATTGGTGTTATTTCCGGCGCTCTGAAAGATTCTTTCTCGACGAAGGTGGCAACCAGCGGTGCAAAAGCTCTGGCCATCGCCTCCGGCAAGGAAAAACCGGACCTCATTTTATTGGACGTAATGATGCCGGAAATGGACGGCTATGAGGTCTGCCGTCGCTTGAAAGCGGATCCCGACACGCGCGATATTCCGGTGATTTTCCTTACTAGCCAGACGGAGGCGGAGGACGAAACCAAAGGATTTGAGGTCGGAGCGGTTGACTACATCCATAAACCATTTTCCGCCCCGGTTGTAAAAGCGCGCGTACGGACGCATCTTATGCTGCGCGAAGCGCATGCCCAGATTGCCAAGCAACTCGTGGAAATAAATACCGAGTTGGAAATGGCCCGTCAGATTCAGTTATCCATTCTGCCGAGCAGTACCCCAAAAATCGCCGGCATGGAAATTGTGGCACGCTACATCCCCATGACATCGGTGGCAGGTGATTTTTACGACTTCATCGTCGTGGATGAAAGCCGCGTTGGCATTTTAATAGCCGACGTTTCAGGGCATGGCCTACCTGCCGCCCTCATCGCCTCGATGCTACAGGTTGCCCTCACGGCACAGGCGCGCCACGCTTCTGAACCGTCTAAAGTCCTGGCAGGTCTGAATCAGGCGCTTTGCGGAAAATTTCAGAATAATTTCGTCACCGCAGCTTACGTTTATGTGGATCTTAAAACAAATACAATCAGCTACGGAGGAGCAGGCCATCCGCCGCTCTTACTCTGGCGCAAATCAACTGGCGCGGCGAGCCAATTGCTGGAGAACGGATTGGTCATGGGGCAGTTCGAGGAAGCCACATACGATTCACTCCAAGTGCCGATCGAGGCTGGCGACAGGTTCGTTCTTTACACGGACGGGATTCCTGAAACGAATAGTCCGGCGCAGGAAGAATTCGGAACAGATCGGTTGATGAAATTCATGGAAACAAATAACAAACTGAAAGCCGGGCCATTCGCGGACGAGCTACTCCTCGAATTGGCTCATTGGCTAGAGCAGCCTCCGGGTGAGGGGCACAAAGACGATATTTCACTTCTAGCCGTCGACTTTACGGCTCACTGATAGTCTCCCTTTCCCTAAGACTGTCGAGAAATCCCTGCGCTGGCCGCGTGGGTGCTGCAGTCTAAGCTGGAGTGGACTGAGGAACCTTGTGGATTTCTACGATGACATCTATGGGCACGATGCAAAGCTGGCGCAAGCTCTAGCCAAGGGATACCCCTATTAAAGCAATCGACACTTATCTTCAATCGAGCGTAAGATGCACGTAAAGTAACGGAATTTCATCCTGGGCCAAAATCTACATGTGGAGGCGAAAATGCACAATGAACGATCTGCAGGGATGATTTTGCAAAGCAATGAGCCTGTCGCTCCTCGATCACAGAGCTCCCAGATGAGTCGAGCAAGGCCACTCTCACAATTAGCCTTACTGGGCTTGCTGACTATCTGGGTGATCCTATTCGGCTTCACAGCGCGAGCGCAGGACTCGGCGAAGCAGCAAGCGGCGGATTCGAAGAAAGTATCCGGGTTCTTGGGCGACTACTCCGGGCTCGCTCCCGATCCGAAGAATGGCGACTTGCTTGTGTACGAGAAGGATCCGAACGTCCTGAAGAAATACAACAAGTTTATTTTCGACCCGATCACAATCTATTTGCTTCCGGAAGCTCGGGACCGTGGGATTGACGCCGACGATTTGGAACGCCTGGCCAAGTACTTCCACGATGCCGTTACCGATGAACTCACAAAATCCGGACGATACCAAATCGTGACCACTCCCGGACCGGACGTTCTTGAGTTGAACGTGGCGATCACGAACGTGGAGCCCAATGGCGGCAAGAAGAATGCCGCCGTGAAGGGTGGCGCGGTCGCCGTTTCTGCCGCGACCGTACCGGGCATCGGCCTGGCCGTTCCCAGACTCAGCGTTGGCAGGGTCAATATCGAAGGGGAGATGCTCGATTCCACATCCGGCGAAAGACAAGCAGCCTTCGTGACAGGTAAAGGCGGCCGACGGTGGTTCAGTGGCCTCAGCGGATTCAAGAAATGGGCAGATATTGAAGCGGCGTTTCGCACTTGGGCGAAGAACTTTCGTGAACGTTTAGACGAAGCACACGGATCATAGCGCTTCTTGCGCTGCCATGATGGGAAGAGCCGCTTGGCGAAAGGAAGACAGCTCACCTTTTACGATCTCGCGCTTGATCTCAAGCCCCACAACCAGAAAGAAAAAGCACCATCAAGCCGTCATCAATCCAGCGGTGCAAGTCCATCGAGAGAAAAGGGCGGCGACCTATTTGCAATGGAAGCTTCCAAAGCGCGAGATAGGACGCGCTCCAGGGCGAATTCGCCCAAGCGAGGGCGACAATGGTTGCTCCAAAGGACTGAACCCGAGGTCTCGCTGTGGACAAAACGATCGAGCATCGACTTCGGATGCGGCAGAAAACGGGTTTGACTGGCGGCGGAGAGAGAAGTTTCCATGAGGATCGAAGTTCGTCTTTAATACGAGTTTCCGATTGGGACCTCCGGCTCGCGCGTCGTACGCTTCCTCTCCCCTGCGCACAATGAATTTGCCACGAAAGCTAAGTTTCAGTTACCCGGCGTGAATAAGCCAATTCCTGACGAACGCGATAATTGGAAACCGGCGTTTTTCCAGATAAATGTTGCGCAAAGTTTTATCACCCGGCGTACCGAACTGTATGCTCCCATCTGGGCTAAAACCTGTTCCACCAACAGGTTCAGTCACCTTGTCACTTTTGACAGTTCCAATGGGCTCGTGACTCACGGTAACCTCCGCATTTGGTGGGGCGACTCACCCCAGAGCGGCTCAAATCCTTAGAACCCGATCGACGCCTCTATCCTTTTTCAATCGAGGCGTAGGAGCCCTTGTAAGCGGTGCTCCGGTGAAGTGGGATCGAAATCTTGTGGAGTTTGTAGAATCGGAGAAAAAAAAATGAAACGCCGAAGGCAGATGATTCTACCGTTGGCATGCGTACTTTTGACGGCAGCGATCTGCGCAGCGCAGACTCAGCAACCGGAACCGACCGCAAACGTAATCAGCGGAACCGTAGCTGCCATCGGTTATCCCGTCGGCGGCGGCGGGACCAAGGTCAGCATGGTGGGATCGGCTGCGGCACCCCAGGCAAGCGGTGAAGCGAAGGTCGAAGCCAAAGCGGCCGGGACGGGTGTCGAGTTGAAGGTAGTGGGGATGCCACAACCAACCGCTTTGGGCGCCGAGTTTCTCACCTTTGTGTTGTGGACGGTAACGCCCGACGGAACCACCACCAACCTTGGAGAAATCCCCATCGAGCAGAATGGCGAGGGAAAGCTGACAGTCAAAGCCCAGTCACAAACCTTTGCCTTGATCGTCACTGCTGAACCGTATTACGCGGTACGCATTCCTAGTGAACTCATCATTCTAACCAACGAGACACGCAAGAATACCAA
>DATHPI010000061.1:0-37683 GCA_035484035.1 Chthoniobacterales bacterium
GGCTCCTGCGCCGAACCGTTTTCATCAAGAAATATCCCGTAACCTGCAATTTGAATTGCACAGTTATTTGAAGCGCAACCCGATTGGTAAAATCTTCGATGCTCCCTTTGATGTTTATCTCGACGAGATCAACGTATTTCAACCGGATATACTAATTGTTCTGAATGAACGGCTCGGAATTTTAACCGAGGAAGGCGCAGAGGGCGCACCTGAGCTGGTCGTTGAAATTCTTTTGGCGAAGACCCGACGCCTGGACCTGGTGAACAAGAAACTGGAGTATGCGCGCGCCGGAGTCAAAGAACTCTGGATCATCGACCCTGAACCTCGCTCCCTCACGATCCATCAGTTGACTTCCGACGGAGTTGAAAAGATCCGCCAGCTCGGCAAAGAGGACAACCTCTCGACGGATCTGCTGCCAGGATTCAACGTTGCCATGGAAACGATCTTCGAGAGATGAGCGGAAGGAACTCGTGCCGGACCTGCAGAATAAACGCGTCCTGGTGACCGGGGCCGACGGCTTCATCGGCTCTCATCTGGTCGAACACCTGCTGCGGGCCGGAGCTCACGTCACGGCGTTGGCTCAATATAATTCCTTTAACTTCTGGGGCTGGTTGGAGGATGTTCCCACGTTAAAGCGGATTCAGGTCGTCACCGGCGATATTCGGGACAGCCATTTCTGTTTGAGCCTGACCAAAGAGGTGGACGTCCTGTTCCATTTGGCGGCTCTCATTCCAATTCCTTATTCCTACCGCGCTCCGGAGAGTTACGTGGAGACGAATATCAAAGGCACCCTCCACCTCTGCCAGGCCGCACGTCAGAGTGGAGTGGAGAAGTTTGTTCATCTCTCGACCAGCGAGGTGTACGGCACGGCCCAATATGTGCCCATCGATGAGAAGCATCCTCTCCAGGCCCAATCGCCCTATAGCGCCTCCAAAATTGGCGCAGATGCCATCGCAACGAGTTTTTATAGTTCGTTTCAACTCCCGGTGATCATCGCTCGCCCGTTCAACACCTACGGCCCGAGGCAGTCCGCTCGCGCGGTGATTCCGGTCATTATTTCGCAAATCGCCGCCGGTGCAAAAAAAGTTAAACTTGGAGAGTTGACGACGACTCGCGATTTTACGTTCATCGACGACATGTGTCGCGGCCTCTTGACGGTGGCCAGCCTGGATGGCGCTGGTGGCGAAGTCTTTAACATCGGTTCGAACCGTGAGATATCGATGGGTGATCTTTTTCGATTGATCGCGGAGATCATGGGCAGCGACGCCCAGATTGATCTCGATCCTGATAGGCTCCGTCCAACCGGCAGTGAAGTGCGGCGCCTTCGCTGCAATGCCGATAAACTTCGGAAGGCTCAAGGCTTTCAGCCGGAGATCTCGCTCCGTGAGGGTCTAAAGCAGACGGTCAATTGGTTTCGAAATCCGAACAACCTGCGCCGCTACAAAGAATCCCTGTACAATGTCTAAGCGGGTGGTGATCCTGGCCGGCGGAACGGGAACTCGGTTGCAGCCTTACACGGTCGTTCTTCCCAAGCCGCTGATGCCGATTGGTGATTATCCAATTCTCGAGGTAATTATCCGCCAACTCGCCCGTCAGGGATTTACGGACGTGACACTGGCCGTCAATCATCAGGCAAATCTCCTGAAGGCTTTTTTTGGAGATGGAGAAAAATGGGGCGTTCATCTCGACTATTCATTGGAAAAAAAGGCAATCAGCACGGTCGCGCCTCTCGCCTTGATTCCCGATCTGCCGGAGAATTTTCTTCTGATGAACGGCGACGTGCTCACCGACTTCGATTTCTCCGGCTTCCTTGAGCGTCACGTGCAATCTCAACGGCTCTTCACCATCGCTGCGGCTCAGCGCTGGCAGTTGATCGATTATGGGGTTTTGCAAATCGATTCTTCGCGCCGTTTAACCGGGTTCTCCGAGAAGCCGCAAACGGAATACCTCGTTAGCATGGGTGTGTATGCGGTCAACCGGCGAGTGCTCCAGTTTGTGCCGCTTGATTCCAAGTACGGATTTGATGATCTAATGAAGGATTTGCTTGGAAAGAATGAACCGGTCACCGTAGAGCCCTACACCGGCTATTGGCTAGATATTGGCAGGCCCGATGATTACATGCGTGCTGTCGAGGAATTCGAAAAGCGCAGAGAGCAATTTCTCCCGGCTGGGTAAACGTTACACTTACGGAGGCCTGACACCGAAAGGGGTTTATCGCAAGGAGGCCATGAAAGTTCTGATGGTCTTGCACGCTTCTCTCCCTGTTCTTCTTTTCCCTGGCGATGAATGTTCGGAACAAAAGCGTTCTCGTAACCGGAGCCGATGGTTTCATTGGTTCCCATCTTGTGCCGGCCCTCATGGCGGCCGGATATAACATTTTCACTCACACGCGGCGCGAAGGAGACATCCGGAATTGTCCACTGAGTTACGAAGGTATTGGACATGTCTTCCATCTGGCTGCTCGGACCTTCGTTCCAGACAGCTGGTCGGCACCGTTGAGCTTTTATGAAGTCAACGTTCTCGGTACCGTGAACGTCCTCGAATTCTGCCGCGCTCGCAGCGCTTCACTGACATTGATGAGTTCCTATGTCTATGGCCGGCCTACGCGTCTGCCGATCTCCGAGGAGGACCCCTTGGGTGCGTTCAATCCGTATAGCCACACCAAGATTCTTGCGGAAGAAACTGGTCTCTATTACCAGAGGCAATTCGGCGTGCCGGTGACAATTGTCCGGCCGTTCAATGTCTATGGGCCGGGCCAGGACAGGAGATTTTTGATCCCCAAAATTCTCACCCAAGCCATTGACCCCGGCCTCGCGGTCATGGTTGTCGCGGACCTGCGTCCTCGGAGAGATTACCTCTTCATTGCTGATCTGATTCGTCTCCTGGTCGGTACTGCGTTTCGGAGGGAGGGGGGCATCTTCAACGCCGGAAGCGGGTTGTCGTGGGGAGTGGGAGAAGTGATTTCCGAAGTGAACGAACTCCTGCCGATGTCTAAGCCCGTTCAGGCCAACGGGCCTTTGCGCCCGGACGAGATCCTAGAAGTCATTGCAGATATTTCGCGAGCTCGACACGCATTTAGCTGGGAGCCACGGGTGCCATTTCGCGACGGCCTGCAAATGACATTAACTTCGCTCCGCGAATCGTTAGGATTGAGGCCGAACGCTGAAACGCCGACCCCTGAACGCTGAACGCCCCTACGCCAATGACAATCGATATTATCTTGCCCGTTTACGAAGAAGAGGAAGGGCTGCCAATTTTTCATGCGGCCCTCTCCGTCGTCGTGGCCGGTCTTACACGGTTTCACAACTTTCGAATGATTTATGTGCTTGACCGATGCCGTGACAATTCGGTCGCCGTTCTCAAAGATATTGCGACCAAAGACTCGCGGGTTACGGTCTTACACTTATCACGCCGATTTGGGCATCAGATGTCGTTGGTTGCGGGCCTGGATCATAGTGATGGGGACGCTACCATCCTGATGGACTGCGATATGCAGCATCCTCCGGAAGTTATCCCGAAGCTGTTGGAAAAATTTGATCAAGGGTACGATGTCGTGCAGGCGATCAGGACCTATGACGCTCGAATTCACCCGGCGAAAAAGTGGACGTCTAGTGTCTTCTACAAGATCCAGAATTGGCTTTCTCCAATCGAGATTCCTGTTGGGGCGGCCGACTTTCGCCTGATTTCGCGTAAGGTTCGAAATGTCTTTCAGTGTTCCATCCGCGAGCATAATCAATTCCTGCGTGGATTGTTTCAATGGGTTGGTTTCAGTCAAGCCACCGTGGAGTTTGTCAGTCCACCGAGAGAGGCAGGGGCAACCAAATATCGAATTCTCAATCTTTTCACGTTTTCAGTCACGGGCATCACTTCATTCTCCAAAGTGCCGCTCCGGTCGGCCGCGTTCGTCGGTTTTATTATCTCGGCTCTGAGTGTGCTCTACGGTCTTTTCGACATCGCGGTCTATTTGACCGTCGGACATTTGCCCCCAGGATACACATCTCTGATCGTCGCGGTCTCGTTTATGGGCGGTTTACAGCTGACCGTCCTCGGAATACTGGGTGAATACCTGGGGGCGGTGTTCGACGAGGTTAAACGGCGTCCTCTTTATATCGTCGATGAGACGATCGGAGGTGCCGCCCCAGTGGGATTCGAGTCAGGTGCCCGGTCCGATCGCCCAACCACAGCAGACACAGGATCAGGAAGCCGGCGCTGGTGCACGCAAGACCCGCGGCCAATCCTGGCGGAGCGAAACGCATCTCAACGCGGTGTCGCCCGGCGGTTTGGATCTGGATCCCGCGGACACATCCGTAAACAGCGTAGATAGGTGCGGGTTGCCCGTCTACCGTAGCGGTCCAGCCAGGGAAAAATGAATCTGCAACCACGAAGAAGCTGCGGCCGGATGTTTCAACTTCCCACTGGAGCTCCGTCGCTTCCAGTTTCTCGCCGAGGATGTTGCCCGGTGCCATTTGCATGTCGGTGTTTATCCCTTCCACAACGGCCTCTTCGGCAGGGTTGAAATCAGGTCGTTTCATCCACGACAGCGCGTCATCCAGATCCTGCGCGGGTCTTATACGGTGAACGAACCGGAACCGGGGAAGGACAGTCGGGTTCTCAAAGATTGTGATGCCGTTGGGCGTCACTGCAATGGGAGAAAACACCTTGGCCGCTCCACGGCCGCTCTCTATATTCAGTGTTACCTTTTCGATGGCTTGTCTGGTCTCCGCAGAGAGCACCATCAGATAGCGCGTTCCAAGGAAGGAGAGCATTTTGTAATTTTGCAGGTTTGCGATGGGCATACCTCCGCCCGCGTTAAATCCGGTCACCGCCTGGTAACGTTTCGGCCAGAACGGCCCATAGTCATTGATCACCGGCAGCGCACTGAGCACGTTCAACAACGGATACGGATAGATCGTGCTGAGATGATAAGTCGAGGTGAGACGTGCCATCGGCCCGTTATCGAAATCGACCGGAAATAAGCGATAGTGATCGCGATCGAAACGGCTCGCACGCAGGATCTCTGACTCGGGTCGGCTCGCACTGCCGTACATAAGCGCGGTCGATGGGTTGTCGTACATTCTCCGCGCGGCGAAAAATGTGTCGGCCAGGATCAAAATGGGAATCGCGATCAAAGCGGTGACCCGCAGCCGCCTCCGAGCCAAAAGAAAGAGTATTCCTCCAGTCAAAGCGAAGAATAAGAACGGCATCACCAAAGACGGACTGTCCCAGGACAGATTTCGGATGATGGCCTGCTTCACAGCTCCGAAGGTGTAAAGATAATTCACATGCACGGAGTCCGGAATGAGATACCACCAGCCTTCGGCCAGGGAGCGAAGCGCGACAACAGCCAGAATTGCGATGCCTAGAAGGAATGAAAGTTGGGCGAATGCTCGACGCGCCAGGGTCGCGGCGTTCTCTTTGGTCAGGAGGCTATCCAGGCCGATTGCGGCGATGACGCTCAATGCCAGACCAACTTCGAAGAGGTGCCTGGCAGGCACCCGAAACAGGTTGTAAACCGGCACCCGAAACAGGAGAAGATAGATCGGAGTTGCCCCGCCAAACGACATCAATAGGGCAATGACCGCGACTGCACTCCAGAACTTCAGCTCGCGGCGCGCTGTCCGCCAAGCGGAAAGACCTGCCAGTGCCAACGTCAGTGGCAATATTCCCAAGTACGCGTAGACTTCGGCCACAAAAACGGTGGTGTCCGGAGCGTAATCAGGAATTTGGCGATTCACCCCGCCGAACAGGTTTGGGATCAAAAACGTGAGAAGCTGGAAGGGCGGGAAATTATCAGAGGTGAACATTCCATATGTGATCCTTTCCCGAGTGAAAGCCGGCAGCGTGGCAGCGACCGAGAACAACGGGAGGCTGCCCAGCAGGCCGCCTATTCCCAGCACCACAAATTCTGCGAAAACGATATGCGCGACCTTTGTTTTAAAGCCTTGCATTGACGGTGTACGGGCAAAGCAGAAGGGAACATAGGCAATGGCCACCACGGTCGAGTAGAGCGTGATTTGTGGAAAACCGGCCAGAATGGAGAGCGCCACGGGCACCGCGGCATAGCCCAGATCCAGAACCCGCAGTCGCTCTGCGTACTGATGAATGAAATGCAGGGTCAGAGGCAACCACACCGCGGCGGAGAGAATGTATTCATGACTTTTATGGGCGGTCATGAATCCGCACAACATGAATATCAGGCCGCCGGCGAACGCTGAGTAATTCGTGAGTCGAAGCGAGCCCAGGTATAAATATACAAAGAGACCGGCCAGCGCGTAGTGGATCAGGAGAAATAAATTGAATCCAAAGGTGTTCGGAAAGATGGATAACAGGATGAGACTGGGCGGATAAAATGATTGATAGAGAACGTCGGCAAACACGAACTTTCCTGATTGGACGTAGGGGTTCCAGGGGCAAAAAGAAGTGGAAAAAGTCTTGGCAGCAATCCCCTGGATGAATGCATCCCCGCCACCGACCAAATGGGTGAAGGGGTTAACCGCGCCTGCCTGAATCACCCAGGCCAGTATCAGGTAGAGCAAAGCGATTCCCGCTGATCGCCGCAGTGTCTGCCCCTGAGGTCCGTGAATTGATGAAATGGGATTGTCTGGTCTGTGGTGGGGAACTGCGTCCATCCCGTGTACCCGGATTACTGAGGTGCGAAGAATGCAAATTCACGACCGCTAATTTCACCTTGTCGGAAGAGCAACTGCGGCAACTCTATACAGCTGGTTATTTCACTGGCAACGAATATCGCGACTACGTCGCGGACCGTTCCGTCATCGAAAAACAATGCCGTCTCCGTCTCCGAAGATTGCTGCCCTTTGTCACAGACACCCGTTCCAAGCGCCTGTTTGAGATCGGGTGCGCCCACGGATTTTTCCTCGAAGTGGCCAGGACCACATTCCGGTCGGTAGAGGGAATCGATATTTCGGACGACGCCATCGCCTACGCGCGCCAACATTTGGGTCTAGAGGCACGAAGCGCGGACTTTTTGACCCATCAGTTTGGTGTCCAACCGGACCTTATTTGCCTTTGGGACACCATCGAGCACCTGTCTGAGCCTGACCTTTATCTCCAGAAAATGGCCGATTCGCTCCCTCCCGGAGGTCTTCTCGCGTTAACTACCGGGGACCTTGACAGTTGGCTGGCCCGCGCCAGAGGTCGCCGATGGCGTCAGATCCATCCCCCGACTCATCTGCATTACTTTTCACGAGAAACCCTCAGCCGGTTACTCCAGCGTTACGGGTTCGTCATCAAGTTCATTGGTCGGGAAGGAATGTTTCGCAGTGTCGATACCATGGCTTACATCCTTCTTTGCCTGAAACACCAGCGGCCTAATCTCTACGCTACCTTAAAAAAGGCGCATCTTCTCAATTGGGACCTGTACCTGAACCTCGGGGATATCGTCTTCGTCGTCGCTGAAAGAAGATGACCGAAACACGGAGTGGTGGAGTGGTGGAGCGGTGGAGCGGTGGAGTGGTGGAGCGGTGTGATGGTAAACAGGAAGAATAAGAATCGGGGGTATCAGCAACTGCGTGTTTGGCAAGATGCGGTCACGCTCTACGTCGAGACCTGTCGACTTTTTAGGCCCGAGGCATTTGAAATGAAGCGGGTGATTGGACAAGCGATCGCTTCTGCCGACTCTGTCCACCGGAATATCGCCGAGGGTTATTGCCGCAGGTCGATCCGAGAATACATTCACCATCTCTATATCGCCGTAAGCTTGCTCGGAGAAAGCGTGTCCGGCTACCACGCTTATCGCAAGGCAGATCAGCTCTCCGCAGAAAACTTCGAAATTCTCGATCAGCAGGCATTTAAGCTCGAAAACGGCCTTCTCCGTTTGATCGAATCTCTAGAACGCAAGCGGGATTCTGGTACCTGGACAGAAACGCTCACGTCAACGAAGCGAACACCATCTATACGAGCGAAAATCCCAATTATTTAAGTCCCCAGGAGTGATAAGCCTCCGCCACTCTACCACTCCATCACTCCGTCACTCCACCTCTCCACCTCTCCATGCTTCACTCTCCCCCCCGAATCTCAGTGATCACCCCGTCCTACAATCAGGGGCACTTTATTGAGGAGACGATCCGGAGTGTGCTTCAACAGAATTATCCTAACCTGGAATTTTCGGTCTTTGATGGGGGAAGCACTGACCAAACGGTCGACGTTCTAAAGAAGTATTCAGCCCAATTAAGCTTCTGGCGTTCCGAAAGGGATGGAGGCCAGGCCGCAGCGATCAACGAAGGTTTACGACGTGCGACGGGCGATATCCTCTGCTGGTTAAACAGCGATGACCTCCATCTTCCGAACACACTCTCGACGGTGGAGAGCTTACTGCGCGACTCTCTCGATCAACCGATCGTCGTCTATGGAGGATGCGAAATGTTCAACCACGGGACGCTTCAAACAGAGCTCCGGCGGGTGACATCCTTCAGCCAGAGATTGCTGGAAACGGTCGACTTTATCGATCAACCGAGTGTCTTCTGGACGCGAAAGGCCTGGGAGATTGTCGGGCCGCTCGACGAGAGTTTGCACTTCGGCTTCGATTGGGAGTGGTTCCTTCGCGCAGGGAAAACCTGCCGATTCCTGGCGACCGAAGCGTTGCTGTCAAGGTACCGAATTCATCAGGCCCACAAATCCGGTACCGGCGGCAAAAAGCGGTGGATCGAACTCCTGGCGATCGTGCGCCGCCATTCTCCGCCCGATGTGGTCCGCCACTACGAGTATCTGGTGCGGAGAGATTCCGCCCGCGGGTGGTTGAATAAGCGGATGCGTTTATATCTTGCGCTCAAGGGTCCTTTCCGGGCGTATGCAGACCCGGTAGCGACACTCCTCAGCCCACCCTTCTGGCTCTTGCCTGCTGGCATTCAGCGAAAAACTCTCTGGCAAATCTCCGGCATTCGTTGAAGTGACGGCTCAACAAGGCTCGGCGGCTTGATGGAACTTGCTTCGTCGCTCCACTTCAAGGAAGAACGAGATTTACCTGGTTTTGCTAGGAGCACTCAAAGAGCGCTCTAAAGAACGAAGAATGCGAGGATTACCTAATTTTTCCATGATCGTAATAAATTCTCAACCCCTTGAGTGACATGAGTAACTTGAAAACTAGGCCCTAGAACCGCCTTCTATTTACTCTGAAGGGTATTGATTTTATTATATATAATAAACGAGGTTAGTTCGCAATTGACGCCCACCTGGTCAATTTTAATTTTCAAACCGTTAGTTCACAGCGCTCCACCATTTATCTGCCGGTCGACCTAACTTACCGCCCGAGTCCGCTGGCGATCGTCGTCTGATGCCGACGGTTAGGTAGGTACTCGAGGGAAAAGGCTGCACACGCCCGAGGATCTTATGGTGCAACGAAAATCTTGTCATCCAGTCTAGTGGTTCTTATTCTCCCGGTTAGACCAGGCGGGCATGGCTGAATTCTAAGGTGGAGGCATAGGAAGACGCCTCAACAAATGAAGTACTTTGGCTGGCTCGTCGCTACTGACAATTTTGAGGAGGCGAAAACGTAATTTATGAAGGACGCCATTTACGTAAGTCATGCCTATGAGGATAAGAGCATCGCTGATGCAATTTACGGAAAGCTTGAATCTGCCCACCTGAAATGCTGGAAAGCTACCCGGGGTACTGCGGCACTCGAAGACTGGAGAGAACCCGGTCGAAAGGCCATCGCGTCCAGTCGTGTGATCGTCGTTGTGCTATCCGAAAATGCCAACGCGGCGCCGCATCTGGAAAGAGAAATCGCCCTTGCTATCTCTTTGCGGCGGATCCTCGTTCCCTTCCGTCTGGCCGAGACAACACCGCTGCCCGAGATTCGTTTTTATCTCAGCAAAGTTCCCTGGCTGAATGCCTCTAACCCACCTGCCGAAGAACATCTGGAGGCGCTAACTGACCGCATCACGAAGCTGATGTCCGGTTCCATTGGCACCGGGAAGAAAACAGCATCGTTCAGCCTAACGAACTCCCGGTTCAATGATTCAAAAGGTTCTGATAACCGAATCCTGAGAATTTTGAAATGGGCTTCGCTCGCAACATTCCTTTGTGCGGGAATGTTATTTCTGTGGCTTGTACTCCGGCAAACGAAAGAATGGGCGTCTTTAGCGGAGAACCGCCGTCGATTGCCTCAGGCTGTTGGAGACGCATCGGTGTCAAATCAAGCCTCGGTATTTACGCGTTTCGGCTTGTGGCAAGGCGCCAACAGTAGCCCCACGCCTTTGGTTCAGGGATCCCAGGATCCGCCCCTCAACATGCCGGCCGAGTCAGGCAGCGCGACTTCTTCACCACAGGGCGATGTTACCCCGGCGGAGCGAGCTGCGGGGTTGGCTTCGGAGCCTGGCTCTCGTCACTTACCACCCGTCGCCCATCGGGTCTCACCTGACCGTCATCCACAATTTCCGGGAACTCAGGTGAGAGAGGCGCGAAAAATTGCGGACCTTGAGAACCAACGCGATTCCCTCCGAAGCCAGCTAAAGGAGACTGAGGCAGATGCTCTGGCAACGCAAAAAAATGCTGACCGAGCGACTAACCAGCGTGACGAGCTCCGAACTCGGCTAAGCGAGAGCGAAGAGAAGAGGCAAATTGGCCAGGAAAATCTTGAGCTCCTGGCGAGAGAGCTGGATAAACTTCGAGATCAGCTGAAGGAATCTGAGGGCAGGGCGCTCACGCTCCAAAAGAACGAGGAGCTTATCAGGAGTCAGAGTGACGCGCTCCAGATTCGGCTCCAGGAAACTGAGGGTGAGGCCCAAGCGGCCCATAAGGACGCGGACCTTGCGACTCGCCAGCGTGATGCTCTCCAAAGCGAAATCGGCGAACTGAGAGATAGGGCTCAACAAGCAGAAGCGGATGCCAATCTGGCGGCCGGCCAACGGGATGTAGCAGTAGCCGAGCTGAAAAAGAGTGAGGAAGAGGAGTCGCGAGAAAAAAGGACGCGATTCAACCAACGCGCTGTTGATCTTGCCGAATCACCTGAGAGTGCGCCAGATACTCAATTCGAGCAAGTCCGGCGGGATGCCCAACCGGCGCGCGAGAACGCTGAATTAGCACAAACGCTGCCACCAAATCCAGGCCACAATGTTAAGCCTGCGCCCTTCACACAAACCTTAGATTCCTTTGTTCAGCCCGCTGGGCCCTCGGGTAATTAACCCAATGGTATGAAGCCAAAATTCTGTGCTATGGATGCCTCTTTCCTGGCCATTCTGCTATTGCTGCTCTCGATTCTACGCGCAGAGACAAGTGAGATTCTCTATGAAGATAAGTTTACTAACCTGGATCCGAGCTGGGGCATACCAGGTGAGCGGCTGAGCGTGGAGGATGGTAAGCTTACTCTTAAGCCCGCACCGGACACCACTCAGAGTGTCCTCAATCAAGCAAACGTTTTCACAGACGCGGACATAAGCGTCGATATCATCTTGCCTGTCGGCGATGTCAGCGTACCGGGCGGCTTGATTTTTTGGGCCAAGGACCTCAGGAATTTTTACTGTCTCTGTATTGACGCAGCCGGTTATTTCAAGATCAGCCGCTATGTGACTGATCGATGGCTGCAACCCGTCGGTTGGATCGAAAGCGAAGCAATCAAGAAGGGAATAGGACAGGTCAACAAATTGCGAGTGGTCACCAAGAGCCATCAGGCGACCGCTTATATCAATGACCAGCGCGTTGCGACGTTTACTGGACAGCCTCCTCAGGGGGGCGGCTGCGTTGGAGTATCAGGAGGATCGCCAGAAAATGCGCAGAATACCTGGCAGTTTACCGACCTGCAAGTGATGGACCTCCAGTCGCCCTCCGTGGAACCCTCGCCACTGGCTGTTCAATCGCAAACCCCCAGCGCCCAACCCTCCTCATCATCTGCTGCTGAAACCCAGCAGCAGGCCTCTTCCCCGGCTCAGCAACCCGTGAACCGAGTGGCCTTGAAACTCCACGGCTCAAACACCATTGGAAAGGAACTCGTCCCGGCATTGTGCGAGGAATTTCTAAAATTCGAGGGTGCGATCTCCGTTCAGCGCAAACCGGGACAAAAGGAGGATGAGACAGATGTCGAAGCAGTTTTACAGAGCCAGTCCACTGAACCGTTGACCTTCGAGGTGCAGGCTCACGGTTCCAGAACAGCTTTTGAAGATTTGGCCACCGGGAAGTGCGACATAGGCATGGCCTCGCGGCGGATTACTCCGGAGGAGGCCCGGCAGTGCGCGATGGCCGGGTTGGGTGATATGTTCTCGCCTGGATGCGAAATCGTGCTCGGTTTGGACGGGATCGCGGTGTTTGTCAATAAAAGCAACCCGGTCAAGGCGCTGTCCAAGCAGCAACTGGCCGATATTTTTAGTGGCAAAACAACCGACTGGTCGCAGGTGGGAGGCAATTCAGGGACAATCAATCTCTACGCCGGCGATGAGAACTCGGGTACTTTTGACACTTTCAAGTCGCTGGTGCTCGAAAGCAGACCCCTATCGACCAAGGCTTCGCGTTACGAGAATAGTGCGAAACTTTCGGATGAAGTGGCCGCGGACGCGAACGGGATTGGTTTCACGGGGATGGCGTTCGTACGCGGTAGTAAACCTCTCGCCATATCAGAGGAAGGTGGAACTGCGTTATTGCCGACTCCTTTTACTGTTGCGGCAGAGCGCTATCCGCTCTCGCGCCGGCTCTACCTGTATGTTCCGGCAAATTCCAGGAATGAATGGACCCAGAAGTTCGTGGAATTTGTTCTTTCGGAACTGGGAGGCCCTTCCAAGTTAACGCCGAGCGGTTTTTTCGCTCGCAAATACGTTGAGTCCGCGCAGACAAAACTGGAAGTCTTCTCCTGGTGGACCTCTGGCGGCGAGGTTGCGGCGCTCAATGCGCTATTTGACCGTTACAAGAAACTGTATCCAGGAGTCGGAGTGGTGAACGCCACCGTGGCGGGCGGTAGCGGTTCGGCTGCTCGGCCGATCCTGCAAACCCGTCTGGCCGTCGGGAATCCGCCGGACACTTGGCAAAGCCACCCCGGTTGGGAGTTGCTCGGTCAGTACGTGGAACCCAATTACTGCGAGCCGGTGACCGACTTATACCAGAGTGAGGGATGGGACAAGGTTATTCCAAAAACCTTGGTCAACATGGTGACTAAGGACGGCAACACCTACGCCGTATTGACGGGCGTCCATCACGGGAACGTACTTTGGTACAACAAGAAACTCCTCGACCAGAACGGAATAACGATCGGCGATAAGATGACATTCGATGAGTTTTTCGCAGCCTGCGACAAGTTGAAAGCGGCGGGAATTTCAGCTCTTGGCGTGGGCGATTCAGGAGTTTGGGCT
Source organism: Chthoniobacterales bacterium (assembly GCA_035484035.1). GTDB lineage: Bacteria > Verrucomicrobiota > Verrucomicrobiia > Chthoniobacterales > JAFAMB01 > JAFAMB01. The sequence goes on from DATHPI010000061.1 coordinate 13,296, forward strand.
TCTGCCCAGCTTTTTGAAAACACGCTCCTCGGAGTGGTTGGACCACAGGGGTGGGCGGATTTGTTCAGCGGCAAAATGAAGTGGAACGATCCCCAGGTAAAGCAAGCGTTGGGCTACTTTGCCAGAATGCAGGAGTATCTCAATCCGGATCATGCCACTCTGAGTTGGGATCAAGCCGTCCAGGAGCTTATGGCGGGCAAAGTGGCGTTCACCTCCATGGGTGACTGGGCGGACGGGGAGTTTATTAAAGCTGGCCTGAAGGAAAAGGAAGACTTCGGCTGGGTCAATCATCCTGGTACCGATGGCTCTTTCATTGTCGTCGCGGACGGATTCACCTTGGCTAAAGGTGCTCCGCACAAAGAGGCCGCCATGGCCTGGCTGAAAAGCATCGGCAGTAAGGAAGCGCAGGAGGTCTTTAGCCCTCTTAAGGGATCAATCCCGGTTCGAACCGATATCGACAAGTCAAAGTTTGATGGCTACCACCAATGGTCAATGACAGAATTTGCCAAGGACGCTCTTCTCCCCAGCTGCGTCCATGGAGAAGCTGCCCCAGCCGTTTTCCAGGATGCGCTCAACGCTGCCATAACCGCTTTCCTGTCAGACAAGAACCCCGAAAATTTCACTGGCGCACTGATGCAGGCGGCGGGCAAACCTGGTCCGGCGGCGACCGGAATGCTAAGTTTCGCTGGCAAGGCTATTAAAATCGAAACGCCAAAGCTTCCCCGGCGGGCACCCCGCCGGTACGTGAAAGAAGTCAGCGGTGCCGGAAGACTTAACCTCGACTTTCAATTTCCCGCTGGGACGAGTCAGTTTGATGGCAATGCATCGCAAGATCTGGACCGTCTAGTAGAGCTACTGGCAGATCCAAACTACCAGCAACGGAGCCTCCTGTTGTTCGGGTTCTCCGATGACGCTGGCGGAGCCAAAAAAAATCTAGCCCTTTCCAAGGACCGCGCCAAAACGATCGCCGATCAATTGCAGATGCGAGGCATAAAACCATCGGTGGTCAAAGGATTCGGCAAAGAGATGCCAATCGCTTCAAACGACACGGAGGATGGCCGCGAGAAGAACCGGCGAGTCGAGGTTTGGCTCCGTTGACTAATCAAATCTCGCCCTTTCCCGCTCGATGGGTGAGCTGGGCAGCGGGCAAGGCACGAACGGCAATTGGGCGCAGGCCACAACCTAAATCTCCGGTGGTTCCCGCCACTGCCGGGAGACCGGCGGCCATTCCTGCCGCGCCCCATCTTTAATTTGCGAGAAGTCTGGCGCGCGGGTGGGAGCGATACCCAGCCGGAGCTGGTGGGCCAAGGACATCGCGTCGAAAGGCGCATGCACTTTGGCGTCGTTGTCGAAGTAAACAAAAACTGCCCGTTCTTTTGCGGGTGGTCGTTCGTCCAGCAATCGCGTTCCGGCGGGCGTTTTCCCTTTCGCCCAGGTACGCACCTTGCGCCCCCATCTCCCAAGTGCTTCCGGAGGCGGATAATTCCATCCGGAGATGCCGATGCGAGTTTCCCCCATGTTAGCGTCAGCAATGGTTTGGACCACTGGGTTCAGGCAGTCCAGCCCGACTTGATCGAAGCGTTTGAATCATAGACCTTACGGTTCGCACCAACTGCCGGCAAAGCGTCTGAGCAATGAGCCGCCCAAGGTTACAATCCTAGGGCCGACTCAATCATCCGCTCTTCGTGGAAGCTGCGGCAGAAGAGATAGCGCAATCCGAAGTTCCACGTACGCACTTACGAGAGCAGCAAGCGTGAAGCCTCTATTAAGACCACTTGGGTTGGGAAGAATCCAGGCCATCGTCCCGGCAAACTCAGTTGGGGTGCGGCCCCAGTCGAGGTCTGGCCGACCGATCATGGCCGACAAGGCGCGCTTTCCGAGAAAGGCGATCGAACGAGGTGCGTAATGGTGCATCTTGGCTTCAAATCCGAGTCGGGCTTTTCTAAATTCCTTTGGCGAGACCTCAGCCGCACTCTTGGTCGGCCGTCGAACGACTGCGGTGATGCCGCAGCCATATTCGAGCAAACGCCGCTCTTCTTGCGGTTGGAGGCGTACATCAGTGAAACCGGCGAGATGCAGCACCGTCCAGAAACGGTTGGTTCCATTCGAGAAGTTGTGGCCAGCGGCGGCGGCGCTCGAAGCTGGATTGAGACCGCAGAAGATCACGTCCAAGCCCGTGGCGAGGATATCCGGTTCATAAGTGATCAAACCAACCTCCTCATAAACTTCCATGGGCGAAAACAGATGGTTACGTCGCGACTTGGAAGAAGTTTACGTGCTTCGATGAGGTTACGCGAGGCCTCACACGCGAATAATCAGTATGCCGCTCGAAGTTCCGTTCCCTCTGCCGCCCATGGAAGCTCTCTCCGTGGACACCATCCCCGAGGGTGAGGACTGGCAATACGAGCCTAAGTGGGACGGTTTTCGCTGTCTGGCTTTTCGCGATGGCGGAAACGTCCACCTTCAATCCAGGTCATTGCAGCCGCTCGCGCGATATTTCCCCGAGGTGGCGGAGGCGCTGGCTGAATTGGATGCGAATCATTTCGTCCTCGATGGCGAAATCGCCGTCCCGGAAGGGCGAGGCTTATCGTTCGATGCGCTTCTGCAGCGGATTCACCCCGCGGCTTCGCGCGTCAAGCGACTCGCGACGGAGACGCCGGCGATCTACGTTGTGTTTGATCTTCTCGCCGTCGACGATGGCAAGGCACTGCTCTCGATCCCCCTGCGCGAACGCCGCGCGCGCTTGGAGCAATTCGCAGCTCAGTATTTCGTAAAGGGCGGCTTGATCCGCTTGTCTCCGGTGACCGATAAGCTGGCCCAGGCGAAAAAATGGCTGTCTCAAACCGGCGCTACGCTTGACGGCATTATCGCCAAGCGACGCGACCTGGAGTATCGAGCCGGCGAGCGCGACGGGATGCAGAAGATCAAAAACTTCCGCAGCGCGGATTGTGTGATCGGTGGTTTTCGTTACGGCGCGAAGTCAAAGGTCGTGGGCTCTCTTCTCCTCGGCCTCTATGACTCGAAGGGCTTGTTGCATCATGTCGGCTTTACCTCCGGCATCGCCGCCGCTGACCGCCCAGCTCTGACCAAAAAGCTCGAAAAGCTGATCACCCCACCTGGTTTTACAGGGTCCGCTCCCGGCGGCCCAAGCCGCTGGAATCAGGGGAAGGAAAATACGTGGCAGCCACTGCAGCCCGAACTCGTCATCGAGGTCTGCTATGATCATGTCACCGGAAACCGTTTCCGCCACGGTACGAAACTGTTGCGCTGGCGGCCAGACAAGTCACCTGCGCACTGCACAATGGATCAACTTGTGCAGAAAAAGTCCGATCTCCTCCAGTTGCTCAAATAGCAGCTGTCATGCGATGGACCGTAGACTTGGCAGGCGCTGTTTCAGCGTCAGCAAGGGCGCGAATAAGTCGCCTTGTTTCTCCACCCGTTGGAGCGCCGCATCGCTGGTGAATTCCAATGGAGCGGCACCTTCCTTCGCGGTTGATTCTACTTCCTGCCAGTTGACTGGCGTCGAGACGGTTGGCTGCGGTTTTGCGCGCAGGGAATAGACGTTCACCGTGGTTTTGTGTTCGTCATTCTGACTCCAATCAATGAGCACCTTCCCTTTGCGAAGCGCCTTCTGCATGCGGGAAACAACATGCTCGGGATGGTCCCGCTCCATTTTCTCCGCGAGCGAGTGGGCGAACGCCTTCGTCTTCTCGTAGGTCGCGGCGGTATTGAGCGGAACGTAAATTTGCAGGCCCTTCGAGCCGGAGGTTTTGGCGAAGGATTGCAGTCCCAGCTCATCGAAGATGGCACGCAGCCACAGCGCGACGCGGCAGCAAAGCATCATGTCGGCAGGCGCACCTGGATCGAGATCGAAAGCGAGCGAGGTGGGCCGGGTGATGGCTGGCGCACGGTGCAAGAAGGTGTGCAGTTCCAAGTCGGCGAGGTTCGCCGCCCAAACGAGTGCAGGCAGATCGTTCATCAAGCAATAGTCGATCTTTCCTTCCTCTCGTTGCGAAGGCACCTCGGTTGTCTTCACCCAGTCCGGTCTGTGCGAGGGACATTGCTTCTCGTAGAAGAAGAAGCCGTCCACACCATCAGGATATCGCTTCAGGGTGATCGGACGGTTTTTCAGGTGCGGCAAAAGCACCGGCGCGATGCGAATGTAGTAGTCGATGACCTGCCCTTTCGTAAAACCCGCCGCCGGATACAGCACCTTTTCGAGGTTCGAGACCATGACTTTTTTACCTGCAACTTCGATCTCAACTTTTTTGCTCATGTTGCGTACCTACTAAAGAGATCGCTTCCCGTTGCAAAGGTGAGGGTAATAATCACCGATGAAGCGAGTCTTTCTCCGCTGCAAGCGAGGAGTCGACCAAATTTGCACAGTGTTTCGACCTGCGAGAGCCGGCGCTACCAATGGTCTCGACGGATTTTAAAGACGCCTGCTTGTCGCAGTACAACAAGCAGGTGAACGAGTCTGTGCGAGAACTTCGATCTTTGGATGAATCCCGCGGCGCAATCCGCCATTTGACTTTCAGCTCACGTTTTGTCTGGGGATGCGGGGCAACTGACAGGACGATTGCTTGGCGACAAAACTCCGAGTATGCTCAGCCGCTTTATTGACTCTTTTTAATTTAGTGATCCCCCCATGAAAACAACCAACTTCACATTCTTTCTTGCGAGTTTTATTTGTCTGACTAACGCTGCCAAGGCTGCGGACCGCACTCTGACTTTTGGCGTGATTGCCAAATCCAATAACAATCCAGTCTTCCAGGTAGTTAGGGTCAGTGCGGAAACGGAGGCGAGAAAGCTAACCGCCGAAAAAGGAGTGCAAGTTAAGATCGATTGGCGGACGCCGACCGAGGAAGATCCACAGAAGCAGGCGGAGGCTATCGAACAGCTGGTAAACATCGGCGCGTCTGGCATCGCAGTCAGCTGCTCGGACGCAAATAAGCTGACTCCGGCGATTGATGAAGCGGTAGCGCGGGGGGTGCCGGTAGTAACCTTTGATTCCGATGCGCCAGGCAGTAAACGATTTGCTTTCGTTGGAGTGGATGACGTGGAATGCGGCCGGGACCTTTGCCGCGCTATCGCGAAAGAGCTGAATAACACGGGAGTTGTTGCAGTCTTAGCGGGAAACCCTAACGCCCCTAATTTGCAGCGGCGAATTGTTGGTTTAAGAGAAGAAGCGGCGAATTATCCAAATCTAAAAATTCTGGACACATTCTACCACAAAGAAACACCTCAGGATTCTGTAGCAACCGTTGAACAGGTTATGCAGGCGCACCCTGAGATTAGCGGATGGGCTATGCTCGCAGGCTGGGCGCTCTTCACTGAACACGCTTTAAAATGGAGCCCAGGCACTATAAAGCTGGTTGCCATTGTTTCTCATCCGGCCACCTTGCAGTATATCCGGCAGGGCTACACCGATTTGTTGCTTGCCCAGCAAGTTTATGAATGGGGGGGACGCCCCGTGGATCTCCTTTTTGATGCGGTTGAGAATGGCAAATACCCGGACCCGTGGTTTATCAAAATTTCGCTCTTGCCTGTCAATAAAGAGAACGTAGACGATCTATCCAAGCGCTGGACAGGATGGCTTCAAGGCCAGAGCAACTGAAGCTTGTGGTTCAGAGAAAAGTCTCCAAGAAACTGGTGACCGCTGTGTGAAAGTCTTTAGTGAGCTTGCCGCACAAACTGGCAATCCGTTCTTCAGCAATTGTCGATTGATCATTTTGTACGAAGACAAGGAAGTGTTGGCAGCCCAGCCATGGTGTGCGCTAACTGCCCGTCATTAAGAATGCAGTTGCGTGGGATCAGTGGCCAGGCGCCGTGCTTGTCCTCGATCTTTGAAGGCGGCAGTCGAAATAGGTTCTCAGCGACGAGCCGAATTGTCGTCGGTCTGCATGAGGCTGGCAGGGAACCAACCTCGAGAGAAGTCGCTACCCGACTGACCACACCCGGATACATGCGGGAAAGGATCCGCGGGAGGTTTTGGTGCAAATCCACCTTGAATTAGATCCCGTTCGGCCTTACTTCTCCGGCCTGGATGGGTGTGGATCGACACGTTAGAATTTTGGAAGCATATTGTGGCCGCGACGGCCAAAATACGGTTCTTTTCACGCTTCTCCTCGACAATAGGCCGGCATAGCTCAGCTGGTAGAGCAGCTGATTTGTAATCAGCAGGTCATCGGTTCGAACCCGATTGCCGGCTCCATCCTCGAAAGCCTCTCCCGACCACAACAGGTGGTGCACAATTATCATTGCGCGTAGCTCCAGATTGCGGAATGGAACCCTCGCCGATGCGCGTTTTCCCGCCCAGAAGCGAAGCTGTCCACCAAAGAACCTCCCGCCGTCCAAGCTCAATCCCTCTAAGTTCGCAGCGCTAACTAGCGAAATAGCGTATGGCTGGTTCAATAAATCGGTCATGTTCCCAGGTCGGGTAAGCCGCCATTAGCTCTGGCTTTAATTTCGAAATCAACGGCTCGATGCCTTCGCTTTCAGCCATCTTCTTAACGCGTGCTTGGACATCGGCAAAGTATTCTCGCACTGATCGCGCGATCTCGGCTTGTCCGAGACTGCCATGACCTGGAACAATGATCGAGGGCTCTATTTGTTCAAAACTCGAGAGCGCCTGAACCCACCTTGCTCCATCGATATCAGACTTTGTGATCGTGGGAGGATAGAATGGAACAATCGGAAACATCCGCTCTTCAATTAGGTCCCCGGCAAACAATATTCTCTCTTTGGGAAGAAATATTGTCTGATCTCCAGGACTGTGAGCGGTTCCAATAGACTGGAAATCAACTTGTCGTCCACCAAGATCCAGGGAGGCACGATCGCCGTCGTAAAGGTCCGTCCCCTGCACGATTTCAGCGCCTTCCAAGATCTGTCTCACCTGCTCTCCATAGCGTTCTCGAAACAGTTGCAACATCGTCGGGCCGATTCTCGCGAGATAATCATTCTGCTGTCGGTTGAGAAAAATCTCGGCGCGGTTCTTAAAGGCGACCGCTCCAAATGCATGTTCAGGATGAGCATGCGTTTGCGTAAGTATTAATTTGCGGCCTGGAGCAACTCTCTCGGCGGCTTTAACCACATCCTGTCCGCACCCTGGCCCCAGACCACAATCAATTACCAGTGCGGTTTCTTTGCCGACAACAATTCCGATATTCGGGACCAGGAAAGTCCGGCGGTCAGGTATGACCCAGACATCTTCAGCAATTTCACATGGAAAACGGGCGTCGACCAACGGAGGTGGATCAGTCCTGGGTCCCACATTTACATTGGTTTGAGACGGTTGTTGGCTACCAGGCCTCTCCTCAGCTCGGGTTGAAGCGAGCCCGAGCAAACCGCCAATGCTAGTTCCGAGGCCGAGCTTCAAAGCAGTCCGGCGATCCAACGGTAAAGACGTTTCCATGTTGATTGAATTTGGTTGCGGTCGAGCAGGTCGGCAACTCTTGCTTCTTGACAGAAGGGACCATTAGCAGTTTCAAATGTCGCGCTTCATCACCAGGGCCAATGCCTGTCACCACGCGTCTGATCGCTCTTTTATGAAAAACTTTCGCCTCAACTCCCTGCCAATCATTCTTCTTTGGTTCACCTGCTTCTCTTTTCTTGCGGGTTGCTCCACCACACAGCCACAAAAAATCGAATCCGGCAGCGAGCTTAGCAAAGGCGTAAAGCTGGCCGGTTTGACAACCTTTCGGTTTTTGCCAAATCGGGTTATGGCACAAGCCGAAGCAGTTTCAAATACTCCCTATTGGTATAGCCAAATCGGAATTGCCGTTGCCAAAAATCTCTCCGCCAAAGGCTATCGCCAAGTGGGAAATGGCAAATCGGATTTTTTGGTTGCTTATCATGTCGTGCTGAAACGGACAGGGCAGACGGTCACAACGATCAGCAACTATTCCGAGTATGATCTTTCTCTCTCTCAACACGCTAAAACCAATCTCTCCAAATTCAACGGACCCAAGGCGCCGGGAGAAGGGCCTATCGGTTTTGTCATTATTGACTTTCTCGATCCGGCGAGCCGCCAACTCCTGTGGCGCGGTTGGGCCAAAACGAGTCTCACCGGTGGTCAGGACCCAAATCGTTTGAGCCAAATCATCAGCGCCGCCGTCGACCGAATTTTGGAAACGTTGCCGGCGAAATCCGGAGGATAGAGCGCAATGAGAACCCGACGCTGTTACTGATCTGAAAAGTCTTAAGAACATCTGCGCTATATCATAAAAAGAAATTCCCGAGATCGATCGTGACATCCGGAAACGATTGTCAAGCGATCATGCCTTTGGCGTGCGTTTCTTCGGAGTAGCTTTTGGCCTGAGTCAGCCGGTGTATCCTGACGATCTTGCCCGCGATGTCGACAATCCACGCGCTCTCAAAATTGGTCCTTGACGTCAGAATAAGTGCATACACACTAGTGTATGCACACTTATCCTCTTTTCGGGTCTTGGTTTTGGCTTCTTTCCTTTGTGATCGTCGGAGCCGACATCATTATCGCGTTCGTTCTTTTGTCCGGTGTACATCGCGCTTTGCTCGGTCTCAATCGGACCAAAGCCGATCGCGAGCGCATCGTTTCGATCCTCGGCATCGTTCTCTTTGGTTGGCTCGGTCTTACCCTCTTCCTTGGTTGGCAAGGGATCTTCCGCTCCGCGCTGAACCAGCCAGTGCCCCTTATCGCCCTCGCCATTGGCATACCCATCCTCGTCGGGGCGCTCTTCATCGGGGCATCACAACAAGTCCGTGAGATCATCGAAGCGATACCGCAGAGCCAGCTTGTCGCCTTCCAATTCTACCGGGTCCTCGGCGTTACGTTTCTGGTCCTTTACGCTGCTGGGCAGCTCCCTGGAATCTTTGCTTTACCCGCCGGTTGGGGTGACCTCATAGTTGGCTTAACAGCGCTAATGGTGGGCGTCCGCGCTGGGCGAAGCGAAAATGATCAGCTTGTGGCCCTCTGGAACTGGTTGGGAATCATTGATCTTCTGATAGCAGTAGCGACCGGGTTCTTGAGTGCGCCCAGCCGTTTCCAGATTTTTTCCCTGGACGCTCCAAACGTTCTCCTTGGCTCTTTTCCACTGGTTATGATTCCGATTTTCGCGGTGCCTCTCTCGATCGTGCTCCATCTGGCATCTCTAAGCAAAATTCGGTCGGCGCATCGCTCGGTCATCAAAAAAGCAGTATCCGCATGATCTTCAAAAATCACGCTGCGGCTGCCCGTGTTATCTATTTGCTCATCAAGCTGGTATGAACCTATGCCAAAGAACGTGACGACCCAGGATGCAGCAACCGCGTGCGCTTGCCAAAAGGTTCGCATCGCGGCTCGCGCAGTCACCCGTGCGTATGACCTGGCCCTGCGACCTGTCGGATTGCGTAGCACGCAGTTCACCGTTCTCGTCGCAGCGAGCCTAGCAGCCGGAATTCCGTTAAACCAGCTGGCGACCATGCTCGGCCTGGAGAGAACGACCCTGACGCGCAGTCTGGATGGGATCGAGAAGGAGGGGCTTATCCGGGTGGAAAGTGTAGACGGTCGTACGCGGAATGTTGTGCTAACGCAGCGCGGCAAGGATCGCCTTGAATTGGCTCTACCGCTCTGGAATCAGGCTCAGGAAAACCTCCGGGAAAGACTTGGAGAGCAAGGATGGGCGATGGTCAATGACGGCCTGGCGATGCTCGCCGAAGCAGCCGAAGGAGACTCGATGATTCGGCTTCATATTAAGTGAAATGCTGATCAATATCTCATCTCGATGGAGTCGCTAAGGGTCATGATGCTGTTAGCCTGCGGGCTGCTAGGGGCATCGGACGGGCAACCTCAGGTTGCTCAACCGATCCCATCGGTCGCCAGGCCTTCTGGCGACACCTTTACCAACCCACTCCTGGAGAGCGGACCAGATCCCTGGGTGATTTGGTGGAAAGGCTTTTACTACTACTCGGATACCTCAGGTAAGAATCTAACTCTTCGTAAGACGGCTGACATAACGGACCTTCGCAATGCGGAAAAAAAGGAAGTGTGGGCGCCAGAACTGGGACAGCCTTGGTCAAATGACTTGTGGGCGCCCGAGCTGCATCGCTGGCGAAATAAATGGTACATCTACTTTGCTGCCGATGCCGGTGACAATGCTTCTCATCGCATCTACGCCGTCGAGAACGAAAACGATGACCCAATAGAAGGTACTTGGGCCTTCAAGGGGAAGATCAGCGACTCAAGCGACAAGTGGGCGATCGACCCAACCACGTTCGAACTCAATAGTGGACATTACCTCGTGTGGTCCGGATGGCAGGGGGACACTGACGGCGAACAGGATCTGTTTATCGCTCACATGAGCAATCCGTGGACAATTGACTCGCCACGGACATTGATCTCGAAACCTGCTTATCCGTGGGAAGAACACGGCGACCTGCCCGGCAGGCATGTCTATGTGAACGAAGGCCCAGAGTTCATTTCGCATGGAAACAAGATGTTTATCGTTTTCTCAGCGTCCGGCTGCTGGACGGACTTCTACACTCTTGGCGTGCTTGAGGCGAACCTTGATGCTAACCCTCTCGATGCAAAGAGCTGGACGAAGATCAACCACCCATTCCTTAGTACTGATCCGAGTTCCAAAGCCTTTGGCCCAGGACACAACGGCTTCTTCAAGTCTCCCAATGGTCAGGAAGACTGGATTATCTATCACGCCAATCCGGAGCCGGAAGATGGCTGCAACAATTTTCGCGCACCGCGTATCCAGCGCTTCACCTGGAATCCCGATGGCACGCCGAACTTCGGTCCGCCGGCGCCTTTGGGTCAGCCGCTAGAGAAACCCGCACGGTAAAAGATGTTTCGGGCAAAAGATTAATGCCCAAATTGACGACCTACTCTCGGACGCCGAGCACGCTGTATTGCTCTTGGTCGATAAGCGCCCCCGTCATCGGAATCGAAACATCGCTGAGCAGGAACAACGTCAGGCGGGCAACGTCTTCCGGTTGAATGAGGCGACCCCATGGCATCCGCGACCCGGCTTCGGCCAACCATGACTCGCCTTTTCCCAGCTTGACGGCCTGCATCTCCCGCTCTCCGGGGGTATCCGCCCAGCCAAGGTTGATGCCGCTCACGCGAATCCGATCCTTTCTATGGGAAAAAGCGGCGTTCTTGGTCAGAAGGGACAACGCAGCCTTTGTAGCCCCATAAATCGCCAGATCGGTCGAAGCTCCATGGGCTTGGAAAGACAAGATATTGACGATTGAGCCGGGGGCCTTGCGCTCCTTGAGATGGCGTATCACGCCCTGCATCAGAAACATTGGCGCGCGCGTATTCACCGCGAAGAGATGGTCAAACAAAGCCGCATCTGCACCAGCAACAGAAGCACGGTCACTGAGACCTGCGGCATTAACGAGCCCGTCCAGCTTGCCAAACTGATCGATTGCCGCGGAGATAATCTTTGCGGGCGCGTCGTGCTCGTCTAGATGAGCGGCTACGAACGCAGCCTTGGCGCCCAATTTCGAAATTTCGGAGGCGACTTCGCCGCCGCGCTGTTTGTGACGATCGGTTAGAATGATTGCTGCCGCGCCCGAGCGCGCGGCTTCAAGCGCAACTGCTCGCCCCAGGCCCTGCGCCCCCCCGGTAACGAGCAGGACTTTGTCATCCACACGAACTTCCATATTAGTTTCCTTGAGTCGGAAGCAAAACCGCTTTTACGATTTCACCGGAATGCATGGCTTCAAACGCGCCGTGCCAGTCAGCCAGCGGCGAGATGCGAGTGAACTCCCGACCGAAATCTAATTGACCCGTGGAAAGCAAACGGATGACCCGTTCCCAGATGGGCCAGTTATGGGAAAAGCTGCCCTGCAACGTCACTGCTTTATGAACTAACGGATCAAGCGAAAAATTCAACGGTTCCCGTCCCCAACCGACTTTGCTGATCTGGCCAGCGGGCCGGACAATATCGATCGCGAGCTTCAGCGTGGCGGAAACACCAGCGGCATCGATCACCGCATCAAAACCGTATCCATCGCGCAGCGATCGGGTCCAGGCGACAACGTCTTCACCCTTAGACCCGAGGGTCGCGGACGCGCCCATCTGCTCGGCGATCTTCAATCGACGGGTATCCGCGGCAGTGCCGATGACAACCAGCTCCCCGGCGCCGGCCAGTTTCGCCATGGCGGCGCAGAGCAGGCCGATCGGACCTGGCCCAATGATCGCGACGGCGTCGCCGGGGAGAATTCTGCAATTGCCGCAGGTGGCGTTGTAAGCAACACAGCAGGGCTCCGTCAGGGCCGCGACCTCAAAGGATAGGGTGGCGGGAATGTGATGCAGGGTGCGTTCAGGTACTTTTGTGTAGTGAGTCATTGCGCCATCCACTCCAAACCCAAACCCGCGTCGGCCAGGATCCAGATTGTACAGGCCGCGATGAGTAAAAGGGGAGTTCTCGTCGATGACAGCCGCGGTTTCACTGACCACTCGATCGCCTTCCTTAAAACTGCGAACGTTCTTGCCGGCTTGAGCGATTACTCCGCCGAACTCGTGACCCATAATAACCGGATACTTCATTTTCCCGGTATTCTGCTGGTAGGCCAAGTGAATATCGGTGCCGCACACGCCGACCGCTTGTACGGCTAACAATACGTCTTCCTCACCGATTTCCGGAACCGGGACCTCGCGAAGCTCCACACTGTTAGGTTCCGGTGCATAGTTAACAACTGCGGGCATCTTTTTATTCATGAATGTCGAAAAGTCTGGCCGGCTTGCACCCACATCTTGATCGTTTCTGATCGTCTTGCAAGTCAGACCCTTTTGGGAAAGCCCTTAGTGTCCTGTCCTCGAAATAGCAGGTACTTTGCCGGCGGCCCATTTTGATTTCGGGGACAGGACACTTGATGTTGCCGTTCGAAAGAACCGGGTCCAATCGTCAAATCAACTGAAGGATTGAAGAGAAATTGAACAGAAGGAAACGAAGAAAACGAAGGGGGATTTGGTTTTAGATTTTCGGGATAGGCATTGCAATTTCCTCGCTGCAATTGGATCAATCCGAGTAGGCTTACTCGATGACCTTTTCAGACATTATTCGCTTGTGCGCCGGTTCGTCTCCGCGCAGAGCCAGAAGCGGGTCCGTGCCGAACATCGGAGGGAGACAATGCCTGTAAAAACGTTGCCGATCGCCTTCAGCACTTTGGCGTTCCCGGACGCAACCCTTGTGGAGGCGACTACTCTCGGTCGTTCCCTGGGCTATGCCGGGATCGAGTTGCGGCTCATCGACGGGAAACTGATCGACTCTTCGATGCCCGCTGCGGAACGCGTACGAGTGAAGCAGACGGTAACCGCCGCCCGCTTGCCGATTGTGTCCGTCGACAGCTCGATCCTTCTCACGGCCGCCGACGCTCCCTCCGAACTAAGCTGGTTTCTCGAACTCGCCAACGACTGGGAATCGCCGCTCGTTCGCGTCTACGGCGGTCCGTTGCCAGAAGAACCAAAGGCACGGCAGGCACAGTTCGAGACGGCGGCAAGAGCGCTTCAGGGGGCGATCCCGCTTGCCGAAAAGCTCGGTGTGAGCATTGCCATCGAGACTCACGACTCCTTCTCGGCTTCTTCGGTGGTGGCGGAGTTGCTGGCGATGGTAGACTCCAGGTGGGTCGGCGCCTTGTGGGACACCCATCACCCTCATCGGATGGGAGAACTTCCGGCCGAAATCTACCAGTACATTGGTCCTCGGGTTCTGCACGTGCAAATCAAGGATGCCCGACGCTCAGCCGAGCACAAAGGCGGCTGGCAACTCGTGCTGCTGGGCGAGGGAGAGGTACCGAACCAGGAGATCATCGGTTTGCTGGTTGCCGGTGGCTACGAGGGGTATATCTCGGTCGAGTGGGAAAAGTATTGGCACCCTGAAATTGAAGAGGCCAAGATCGCGTTACCTCAGTACCTGAAGGTGCTGGAGGAATGGGTACAGGACATTGCCCGCGAATGAATGTAAGAATGGAGGGATGGAGTAACGGAGGGATGGAGTATCGGTTCCGAACCTTTGAATCTGATCGTTCGCGTTTTTAGCCCCTTCAGCTTCTGGGATGGTGTAGGAGATCGCTCGACAGTCCGGAAGGCCAATGGAGCATAGGCTTCTAGCCCGTGTCGGTTTTTCGCTGATAGGAGGAAACTCCCATCACTTGCCTCCTCCATTCTGGCAAACCTCTCGATCGTCAAGCGAGGACGAAGGACGACGACGAGGGGACGAGCAAGACGACGACGAGAAGGAGTACGATGACGAGGACGATTTCTTGCCCGTCGGGGCGTAGACCTTTAAATCAACATCTGAGTCTCGGGATCGAACAGACACACCTTGGCCATGTCAACAGCGAGCGTCACAGTTTCTCCCACTGCGGGCGCAGCATCGGGTTCGAAGCGGGCGAGGACCTCGCGGTTGCCGATGCGCACGATCGTGATGGTCTCGGCGCCGGTCGGCTCGACGACTTCGACAGGGGCTTGGATCGTGCCGAGATAGGGCTTCTCTTCCGTCCGTCGACGATCATAGCGGACCAGGTTTTCCGGCCTGATGCCCAGCATCACGCGACTACCCTGGCCGGCGGAAGCGACGACCTTGTCGGGAAGCGGCAAGCGCATCGGCTCTCCTTCGACTTCCGCAAGCACCAACGTGGCTGGGTTAGAAGCGGCAATCTGGGCTGGCAGAAAATTCATGGACGGCGAACCCATAAAGCCGGCCACGAACATGTTCGCCGGCCGGTCGTAGACCGTCCGCGGCTCAGCAAATTGCTGCAGCCGGCCTTGATGCATGACGGCGATGCGGGAGGCGAGCGTCATCGCCTCGACTTGGTCATGGGTGACATAGATCGTCGTCTTGTTGAGCCGCTGATAGAGCTTCTTGATCTCGGTGCGCATCTCCACCCGCAGCTTGGCATCGAGATTGGAAAGCGGCTCGTCGAACAGGAACAGCGCGGGGTCGCGCACCAGGGCTCTTCCCATGGCGACGCGCTGGCGCTGGCCGCCGGAGAGCTGGGAGGGCTTGCGGCCAAGCAGGCTTTCGATCTGCAAAAGCCCGGCCACCCGGGCCAGGGCTTCCGCCTGCGCCCGCTTTGGTACGCCGCGGCTCTCCATGCCAAAGGTAATGTTGCCGCGGACCGTCATCGTTGGATAGAGCGCGTAGGATTGGAACACCATGGCGATGTCGCGATCCTTAGGCGGCACGCCGTTGACGACGCGATCGCCAATCCTGATCTCGCCTGAGCTAACGCTTTCAAGGCCGGCGATCATTGCAAGCAAAGTCGACTTTCCGCAGCCCGAAGGTCCGACCAGCACCACGAATTCCCCTGTTTTGACCTCCAGGTTTACACCCTTCAGTACGGCCGTAGAGCCGAAGGATTTATTGAGGTCGCGAATCGTCAGTGAAGCCATGTTGACCTGTTATTTGATGGCCCCCTGCGTCAGCCCGCGAAGAAAATACCGGCCGCCAAAAATATAGACCAGCAGCGTCGGCAAAGCGGCAATCAGCACGGCAGCGCTTTCGATATTATATTGACGCACCGACGTTCCTCCGGCGCTGAGGGCGATCAACGCCGCCGTGATCGGTTGGTGTGTGCCCGAGGAAAAAATGACCGCGAAGAGAAACTCGTTCCAGATGTTGGTGAACTGCCAGATCACGGTAACGATCATGATGGGCGGCGACAGTGGCAGCACGATCTTCCGAAAAATGCGCCAGAAGCCGGCGCCATCGATCCTCGCCGCCTTGATGAGATCGTCGGGAATATTGACGTAATAGTTGCGGAAGAAGAGCGTCGTGAAACTCAATCCCTGGACACAATGGATCAGCACCAGACCGGAAGTGGAATTGGTCAAGCCGAGCCAACCAAGCACCCGCGCCCAAGGCAAGAGAACCATCTGGCCTGGCATGAAGACGCCGAGGGTCATCAGGCCAAAAAGGATTTCCGAGCCGGTGAAGCGCCACTTCGATAAAACATAACCGTTGATCGAGCCGATGGCGGTTGAGATGATGGTCGCCGGCACCGCCATGGCGACCGAATTGATGAAGAAAGGCTCCACTCCTTTGCAAGTGCCGCCCACGCAAAATTGACTCCAGGCCGCCGCCCAATATTCGAGCGAAAAGCTGTGCGGCAGACTGATCAGGCCGTTGCGGCTGATGTCCGGAAGATCGCGAAAGGAATTGAGGACCACGACGGCGAGCGGCAACAGATAATAGAGTGCGAAGAGGCTCAGCAGCACGTAGACGACCAGCTTCGCCCGGTTTCTACGCCAAGTGCCCGCCGCACCGAGTGGATCATAGGCGGCAGCGTCAGCCACGGCCGGCCTCCCGACGTTGGCGGTAATTGGTCCAGATAGTATAAGGCACCAGGACCAGCGACAGGGCGAGGAGGATCATAATCGCCGCGGCGGCCCCTTGGGCCATTTGACCCCGCTGGAACATCAGATCGTAAACATAAATTGCCGGCACCGTAGTGGCAATTCCTGGCCCGCCACCCGTCAAAGCGATGACCAGATCAAAGGTCTTGATGGCAAATTGGAGAAGCACTACGAGCACCGCGATGAAGATCGGGCCGATCGCCGGCAGGATAATACGTCGATAAATTCGCGGCATGTCAGCGCCGTCGATCTGTGCCGCCTTGACTAGATCGGGATCCACCGAGCGAAGACCGGCCAGGAACAGGGCCATGACAAAGCCGGACGCTTGCCAAACCCCGGTGATGACCACCGTGTAGATTGCCATCTCGCGCTGGATTAACCAGTCGAACTTGAAACTCGCCCAGCCAAGTTGACGAATCACGTTCTCAATTCCGGTCGATGGGCTGAATAACCAGCGCCAGACCGTGCCCGTTACTACGAAAGAAACCGCCAGCGGATAGAGATAGATGGTGCGCCAAAGAGCTTCGAGACGAACGCGTTGATCAATCAGGATCGCCAGCGTTAGCCCGATGGCCATGGTGCCGACCACATAAAGCGAGCTGAACAGGAAGAGATTGTTATAGGCGATGGTCCAGCGCCGATTGGTCCACAGCTCCGCATAATGATGAAAACCAACCAGGGAATAGTCGGGCATCAGGGTCGAGTTCGAGAGCGAGATCCAGATCGTCCAGCCGGAAAAGACAAACACATAGACAAAGGTAGCCACCAGGGAGGGTGCCAGAACGAGTTGCGGCAGCATCGCCGACAACCGCTCCCGGAGCGGGTGGCTCCGGGTCGGTGCGGCCTTAACCGGCGTGAATCTGACAGGCTCGGCCACCATCGTTGCGCGCTTATCTCCCTTGGCAGACGACCCTATTGCTGTGCCTCGACGGCGTCTGCCATTTGCTTGGCCGCATCAGCCGCCGACAGTTTGGGGGTGTTGACGAATTCCGTGATCACTTCCATCGCCGCGCCGCGATACTTCTGCAGGATGGTCATATTGTGAGCAAAGCTCCGCACCAGTGTGCCGGCCTTGATGGAATCATTCAGATCTTGCTGCGACTTTTCCTGGCAAGGATTGAAGCCTTTGGTCAAATCGACGTCGAGCCTGGCCGGAATCGAGCCCTTGGCCTGGTTAAAAATGGTCTGGAATTCTTTTGACATGATGAGATGAGCGAGAAGCTTCGAGCCAGCGAGATAATCGGCGTCCTTCTGTTTGAAGAAGACGACGGAATCGCTGTTGAGAATAAAGCCTGGTTTGCCATTATCCGCCGGGGCCTGACCGCAGAGATAGTCGACTCCTTCCTTGAATCCGCCGGCATTGAAGGTCCCGATCGACCAATCACCCATGATGAAGAAGCCGGCTTTCCCGGTCAGCATCAGGTTGGCGGCTGCGTCCCAGGTGCGCCCGGCGATTCCGGGATCCATATAGTTGATCATTTTCCGGTATTGCTCGAAGGCAGCCACCATTTTCGGGCTGCGCATCGCGTCGACGTCACCTTCTACGAAAGCCTTGCGGAAAAGGTCGATATCCATCCCGTAAACGACCACCTCGAAGGTCGTGGCATCGGTCCAATCGGCGCTGCCGTGTGCGATCGGAATGAAGCCAGCTGCTTTGATTTTCTCGCAATCGGCGTTGAATTCGGCCCAGGTCTTGGGCATTTCCTGGATGCCCACTTTGTCCAACACCTTCTTACTCCCCCACAACCAGTTGATCCGGTGAATGTTCATCGGTACCGCGACCCAGGAACCCTTGGGTTTCATCACGGACAAGAGTTCGGTGGCCACCGTGCTATCCCAATTTTCCTCCTTGGCGATTTCGTCAAGGTTCAGCGTCATGCCGGTGGCGTTCCACTCGGCAATCTCGGGGCCCTTCAACTGCACTGCGGGCGGTGGATTGCCGCTCACCACATCGGCGCGTAGCTTGGCCAGGGTATTTGCCGTGTGACCGGCGATGGAAGTCGCTTCCCATTGGCCGCCTGCCGCCGTGAACATCTCGCCCAACTTGGCGATCGCTGCCGCGTCGGAACCCTGGTCCCATTGCGAAAGCAAGTTTGTCTTAGGGGCAGCCGCCGCGCGGACCGGCGATGTCAGACCCAGGGCCAACCAAACAACAGCCACCGCAGCGGTGGCGTAACGTGCCAAATACATTGCGTTCTCCTATTGAAGCGACCCGTTTTTCTCGGGCCGGGGGGGTTAAATTTCTCTACCCTATAGCAACTTCACCTTGGATTGGGAAGAGATAAAAATTTCGTATCGCTCCCGGCGTAAATGGTGGGACCCGCACCGGACGACACCGACCAGACACATTTTGAAACTGAAATCGGTACTCTCCCGAACGGCATTGATTAAAACGAGGGTCGGCACCGGAATGGTCGATATTCTGAATCTTTTCAAAGCCAGCGATACGGCTGCCGAAGATCAGAAGGTAATCCTGAGGTGTTGTCGAAAAGTCTGGTGAATCCGGGCCGATGATCCAGGCTTTATTAATTGAATGGCTTCAATCGTCCCGCTGGGACGGGCTATTTTCCTCATGATTCCAGGCACTTCGGGCCTGGCTACTATCGTGCTGTCCCTACGGGACAAAAATCATCCCCATCGAAGCGATTCGCATTATCCTAGCGCTTATGGGGTTGAGACCGTGGGCTGAGTCGCGTAGCCCGTTCGGGGTGTGGGGCTATAGCTTGGCTATAGCTCAACACCTATTCGCGCCGTAGGAGACTAAGCAAAGGTCTTGGTTTCGGAGTTCCGGTATTCTAGAAATGTTCGATGACTCGGCTTGGAGTCTAAAAGTAATTGCTTTAACCTGATTAGAAATTGCTACTCTCAACCGCTCTGACCCGCCGAAAACATGGAATTTACATGGCTATTCTCATTGGTCTTGCTCGGATCGTTAACCTGCGCCGTGTCAGCCGAAACTGTCATCAAGGTTCTTCATATCCAGAAACTACCCAAAGTACTGGAAATCTGGAAGGAGGCCGCCCATGAGTTCGAGAAGGCTCATCCTGGCGTGAAAGTCCAATTCGATTATCTGGAGAATGAGGCTTTTAAAGCGAAGTTGCCTACTCTTCTCCAATCCAAGGATGGACCCAGTGTCTTTCATAGCTGGGGCGGGGGCGTGATGTACGAACAGGTGAATGCGGGCGCCTGCCAAGGTATTACGAAGGCGATCGAGGAGGGCGGGTTCAAAGACACTTTTTACCCTGCCGGCATTGAGAATTTTACCTATGAAAGCAAGTCATACGGTCTGCCAAACGACATTGGTCCGATGGTTTTCTGGTATAATAAGGAGCTATGTCAGAAAGCCGGCGTCGACCCGACAAAGATCATGTACTGGGAGGATTTAATCGATGCTGTGAAAAAGTGTCAGGCCGCAGGCATTACACCGCTAGCGGTGGGTGGAAAAGACAAATGGCCTCTCCATTTCTATCCTGCCATGCTCATGATGCGAATCCTCGGCCGGGAAGGGATGTTAGCGGCCTATGATGGCAAGAACGGCGGATACAATAGTCCCGAGGTTGTAAAAGCGTTTCAGCTCTACAAAGATCTTGCGGCACTGCAACCGTTTCAGAAGGGCTATCTCGCCAACACTTACCCAGAGGCAGCGGGGACTTTTCACGACGGAAGGGCGGCCTTTCACCTCATGGGAACCTGGGACCTAACGTGGGGGCGATCGAACGCTATAGATCAAAAGGGACTTCCGGACGAGAAGCTTGGGTGGTTTTTTTTCCCGGAAGTCAAAGGTGGCAGAGGTCACGCAAACGACATCTTTGCCAGTCTGAATGGTTGGCTGGTCGCGAAAGACGCCCCGGAAGAGACGGTTGATTTTATGAAGGTCTGGCTAGGAAAAGAGATCCAGATTAAGTTAGCGAAAGAAGGCTTGTTCATCCCGATGGTGAAGGGAACCGCGGAGGCGATCCAAAATCAGTTCTTCAAACAGATCGCCCAGGAGGTTGAGAAGTCACAATGGATAACGATCGCAATGGATCAACTGCTTGGTCCCGACACCGGTCGAGTTTTCAATGACGTGAGCGCAGACGTGGCCGCGGGAAACACCACGGCCGAACAGGCTGCAAAGATCATTGAGGATTCATGGACACAGAATAAGATGTGAGAACTGAGTTTTCTGACGGTTCCACCTAGTCGAGTTTATCAGGATTTCGGAAAAAGTCCTGAAACCCGGAGGACCAAATCCATTTGTAACAAATGTGGGCGTTTATCTCCGGATTATGAGTAAGAGTTACACAAGGACGGTTTAAAACTCTGGCCTTCAAGAAACTCTGGTTTGCCACGGTTTTCGAATTTGTATTTGCCGAGTTGGGGACACTTTGTTGGAATCAGCGTTACGCCTTCGCTTGGTTTCTGATCGCGTCCGAAGGAGATTAGAATTATGAAAGGGAAGGAAACTCGCACCTGCCAATCTTGCGGTTGCGAGATCTCTGGATCGATGAAGTCCTGCCCGGTTTGTATGCTTCGTCAAGCGCTGGATGCGGAGTCTGTCTCGGGCGAGCTTTCTTCGGAGTATTCGGTCAAGCCTCAATCCGAACTGGTAGCGCAACGCTTGGAGCATTATGAGCTGGTGAACGGGGAAAACGGGAAACCGATCGAACTGGGGCGCGGCGCGATGGGTGTTACTTACAAAGCATTCGATGTCGATCTGCGATGTCCCGTGACCCTGAAGCTCATCAGTGAACGATATCTCGGAGACGAGTCGGCGCAGCTTCAATTTTTGCGCGAGGCGCGCGCGGCGGCCAGTCTTCGTCATCCGAACGTCGCCTCGGTATTGCACTTGGGGAGGACCGGGAACAGCTACTTTTACGCGATGGAGTTTGTGGAGGGGGAAACTCTGGAGAGTCTCATCCAACGCTCCTTCCGACTTGAGGTAAAGTTGGCGCTCGAAATTGTGGCTCAGGTCGCTGCAGGTTTAGCCGCGGTGCACAAACAGAATCTCGTTCACCGTGATATCAAATCGACCAACATCATGGTTAGCTTCGAGCAGGGGGATTTAACCGCGAAGATTATCGACCTCGGATTAGCGAAGGCGGTGAATGAACCTTCTTTGCAAGCCGCGATTTCAACTCCTGTGTCGTTCGCTGGAACTCCGGAGTTCGCCAGTCCCGAGCAATTCGCGGGCGTGAGCGTCGATATCCGTTCGGATCTGTATTCACTTGGTGTGACGCTCTGGGAGATGGTAACCGGTCAGCTGCCGTTCCAGGGCGCGCCTGCGGAAGTGATGTACAAACATCAGCACGCCCCCTTGCCGCTTGACCAACTCAAGGGTGTTCCACAGCCGGTAGTCGTTTTGCTCGACATCCTTTTAAAGAAAGACCCGACGCGGCGTTTCCAGACTCCGGCCGAGCTTTCAAAAATCATGCCGATGGTTCGGGATGCAGTCGACGCCGGCCGCTCCCTGATGAAGACGATCCGAGTCTTCATTTCCTCAGCCGGCGATGTTCAAAAGGAGCGGCACTTAGCGGATCGAGTGATGAGCTCGATTGCCGCCGAGTTTAACGTGGCGTTGAGCGCCTCTTCTTCCAACTTCCAACGCTTAGCGGAAGAAAACGGCGGGTTCGAAAAAGGCGGGCTGGAAACTGAGTTCCACGGAAGGTTGCTTCTATGCCCTTATTTTTTGGGATATCAGAGGTTTCGACCGGATTTGGGGTATCAGGGGCAGATCCCGAATACAGCGGAATTCGATCTGGTGATTTGCATCCTTTGGTCGCGACTCGGCGCCCCGGTGGTCCAGACAATATGTCCGCCGGAAGGCGACCAATCTCCGTCGGGAAAGGAAAACGAGGTCGTGGGGGCAATGGAGCACGCAAACAAGCACCGCGGGATTTCTCCGTTGCACGTGTACCGCAATCTTTCGAAACCGACTCTGCCGTTGGAGCCAAAAGCGGAACGCGAGGCCTTCGGCCGGCAATGGGACTCTTTACAGGATTTTTTTGCCAATCGAGGCCCGAATAGCCAGCGGGATTCCGCCACAACTTTTAGCGACTATCGCAACCTCCAGGAGTTTGAAGAGCTTTTCAGGGAACAGTTCCGGAATTTTCTCGCGGTTCAGGTAGACCAGGAGATCGGACAGCACACGTCGAGAAGGAAAGTGCGCCGGTGGAACTCCAGTCCTTTCCGGGGGCTAAATTTCTTCGATTTCGAAGATGCGCCCATCTTTCATGGCAGAACAAAAGCCATCGGGGAAGTGTTGGAGGCCTTGGAAATTCAAGTTAAAGCGCAACGGCCATTCGTGCTGGTCGTGGGCGCTAGTGGCTCAGGAAAAAGCTCGCTGGTCCGAGCGGGCGTGCTTCCGCTGTTAACGCAACCAGAGACCATTGAAGGCATTGGACTGTGGCGATGGTCAATAACGAGACCCGGAGCGGGTGGAAGCGGGGGCGATTGCTTCGACGCTTTGGCGGCGGCGCTGCTGGAGCCCTCTGCGCTTCCGGGCTTGCGGGATCCGGAATCGCCAAACGCGGTCTATGATCTGGGAAGGGAATTGAGGGAGCATTCTGGCAGCTTCGCGCTCCGGGTCCGAGACGCACTCGATCACGCCGCGCGGGAGTGGAAAATTCGGCATTCGCGTGATCTGGAGGACAGGGAGCGAAACCTGCGGGCGTCAGGAAGATCGGACGAGGCGGACTTTGCTCGTGGGCAGAAAGAGAAGCTGGAACTACCAAAAGCTCGTTTAGTTTTGGTAGTCGATCAGTTGGAAGAATTGTTCACTACCGGTTTTTCACCGGAGGTCAAGCAGGAGTACATCCTCTCGCTCGTTAGTTTGGTTCGGAGCCGCCGAGTCTTCATCCTCGCAACATTGCGGAGTGACTTTTACCCATCGTATCAGGAATTTCCGGATCTGATTGAGCTCACGAAGCCGTGCGGAAAATTCGATCTCCGGCCTCCCACGGCTTACGAGATCCGGAACATGATTCGGCTTCCGGCCGAAGCGGCCGGTTTACGTTTCGAGCAAAACCGGGAGACGGGTCAACACCTGGACGACGCCCTGCGCGGTGCGGCCTCCGTCACCCCAGAATCATTGCCGTTGCTCGAGCATGTTTTGTCGTTGCTCTACGACGAGCAGGCGATGCGGCGCGATGACTTGCTCCGGTGGTCAGATTATCTCGAGCTAGGTGAATTGAAGGGCGGGCTTGCCAGGCATGCCGAGGCCGTATTCGGCACGCTACGACCGGATGAACAGAGTGCGTTTCCTTTAGTAATGCGCTATCTGGTCACGTTGGGCCAGGGCGAACAGGAAGTGCCTAACCGGCGGACGGTACCTTACCGTGATTTCGTTAGCTTAGAGGGAGCCGACGCGGGAATGAAAGGCGGCGCGAAAGGGTTCGTTGATCTATTCGTTAAGAACCGGCTGTTAGTCGCCGACACCGATCCCCAAGGGGAAGTTACGGTGAGTATCGTGCACGAAGCGTTGCTGCGGGAATGGCAGCGCGTCGCGGATTGGCTGAAGCAGAACCGTGAATTTTTGCGAATGCGCGATCGCCTGGACGCTTCGATGCGGCAATGGAAGCTAATGGAGCAACATCGGGACTATCTTTTGCCGCCTGGACTTCCTTTGGCGGAGGCGGACAAGTTAGTGGATGAGTTCGGAAATTCGCTCGATCGGGAACAACGCGGCTATATCGAGGCCAGTGTCGCTGAACAAACTCGAAAAAGAAGATTAAGAAATCGAATACGAAATGTAGTCACCGTCGGTTTCGCGCTTCTCGCGATTGCAGCCGGGGTTTTTGCCTGGGTTGCCAAGAGTCAAAGACACGAGGCGGAGCGAGTCACTGCAAGGCTTCACGACCAGCTCCGCGAGGCGAGTTGGGAAAGCTTCAACCAAGCTGAACGTCAGTTTCAGCTTGGAGAGTGGCGCGAAGGCGTCGCTCTTCTTTCGCGTGCCATCAAGTTCAACCCGAAAAATCTAGTTGCCTTAGAACGATTCTTCCAAGAACTAATCATTCATCGTGAAAAGGCGCTACCCTCCTTCACCGCTGTCTTTCCCCACCGGGATGTGGTCAACGACGC
>DATHPI010000062.1:0-7560 GCA_035484035.1 Chthoniobacterales bacterium
TGTTCGATGACCCAGGTCACTTCGCCGTGCAGCCCTTCGTCCAATAAGATTCTTGGAACCAGCGCACAGATGCCGAAGCCGAGGTTCACCACGTCTTCCTCGCATAGTTCCAGCGCGGCCCGCCTGGCGATGATCTTGTCGACTCCCCATTCGATGGGCTTGAAGTCCCACAAGGGTCGGAAGACCTCGCCGCTGATCGCTGGATTGTAGGGTGTCTGGGTGGTTTGCTGCTGATCTGGGTCGATGACGACGTAATCCACTAGCACACCGGGCACCCGGACCTGTTGGGGCCTTAAGGTGCCGAAGGCCGTTAAGCGTTTAACTTGAGCGATAACTATTCCGCGATTGTTGCGCGCCGCCAACGCCTGATCATAGGCGCCCAGGTAAGCGCCTTCATGTTCCATCGTCAGATTGCCGCGTTCATCCGAGGTGGTGGCGCGGATGATCGCCACATCTGGCGGGATGGAAGGGAAAAACAACCATTCGTCGCCTTCAAAGTTAATCAGTCGAACAATTTCCTTAGTCGTGCATTTGTTCATCCGGGAGCCCTGCCGGCGGGGATCCACAAAGGTGTCCATACCCACTTTAGTCAGAACGCCGGGACGGCCCGCTGCCGATTCGCGGTGCATGTGGAAAAGGATGCCACTGGGTACGTTATAAGCCTCGATCTGGTTATCGATGATCATTTGCCAGATCTTGGGGCTCGGCATGTTGGAGGGGCCGCTGGGAAAAGACCCAGCGATGATCCTTTTCAACAGACCGCGGTGGGCGATGTGATCCACCCCGGGAATGCCGTACATGTCGCCCGCCGCGATCGGATGGATGGCCGTGATTCCGCGCGGTTTGCCTTTCTCGAGAAAGTGCTTTCCAATGGATCGCAGGGAAGCGTCGGGGCACCCTAAACCGCTCGAGGAACTGACTGTCACAACAGCGTCATCGGCGATCAGTTCGCCGATCTTTTCTATGGGTATAATCTTGGATCGAAACATAAACGGGCGGGATGGCTTTACGATTACAGGTGCGAAGGTCCCCGCCTGTTCTGGCTTGTCAGGTGGGGTTCAGTTGTTGGCCCTGGGTTTAGATTTGGATGCACGCTGGTGATCGTCTGAATGCGGTCTTGGATCTGATCGGCCACCCGAAGTGCCTGGGCAGCAATAGTTAGGGCCGGATTCACCGCGGAGGAGGAGGGGAAAAAAGAGCTGTCGACCACAAATAAATTTGGCACGTCGTGACTTCGGCTAAAAGGATCAAGCACCGATTTCGTCGGATCAGTCCCAAATCTTATCGTACCGCACTGATGCGAATTGGTCTCGATCCCCATGTGTTGAATGAGAACGATAGGATAGCCCGCTCTTTTTAGCATCCGGGTGGCCGACCGAATCAGACGGTTGTGCGCCCGCAGGTTGTTCGGGCGGAATCGAACTTCGATTCTACCGCCGGCCCCCAGGGTCACTCGGTTTTGCGGGTCGGGCAGGTCTTCGGACATGACCCACCAGTCTACACTTCGATGGGCGAATGCTCCCAAAATAGGCTTCGGTACCCAGCGTTGATCAGCCGTCAGCATGCCGGCTTGCAGCTTCCCAAGGAGCTGCAGATTTCCCTGGGGAAATCGGTACCCGTCGTCCCCGCGAAGATAAAAATCGTTGACCGCCATGGTTTTTTGGAACGTTGTCGGATTGATCCGGAAAGGAGCAATTGCCATCAGCGCGGTATTGTTATGGACCATGTAATTTCGGCCCACCAATCCGGATGAATTTGCTAATCCGTTCGGATGAAGAGAAGACGCCGAACGCAAGAGCAACGCCGTGGAGTTGACCGCTCCGCAAGAGACCACAAAGGTATCAGCGCCGATTCGCAGGGATTGGCCGTCGCGCTCGATTTCGGCTTCGATCACCTTTTTTCCGGAGGGATCGGTGACCAGACGACGGACAAAAGCCCGCGTCATCAATTCAACGTTACCTGATGCCAGGGCGGGTCGCACGCAAGACATGTCGGAATCGGCTTTGGCATCTACCTTACAAGGAAAACCGTCGCAGGTCTTGCAACGAATGCACCTTCCACCCTGCCGCAGATCAATTCCCAAGGGCAGAAAAAAGGGGTGCAATCCTTGACGTTCCAACCGCCTTTTCAGATCCTCGATGTACGGTTCGTGAGGAACCGCCGGATACGGGAACGGCGTCGAGCGCGGTGGTTCTGTCGGATCGGTTCCGGGTTCGCCGTGTACGAATAGCATCTCTTCGGCGCGTGAATAGTAGGGCTCATACTCCTTGTAGGATACCGGCCAGGCAGGCGACACTCCTTCCTCGTGTTCAAGGTTTCCGAAATCCTCTATCCGAAAACGAGCTAGAGCCGCCCCGTACACTTTCGTATTGCCCCCGACAAAGTAATGGACGCCGGGTGGAAAGGTCTTTCCAGCATCGTCGTACCATTGCTCTTTGGGTTTATACTTCTTCTGCTTGAAAACCGCTTCCGGATCCCAGTTATCCGGTTCCGACGGAAGATAATCGCCTCGTTCCAATAACAGTATTTTCCGGCCCGAATCGCGGAGCGCGTACACCAGAGCCCCGCCGCCCATTCCGGTTCCGATTATGACGACATCGTAGCTTTCCATAAATGCTTATTTAATAAATACGCTAACCTTTGACCGAACCTGCTAGCAGCCCTCGGACGAAGAAACGACCAAGAAAGATGTAGACGAGTGCGGTCGGCAGCGCCGCGATCACTGCCCCGGCCATCACCACATTCCAGTCAACCGAATAGGAGCCCGATAAATTATTCAAAGCGACCGTAACTGGTTGCGCAACGGGGTTGGGCAGGATCGTCACCCCAAACAGGAAGTCGTTCCAGACATTGGTGAATTGAAAGATGCCGACCACGATGAAGGCCGGCATCG
Source organism: Chthoniobacterales bacterium (assembly GCA_035484035.1). Classification (GTDB taxonomy): domain Bacteria; phylum Verrucomicrobiota; class Verrucomicrobiia; order Chthoniobacterales; family JAFAMB01; genus JAFAMB01. Next base: position 2,894 of record DATHPI010000062.1, read on the forward strand.
CGAGTGGAAACATAACGTGGGTATAAGTTCGAATGATCCCTGCCCCATCAATCCGCGATGCCTCCAGCAATTCATCTGGGATGTTGGCAAAATAATTTCTAAAAATCAGGCTACTGATCGGAAGCCCGTAGAGCACATGCACCGTAATCAAGCCTGGTATTGTCCCATAAAGTTTTACCAACTGGAGAAACTGAATGAGCGGAATCAAGATGCTCTGATACGGAATAAACATCCCAAAAACCAATAACGCGAACAGCAGGTTTGAGCCCCGGAACTTCCATTTGGCAAATACGTAACCGTTAATTGATCCCCAGACCGACGAAATGATTGTCGCGGGGATAGTTATCATCAGGCTATTCCCGAGATTGGGCGCTAACCGACGCCACGCCTCCACAAAGCCGCCGCCGCTTAGGGTCTTCGGAAGGATCCACATCGTCGAGAGACTAACGTTGGTTGCTTCTTTAAGTCCGGTCACGACCATCACATAAATCGGCATCAGGAAGAACAGCATGCACAGGAGCAACACAGCGAGGATCAAATAATCCCAGAGGTTTTTAGGCAGCGCCTGGCGCAGGGAGTAAAAAGGGGATACGGTGGTGGTTGACATACTTACCTCTTGCGGAGATTGGACCAGAGATAGGGCACGATGATCATGCTGACCAAAAATAGCATGACCACGGACGCCGCAGCTCCGAGATTGTATTTGGTCGCTTTAAAGGTCTGATCGAACACAAAGATGCCGGGCACATCCGTGGCAAATCCGGGCCCGGAACCAGTCATCGCGAAGACCAGATCGAAGATCTTGAGGGAGACATGCCCCAGGATGATCGCAGTGCTGACGGTAATCGGCCGAAGTAAAGGCATGATTACGTCTCTATAGATTTGGAATTCGTTCGCTCCGTCGATACGGGCGGCTTCTCGCAGTTCGGGGGATATCGTTGACATTCCAGCGATGTACATCGCCATGGAGAACCCTGTCAGCTGCCAAGCCGCGGCAATCACCACAGGAATTAAAGCAACCGGAACTCCAAACTGAATCGACATCTCTTTCACGGCCGGAAAAATGTTCCCCAGCCAACCATTGATCGAAAAGAGCACCGCAGGATCAGTCGTCCATCCCGGTTTGAAGGGGGGGCCACCCATCGAGGTGATCAGATGATTGATTCCCAGCCCGTCAAACAAGAGGTTAATACCTGTTTCAGGGTTGAAAATCCATCGCCAGGCAATGCCTGTCACAATGAAAGAGAGCGCGTAGGGAAACAGAAAAACGTTTCGCAGGATGGCATGGCCAATAAGCTTTCGATCCAGGAGCATGGCTAGTACCAGGCCAAAAAACAGCGACCCTATCAGAAAAAGGGTTGTAAAGATGAACATGTTCCGAAGGCTGGCGTGCCAGCGAGGCATCGAAAACATCTGCTGGTAGGTGAAGCCGAACGGTTCGCGCAAATTGAGGTCCATGCGCAGGGTCCCCCATTTTGACAGGGATACCCAGACCGTGATGGCGATGAACGCGTAGACAAAGACAATGCTCGCGATCATCGCTGGGGTCAGAATCAACGGTGGAAGTGCATCATCCAGTTTAAACCGGCGCGGACGATTTGCCATCTGAGCCGGAGGGCGAAAGCTGGAAACTGGTTCGGCTTTCACCGCGGATCTGGCGGAAGAGACTTCAGAATGGTTTCTTGCTTTCATGGCGCTTGTGCACCTCCTTTCGTTCCAGGCGAGACACGGTCACTGGTACCCAAATCGTGTCTCGCCGGGACTTTACCCATGCAGTTAAGAGGCAAGTGTTAATGCGTTTTCCTTTTTACAGCGGATGTAACAGAAAGATCAGCCTGTGTATTTCGATAAGCAGCGGGATGTAAGCCTTTCATTTTGTCATTTCCGCTTCTTTAGCTGCCCCAGCCAGCGCCTTAACTAATCTGTCCGCGTTCTTGTCGACAACAAACGTAGTGATCGCGTCGTTAAAGGCCTGCTGGAAGCCGGCTGGAGCAGCCTCGCCGTGTTCGCAACTCGGAAGCAGCTTATCTTTAGCGAAGGAGTCCATCGACCAATTGTGATAAGGACCAAACTTGCTTTTATCGACGTCGGTCCTCGCCGGGATCGAGCCTTTGAGCTTATTGAAGGCCTCCTGTGCATCCTTGCTTCCGACCACCTTCAACCAGGTAATAGCCTCCTGCTTGTGAGGCGCGCCTTTAGCCAGTGGAAAGCCGTCCGCCACGATGATAAACGCGCCGTCTGTCCCAGGATGACTGACCCATCCGAAGTCTTCGTTATCCTTCTTGCCAGCTTTGACGAACTCTCCGTAGGTCCAGTCTCCCATCGACGTAAATGCGCACTTACCCTCGATGACCGCTTTCACCGCCTGATCCCAGCTTAAGGCAGAATGATCGGCATTTTGGTACTCCAATATTTTTCCGTAAGTCTGAGCTGCCTGTTTAACTTTCGGGTCGTCCCATGCCATCTTTCCGCTGAAGAGATCAATCCAACCTTGAGGTCCGATCGTCCCCAGCAGCGTGTTTTCAAAGAGTTGGGCGGTCGCCCAAATTCCGGAATCGCCCACCGCGAGCGGAGTAACGCCCGCGGCTTTTAGCTTTTCGGCGGCGGCGAAGAATTCGTCGAAGGTCATCTTGTCGCCAACTTTTATTCCATTCTTCTCCAGCAGTTTTTTGTTATACCACAGGTCGTTTCCTCGGTGAACGCCCGCCAGCACGGCATAGGTTTTGCCATCCTTGGTCAATAGATCAATTAGATCTTTGGGAACCACCTTGTCCCAACCTTCGCTCTGATAGATATCGTTAATCGGTTCGCAGTAGTTTGCTGGGACATATTGGCCCAGCAACTCCCAGCCTGGATGGCTTTGCCAGCTATCCGGAGGATTACCTCCAGCCAGGCGGGCCTGAAGCACCGGTCGGGCGGCCGAACCGCCGCCGCCGGCGACGGTGGCATTGATAATCTCAATTCCTGGGTCTGCCTTTTTAACCGCTTGAAACAAGGCGTCAAGTGCGGCAGCCTCGCCGCCGGATGTCCACCAGGAGAAGACTTCCAGCTTTTTATCAGCCGCAAACGAAGCATTCGGGATTTGAGCAGCGAGCAGGAGCGCCAGCGCAGTGAGGGAGGAACGTATTAGTTTTTTCATTTTGGATGTTTTTTGGTGTTAAGAGTTAGATGTCCTGAACAGGAGTTCGGCGCCCACTTTTGCTTGACTCGAGAGCGGCAAGTGCGACCGCGAGCGACCGCAAGCCGTCCGTTCCGGTGGCAAAAGGCTGGGTGCCAGCCAGGACCGCCTGGTTGAAATGGCGGATGGAATGCAGGTAGAGGTCTTCCGCTGGATCAAGCTTGATTTCAGTTTCTTCGTTGTCCCGTCGCAGCACGATGCGACCGACCGGATCTTGGGTCATGACATTCTGAGCAAACAGAGAGCCCTCAGTACCATGAATCTCGAGACCTGTGGGGGCATGTTTGACGGTAAAAGCGTCATGGAATTGTGCTAATACGCCGTCGCGAAAATACATCACTCCCATTACCGCATCTTCTATTTCGCCATTGGCAAGTCCTTGAGTCGCCGAGCGCGCAATGACGTCTTCAACCTCTGAGTCAAGAATGAAGCGCAGCGTGTCAGTGTCATGGACCGTGATATCAAGAATGACTCCGCCCCCGGCTTCAGGCCGAGAGAGTCGCCAGCCCTGGAGTCGAGGTGGCAAGTAAACCGCATGAAAGACGCGGGCAGCGAGCGGTTTCCCAATCGTTCCTTCCTTGACGAGTTTCCGCAGCGTGCGGTGCGTTACTGCGTTGCGGAGGTGATGGTTGGTCCCAAAAACTACGTTCGCCGCTTTTGCCGCTTTGACCATTTGTTGGGCATCGTCCAGTGAGAGGGCCAGGGGTTTCTCGCACAGAATGTGTTTCCCGGCCGCTGCAGCTGCCAGCGCTTGATCACGATGTAAATCGTTGGTCGTGCTGATGTAGACGACGTCAATTTCCGGGTCGTCCAAAAGGGTCTTCAAGTTACCGTACGCCTTGGGGATCTTGTTCTCCGCGGCATAGGCTTTCGCACGATCCGGGTTGCTGCTGAAAATTGCCGCGACCCGGCTATTGGTCTGCGAGTTGATAGCCTTGATCATGCGCGTCTTGGCAATATCGCTCGCCCCAATGAAAGCCCATCGGAGCTCTTCTTTTATTTGAGTCATATAAACGGAAGGAATGATAGGTTTTTAGATGTTAGAAATGCGCGGCTGCGTGCAGGACGAAAGCAAGGAACTCAGGAGACGGTAGATCGTTAGATTGCAGTTTGGGGGGAGTTGTTACGGTTTGAAAAAAGCGCGCCCTACAGAAGGATCAATGAGTAAGATCGATCTAAGATCTTGATATAGATCGATCTTAAAGTTTCTGCAACCATTTTTTAAATTTTTTGTTCGATGTCGCGCTTACTAGCTCTGGTGAGCTGCTCAAGAGGGGGTGGTTGAGCTGAAAATTTACTTAGGGAGCCCAGCGTTGGTCGCTAAAAACACCCCCCGACCCGGGGGCTGATAGGCTGCGAGTTAACTCGCTTTGTTCTGTGCGCGCCTCGGGCAATGCCGACTTGCTTCCATTTAAAACCTTAGCGGAGCTCACCTTTTCCTGGCTGATAAAAAGAGGACCCGCGTTTTTTGATCCTTAAGTCCTGGCTC
>DATHPI010000063.1:0-42921 GCA_035484035.1 Chthoniobacterales bacterium
TCAAGGAGCAGCAGCATCCAAATCGGAAGACAGCGCCGCTCACGTCGGGAACGAAATGCGCTCAGCGGCAGCTCGTAACTTCTCGTAGAGCGGCGCCAAACCCATCGGAATGATTCGCACTCCACCGAGCACGGTCATAAAATTGTTATCACCTTTCCAGCGAGGGACGACGTGTAGGTGCAGGTAATCTGTCACCCCTGCTCCGGCGGCGGCGCCTATATTCCATCCCACGTTAAATCCCTCAGCCTTCACGACATCCTCAAGGAGACGCTCGGCATAACTCGCCAAATCCAGGAGCTCTATTTTCTCTCCGTCCACCAACTCGCCGAGCCTTGAGACCATGCGGTAAGGCACTACCATCAAATGTCCCGGCGCATACGGGTAGAGGTTCATCATCAGGAATGCGTTCTTCCGGCGGCAGACCACCAGGTAATCCACATCGTTCGCAGCCTCTGCCGCTTCTCGTAAAAAATCGGGCCTCCGCTCCCGTTCGAGATATTCGATCCGCCAGGGGGCCCATAGACTTTCAAGCCAACCGCCTAACTCGTTCACGAGTTATGTTTAACCTCCGGTTCAAGGAAAGGTCGAAGGATCTTTTAATTTCGGAGTGATTTTTTCCCGTCGCCTCCTCAAAACTAGTGCGCCAAGTCAGTGACTGGTGCACTAGTGCTTGGCAGCCGATTCGAGTTCCCGGACCACCACTTCAGCGGCTCGCTGGCCAGCTCCCTTGCCGCCAAGTCGCCCGATGATCCGGGCCATTTCGTCGATCATAACCTCTCTTCGGGTGGGATCACTGACGAGCTGCCAGACCGCATCCGCGATCCGAACGGGTAGCGCTTCATGTTGAATGAACTCCGGAATAATCTCTTTGCCGGCCAGAATGTTAGGCATCCCCAAATGGTCTACCCGGATGAGCAAACGCCCGGGAAAGTAAGTCAGCCAAGCCACCTTGTAGATTAAAACAAATGGCAAAAGATAAAAACTGGATTCCAACGTCGCCGTCCCGGAAGCAACCATCCCCACCCACGCTCTCTGCATCAGTTCGCAAGAGTGTTTTAACCCAATCCGGATCTCGCCGAAGCCGGAATCGGCCACCAGTTTCTGCATGAATGCCAGGGCGCTTTCCGAGGCAGCCGACGCCTCGAAGCGGAGCGCTTCATCTTTTGTGCGAAGCAGTTTAGCCGCTTCCAGCATTACGGGGAAAATGCGTTTGATCTCCCGAGTGCGGCTCCCCGGCAAAAGAGCGACCAGATTTGGAACCCTTTGTTCGTGGATTCGTTGCCTGTCCAACTCCTCGATCATTGGATGGCCAACAAATTCGGTTTTTAGACCGCTGGCTTCGTACAACGCTTTTTCGAATGGAAAGATGCAGATCATTAAATCCAGAAATGCCGCCATGCGCGGTATTCTGCCCCGGTTCCAGGCCCAGACTTGAGGACTGATATAATAGATCAACTTTCCGGAGTATTGCTTACGACGGAGATAATAGGCCAACCGTAAATTGAACCCCGGGTAGTCCACAAAAATCACGGCATCCGGATTCATTTCGCGGATTTCCCGATACATTTGGTAAAATTTCTCTCGGAAATAGGGGTATTTCACCACCACGTCCCAAAGCCCAACCACGGCTTCCAAAGTCCAATCGATGAATTGCCCTTGAGCGATCTTCTTCATCTGCGGGCCGCCTGCTCCAAAGAATTGCGTACCCGGGGCGAGCCTGGCGATTTCACGCATCAGAACCGCTCCGTGCGTATCGCCGCTGGATTCGCCGGCAATCATGTAGATGCGCATAGCGTAAGGAAGTTGTCAGTGTCAGTTGCCAGTTATCAGGGGGAAAGAGGCGATCCGGCGTCTTGTGTATCGCGTGTCGGAGACACTGACACTGACACCGGCACTGACACTTCTTCACCCCCGACCCAGCTCCTTGATCAGTTCGCCGGTAGCCGATCTGGTTATCTCGGTTATTTCGATCGCCAATCCAAGAGCGGCGGCCGCTTCAGAACCTGTGACGACCGGTTGCGTCCCTCCGCGACTACATTCGACGAACGATTGAAGCTCGCGTTTCAACGGTTCGTCCTTTTCAACCTCAACCTCTTCCCGTGTGATCGTTCCGTCAATCAGTCGAAACATTTCTGCACTTTGCTTCTGATAATCGAGCGAAAGATAGGCGTCCTGTTGGAAGACCCTTATTTTTCGCATCTTTTCAGGGCTGATCCTGCTCGCTGTGACGTTTGCCACGCAACCGTTCTGAAAACGAATCCGGGCATTCGCAATATCCTCGCCTTTGCTCAAAACGGGTACGCCCACAGCGTCGATGCTCTTCACCGGCGATCGAACAAGGTGAAGAATGATTTCCAAATCGTGGATCATCAGATCCAGAACGACTCCGATTTCGACACTTCGAAACGGGTAAGGCGACAATCGATGTGCCTCAATGAATCGCGGCTTAGTCAGGCGCTGTTCGAGCGCGCTTAGAACGGGATTAAACCGCTCCACATGGCCAACCTGTAAAACCAGAGATAATTCCTTGGCGAGCTTGACGAGTTCTTCGGCTTGTTCCGGCGTTTCCGTGATCGGCTTCTCGATCAGCAAATGCTTCCCCTGACTTAATAGGTATTTCCCCACCGCGTAATGATCCGGTGTCGGTGTAGCCACGGTCGCCACATCAATCAACTGAGCGAATTCCGAGAGCTCCGTGACAGCCTTCACGCCATACTGCTGAGAAATAATGTGTGCAGCCTCAGGATTCGTATCGAGAATCGCCGAGAACTCGACTCCCGGAAGCCCGGAATATATCCGCGCATGATTTTTGCCGATGCTGCCGACTCCAACGACCCCAGCGCGAATGTGACTGCTCATAGTTTGTAACCGTAGATCGTCATCTGCTTTGCTTCGGCCAAAGCGATTACCGCTTCTTTTTCCAATAGAAGAGTTTTGCCGGCTTCGACCGCAATAATCGAAACCTCGGCGGCGGAGGCGACCTCCAGGGTCTCGCACCCGATGACCGGAACATCAAATCGTAAATCCTGATTCGGCTTGGATACTTTCACCACGACCGTTCCCCGCTTTCCCAAAGCCGCGCCACGGCGAATCGTTTCGTTCGTCCCTTCAAAAGCCTCCACCGCGAGCACAGTGCCATTACGAACGATGACCGTCTGACCGATATCCAGCCTGCTGATCTCCTTTGCGATCTCGAACCCGTACGCTACATCTTCGAGGAAGCGCTTTTTGGGTTTTGGCCCGCAAATTAATCCTTCGGCGGCGACCGCATCTTCCAAAAATGTCGTGGCAGGCAATAATTGAATACCTACTTTTGCCAATTCTTCGCCCAGCGCTCCAAACAAAGATTCGGCATTCCGCCTTTTTAATGTGCTCAAGACCATCAACACCCTGATATCCGGCCGCAGATCAAACAGATTTTTCGGCGCAATCTGGCCGGCCATGATCGCTTGATGGACACCGGTCCTTCCAAAAAACTTCAGGAGCCGGCCCAGTTGACCAACCCGCATCCATTCGATCGAATCAGCATGATTTGCCAATTCCGGCCGTGTCTCATTTTCAAACGCGGCAATATGAATCGCCGTTACGCCTCTCTGTCGCGCAGCTCTTGCGGTAAGGAACGGATAAACCCCGTTTCCGGCAATGATACCGAGCGCAGACTCTTTTCCCATGAAGGAAGATTTACCGCGAAAATCCCGCATGCCAAAGCGGTTGTGACATTTTTCGCCGATCAGCGTCAGGCGAAGTAGGCGAAGCGTCCCCGCTTTGCTCAACTCTGAAGAAGCAAAGCAAGGACGCTTCGCCTACCGACTGTCTTTACTCGAAGCTCAAGACAATTTTACCGAGGTGCCCACTGCGCTCCATCAGCCGGTGCGCTTCTGCGACCTCGGAGACATGAAAAATCTTATCAATGACAATCTTGATTTGACCGGATTCAAGCAGCGGCCAGACGCGTTCGCGCAAAGCATGGGCAATGTTGGCCTTCTCCTCCACACTTTGAGGCCGCAACGTCGATCCGGTGACCGTTAATCGGCGCACCATGATCGGCAAAAAGTCGAAATCGGAAATTGTGCTTCCCTGGAGAAAAGCGATCTGGGCCAACCTTCCTTCGAACGTCAGCAAGCTGATATTTTTCTCGATGTAAGGTCCGCCTACCATGTCGAGAACGATGTCGACGCCACGTCCCGCTGTGATCCTCTTTATCTCAGCGACGAAATCCTGAGTCCGGTAGTTAATGACATGATCTGCTCCCAACCCGAGACAAAACTTTGCTTTTTGTTCATTGCCCACCGTCGTAAAGACAATCGCGCCGAACTGCTTGGCGATTTGAATGGCGGTGTAGCCGATTCCACTCGAACCGCCATGGATCAGGACGCTTTCGCCAGATTGGAGGCGTCCGCGCCTCACCAAGTTGGTCCAAACGGTGAAAAAATTCTCCGGTATGGCGGCACCGGTCGCCAGATCGCAGCTTCGCGGTAGAGTCAGGCAATGGCTGGCATCTGTCCGGCAGAACTCCGCGTAGCCTCCGCCAGGGGTCAATGCGCAAACCTGGTCTCCAATCTGCCAAGCGGTCACCTCGGCGCCAAGCGCAACGACGCGACCCGACACCTCCAGGCCCAGAATTGGTGATGCCCCGGGTGGCGGTGGATACTTTCCCGCACGTTGTAAAAGATCCGGGCGATTAACCCCTGCAAAACGAACCTGAATCAGCACTTCGCGCAAGCCGATTGCCGGAATCGGACCGTCCACGACGGCCATGACCTCCGGACCGCCGCCGTCGCCGTAAGTGATATAACGCATGTAGCAGTGTCAGTATCAGTGCCAGTGTCAGTGTCAGGGGGCGTCAGGCCCTCCCCCTCATCGTCCTCGTGCTCGTTATCGTCCTCGATCTCTGACCGTAGCAGGTGCGCAGGATGTTGTCAGTGCTCATCAATTTCCTCAATTGCGAGCACAAAGGAAGAGGCTACGCCTCTGGCGCGACAGTAGGATTCAACCGGCAAACGACCGACCATGTCCACTTTCCAAATTGTTCTCTGAACCGAGCCCGAAGCGTTTCTCCTTCTGGCTGGCTTTGCACGATCGCAAATACCGTCGATCCCGAGCCGGCCATTAGCGCAAATAACGGCTCGGATTGTTCATTCAACCAATCCTTCAACAACGCCAGGAACAAATATTTCGGCAAGACAGCCGGTTCGAGATCATTCCGCAATTTGCCCCATGGCGTCACGCTTTCCTTACCGCGCTTCAAATTCTCCGCCAATCGAGCATACGCGTGGTAGGCGCCAGCGGTGGGAACTGCGAACCCAGGTTTAAATAAACATATCCAGAGGTGATCGGGAAAGAGACGGGCCTCGATTCGTTCGCCTCTCCCCGTGCACCAGGCAGATCGGCCATCCAGGAAAAATGCGACATCGGAACCAAGGTTGGCCGCCAACTCTTCCAACTGCTCTCCGCGCAGCGGGAAGCCGTGAAGTTTATTCAGCAATTGCAAGGTCACCGCCGCGTTCGAACTGCCTCCGCCCAGTCCGGCGCCGATTGGAATCCTCTTTTGCAAACGAATTGCGTGCGCCGTGTCAATCAAGGCTGCCTGGGTGAAGCTACGGGCCGCTCTTAGCACCAGGTTCGACGGGTCCCCTTCCAGTTCAGGTACATTCGAGATGAACGAGGGGTGGCTAGCCTCCTCGATCTCGATCGAATCGTATAGACCCACCGGCAACATCCAGGTTGCCAACTCATGAAAACCGTCGGACCGCTTACCCAGAATTTCTAAAGTAAGATTGATCTTGGCCGGACTAAAGGTCTTCATGCATCGTCAGGCTGTGCAAAGTTCGACCACCGCAAAAGATAGAATCATTGTTCCCCTGGATGTTCCGACGGTACAAGCCGCTCGTGAACTCATCCAAGCAATCGGGGGAATCGTCGGTTTTTTCAAGGTTGGCAATCAACTTTTCACGGCGGCGGGACCGGACATCGTCAAAGAAGTACGCGCCTCGGGTTCGAAGACGTTTCTCGACCTGAAGTACCACGATATCCCGAATACCGTCCGTTACGCTGTCAAATCCGCGTCTGACCTCGGGGTTGATATGCTGACCATTCATTTGTCTGGCGGACGCGCCATGTGCGAAGCCGCCGTGACGGGCCGCGGGATTTCGAGCGTCCTGATACTCGGCGTCACGGTATTAACCAGTCTGAACAATGCTGCATTGTCCGAGGTTGGTTTTCGGGGGTCAGTTCAGGATGAAGTCTTGATACTCGCCGAGCTGGCCAAAAGCGTCGGGATCACCGGTCTGGTGGCGAGTCCGCAGGAACTCCCTATTCTCCGGGAGCGTTTTGGCTCCCTTTTTACGACGGTCATTCCCGGAATTCGCCCCACCTGGTCGGAGCCGGGAGACCAGAAACGCGTTTTGACTCCGCGACAGGCCATCGAAGCCGGAGCAGACTATCTGGTGATCGGCAGGCCGATCACCGCGTCGAAAGACCCCAAGGCAGCCGTCCTACGGATCATTGACGAGGTGGAGCGTCAAATCTGAAATCAATGCCCCAAGTTCAGATCAAAGCGGATTTCAAGGCTGCTTTTCCCCCATTCCTCGACACTCTTTTCTTCGACCCTGGTGAACCCGACGGATTCATAGATCGAAATAGCTCGATCGAGTCCTTGCACCGTCCAAAGGTAAACGACATCGAATTCACAGGTCCGGCAGTAGCGGACAGACTCCTCCACAAGCCATCGGCCCAATCCAACTCCGCGCAGGGAGTGATCCACAAACAGCAAGCGGAGTTGAGCCTGATTGTTCGGTCGCTCAACAATAAAGATTGAGCCCACAACCTTCCCTTGCTTTCTGGCTATCCAAGCCCGGGAACGCCCTTTGTCAGCACCAAGGATAAATTCAACCGCGATCCGCGCGCAGTACGCCTCGTGAACGTGATTGTAGCCGTAGTCGGCAAAATTCTGTGTCCCGTGGATGTAAATAAGCCAACCAAGATCGCCGGGCGCGAAATCGTGGCAAATCGAGATTCCGGCAGCCTGAATTTTGCTGAATGAGGTCACGTTCAGCTTTTCCGGGGATTAACTCCTAGAGCCGTGGAATGGGCTGCGAATTAAACAATCGAGCGAATCACGCCGCCATCGACTCTAAGGGCGGCACCGTTTGTCGCCGCCGCAAGCGGACTGCAGATATAAACCACCATATTCGCAACTTCCTCGGCCGTCTCAAATCGCTTTAACAAGCTGCTCGGACGGACCTTTTCAAAAAAGAACTTCTCGAATTCAGGTGCGGATTGGTTCGCTTGCGACGCCAGTTTGGCGACAAAATCAGAGACACCCTCGGAAGCAGTCGGGCCGGGCAGAACCGAGTTCACGGTAACCCCACTTCCGACAGTGCTTTCCGCAAGCCCCCGCGAAATTGCCAGTTGGGCGGTTTTCGTAAAACCATAATGAATCATTTCGACCGGGATCTGAACTGCGGATTCGCTAGAAATAAACACGATACGTCCCCACCCCTTCTTTTTCATCTGAGGCAGATAATAGCGGGAGAGGCGGACGCCGCTGAGGACATTAACCTCGAAAAATCTTCGCCACTCGTCGTCGCTGATTTCCTCGAAAGGCTGAGGATTAAAAATCCCCAGATTGTTCACCAGGATATCAATTTCCGGATACCGTGATTTCAAAGCCTCGCAGGTTTCCTGGGTTGAAAGATCACCGGCAAATACCTCGAGCTTCGCTTGGGCGACTTTCTCCCGTATTTTGGTGACTGCCTTGACTGCTCGGGCTTCAGACCGGCCGTTGACGATCACAGTCGCCTTTTCGCGTGCCAATCCTTCAGCGATCGCGAAGCCGATGCCGGCAGTCGATCCGGTCACCAGAGCCAATTTTCCTTCCAATAAAAGATCCATAGATGGTTGAGGGGAATTTGGTTGATTCGACGCCTCGCGAGAATGCTCGATTCGTCAGAGACTCACGCCTCCACTGTCCGATTCGCGCCGATGATTCGATAAGCTCCCGATTCCATGCGATCCAATACAGCGAGATTATTCGAGATCTTCGCTTCCTGGATCAGACCGACGATGTAAAAGTGGAGTTCCTGCGCCAGCAATTTCGGATCCTGCCTCGGGATATCCCCTGCTTCAATCGCATCACGCATCGTCGATTCAAGGTAGCGGCACTTCCTTTCGCTGATCTGCTGAGCCATCAAGCGAATGGCCTCGTCCTGGGTACTCAACTCGCTACCCAACGAAGAGAATGGGCATCCCAAGACGCGACCATTCTTTTCAAAATGTTCGGTCTGGTTTCGGCGAATCGTGGCAAAATATCCTTCCAAGCGTTCCAGCGGCGGAATTTGCGTCGCAAAAGTGCGATCCAAAGCCAGGCGCATCTGATCCCAGCGAAACTCGTAGGCCGCTACCGTGAGTTCAGATTTAGACCTGAAGAAATGGTAAAAGCTTCCCTTTTTCACGTGGGATTGCTCACAAATCTGATCAACACCCACTGACCCATAGCTCTGCCGCCAGATGAGATCATGAGCCGTCTGCAACAGGCGCATCTTTGAATCACAGAACCGCATTCGCATCTGGAAGATACTGGACCGATCGGTCAACCGCAACCGGGATTTTCATACAGGAGTTCGGAGTTCAGGAGTTCAGGAGTTGCAGAATTGAAGAACAAATTGCTATTCAACCACCGCCAGTAGGCATCTTTCTCCTGTAACTCCTGCAACTCCTGTACTCCTGAATCGAATTTTCACTGAAAAACTCCACTGGATAAGCGATGATTCGCGAAAGGTGGAATTGGGTATGATCGGCAAGTTTATTCTCAGCACATTCGTTGGCTACTATCTCCTGGATTCTCTTGCCAAGCTTCTCAATTTGCGGAGCTTGCAAATGCAGGTCCCAAAAGAGTTTCTGGATGTCTACGATGCGAATCGGTATCGCCGATCGCAGGAATACACCAGGTTGAACACCTGGTTCGAGCTGGTGGTCTCAACATTCGAGCTGGCGGCACTGTTGATTTTCTGGTTTCTCGGTGGCTTCGAGGCTCTGGATCAATTGATTCGCGGGTACCATCTGCCACCGGTTCTGAATGGCTTGCTCTACCTCGGCATCCTAAGTGCCGGCCGGGAGGTTCTGACGCTTCCTTTTGCGATCTATCACACCTTTGTGATCGAGCAACGGTATGGATTTAATCGGACGACTGCTGCCACGTTTATCGTGGATCGCCTCAAAGAATGGCTCCTTGCCGGTCTCCTGATGGGCGGGTTTGCCTTGATTGTTTTGGCTTTGTTTGAAGCTTTTGGCCTCCGTGCATGGATTGCCGGTTGGCTTTGCACTGCCGCGATATCGGTCCTTTTGATTTACCTTGCGCCGACCGTCGTCCTGCCGCTTTTCTTTAAATTGAGCCCGGTTCCTGACGGACCGTTGCGAGATCAGGTGACAGCATTTACTCTAGGTCAACGATTCCCAATTCGAGAGCTCCTGGTCATCGATGGCTCACGCCGTTCCTCCAAAGCCAACGCATTCTTTACCGGGTTTGGTTCAAACAAGCGTATCGCCTTATATGACACCTTGATCAGCAACCACACGGTACCGGAACTGCTGGCGGTGCTAGCCCACGAAATCGGCCACTACAAGAAGCATCACATCGTTCGACATCTTCTCGTTGGTCAGTTCAGTCTTTTACTGCTTTTCTTGGGAGCCTCCTTTTGCATCTCGCGCCCGGAACTATTTGCCGCGTTTGGCGTATCCAGGCCCTCTTACTATGTTGGATTAGCGCTTTACGTGATTTTAATCCGCCCACTCGCAGTGTTATTCGGCGTCGTCATGAACTACTGGAGCCGAAGGGATGAGTTCGAAGCCGATCGGTTCGCTGCTAAGGCGCTGGGCGATCCTAACCCGTTGATTCAAGCGCTCAAGCGGTTAAGCAAGGATAGTTTGTCAAACCTCACCCCGCATCCGCTGTTAGTCAGTCTACATTTTACCCATCCGCCCCTGCTAGCGCGCGTGCAAGCGCTCAAGGCAGTTGCCGGTGTCAGTAGCCAGTAACTAGTGGGCGTCGCGCCTAATCCGCTGCTAGCTCAAGCGCTCGCGTGGGAGAGGCGAAGCTCTGGGTAGGGTGAGGCTCCGCCCGAACCGGGGCTTTCCGCGTGGCCTCACCTACAAGGTCACCCCCGCAATCTCGAGCGGATTGACACACATCATGATCGACTCGAACGACTGATTGATGGGGGGACGACGTCGAACACGAGGGCGAAGCGGGAAGCCCGGCTCAGGCGGAGTTTCGCCCTACCTGCGTCGCTTCTTCACGGCCACTGGCAGGGTCTTTCCTGACACTGACACTGGCACCGACACCTCCCCAATCCCCCGGACGATTTGCTCCTGGGCCGCGACCATCTTTGTGAAGCCATCCTCCGTCAAATCATCCAATCCTGCCAAGTGCAGGAGACCATGAACGAAATAAAGCCGTAGTTCGCGGCTGAAGGAGCTAGAGAGTCCTTTTGCCTGCCGCTCCGCGGTTTCCACGCTGATGATAATTTCGCCGTGCTGAAAGGTAATGACGTCGGTAGGCCCTTCCCTCGCCATAAATTCGCGATGAATACCCTCCATTTTAGCATCGGAAACAAAGACCACGATGATCTCCTCAGGAAGAGGCACTGCCGTGATCATTTCCGAGACCTTCTCCATTGCCGGCACCGCGAATGCGCGGAACCTTGTCAGATCAAGACGCCTTTTGCGTTGCCGATTGACCAGCTCAAGCGATGGCATCAAGCCGCGGTCGCGGGCGGAAGATTGCGGAGACGTCGACCTTCTTGCTCGGCTCGCTCTTCGTCCTTGGGATACTTGATGCGTGTGTGCAGCATGTTCTGCAGGGTGAATCGGAAGGTTTCTGCGATGATCTTCAATTCCTTCAAAGTGAGGTCACACTCGTCCAGTTGCCCTTCTCCGATTCGACGGCCGATGATATCGCTCACGAGTTGCTCAATTTTTTGAGGTGTCGGTTTTTCGAGGCTGCGAGAGGCGCTTTCGACGGCGTCCGCGAGGCTGATGATGCCACTCTCCCTATATTGCGGCTTAGGCCCGCTGTATCGAAAGCTTTCCTCGCGTACGTCCGGGATGTCTTCCTCCCGAATGTTCATGATTTTCCCACCTTCCCGGGCATCCCTCTGCTGCTGAATGGCTCGTTTGTAAAAGTAAGCGACCAGCGATGTTCCATGGTGCTGTTGAATGACATCGATGACCCGCTGATTCAGGCCATATTTGAGTGCGAGATCCACACCCTCTTTAACATGCGAGATGATGATCAGAGCGCTCATGGTGGGAGCAAGGTCATCGTGGGGGTTTTCATCGCCGACAATGTTCTCAGAGAAATAATTGGGCTTTACCAGCTTGCCGATATCATGAAAATACGCACAAGCGCGGCACATCGTGCCGTTGGCCCCTATCTTGTTGGCGGCCACTTCCGCTAAGTCTGCGACGACATCGCTATGATGCCATGTACCCGGGGCTTCCAGACTGAGCCGGAGCAGCAGAGGATGATTGCGGTCCGCCATCTCGAGCCACGACATGTCGGTCGTAATTCGAAACGCCGCTTCAAGCATCGGTAACGCTCCGCT
The DNA here is from genome assembly GCA_035484035.1 of Chthoniobacterales bacterium. Taxonomy (GTDB): domain Bacteria; phylum Verrucomicrobiota; class Verrucomicrobiia; order Chthoniobacterales; family JAFAMB01; genus JAFAMB01. The sequence goes on from DATHPI010000063.1 coordinate 11,604, forward strand.
AACGACCATGGCTGTCACCACTCCCGTCAGAATCGCGGCAGCCGATTCCTTCAAGAACATACTCAGATCCATGTCGTTTAGCCGCAGCCACGGGATCGTAATAATTCCGAATGAGACAGCCAAAATCCAGGTCGCCAATCCCACATAAACTCCGGCCCTCAACAACCGGCTACGACGACGCACCTGGATCGTGACAAAAACGGAGATAAACCCACTAATCAGGCTCATCACCAAAAGAAACGCATCCACGCCGCGGAAGAGGATCGAACTCCACAGACTGACAAAAATTGCCCCATAAATGCCGAGATTTTTGCCTAATAAAACTGAGAGGACCAGCGGCGCAAAGGCAAACGGAATCAAAAGAACGCCAAACTCCTTCGGCAAGCCGCTCTGGCTTTGAGTCGAGAAGACCATGACCAGTTTCGCCACGCATAAATGGAAAAGGATCACCCCAAACACGAGACCAACGCGCGAATTCTTTTGAAAAGTCTCCGGATGATTGATCCACAGCTGCGCAACCGAGGTGACGAAAACCAAGAGCCCAATTAAAAAGTATTTCGCAGGGTCAGGGTGCTCTCCGGAAAAGATTAACAAGGCTAAAACCAGCACAAATGCGCCAAAGATGCCTGTCTTTACCCACGGCTCCGACTCCAGCTTGCGCATCCACTCCTTCTGACTGGATTTCCGGCGAGTCTTCGGGCACGCCAAGCCCTTCTTGATTAACTTCTTACGATTGGAAGTTCCAAACATGCCTTTAGGCTCCTTTAGCTAACCCTCGTTCCTACCTGTCGGCTCTTCCCGGTAAACCTTGTAGGCGTGGATAATGGATTGGACGAGCGGGTGCCGCACCACGTCCCTTTCAGAAAACCGGGTAAAGTGGATCCCAGACACACCCCCCAGCGCGTGCATGGCCTCTATCAAACCGGAAGTCTTCTTCGGCGGAAGATCAATTTGAGTTTGATCGCCAGTCACCACACATTTTGAGTCTGTGCCCAGCCTGGTCAAAAACATGAACATTTGCTCGGTGGTAGTGTTCTGAGCTTCGTCTAAAATCACGAAGGCGTGATTCAAAGTCCTCCCCCGCATATATGCCAGTGGCGCGATCTCGATGACACCCCGATCCATGTATCTTTGAATCTCCTCAGACTCGACCATATCATACAACGCATCATAGAGTGGACGCAAATATGGGAAGATCTTTTCCTGGAGGTCGCCCGGCAGGAATCCCAGCGCTTCTCCTGCCTCCACCGCGGGCCTGGTCAGGATCACCCTCTTGACTTGTTCTTTTCTGAGGGCATCAACACCCATCGCCATAGCAAGATACGTTTTTCCCGTCCCTGCCGGCCCTATTCCAAAGACAATATCGAACTTTTGGATGGCTTGAACGTAGTTCAACTGCTGCTCGCTCTTTGGAATAATCGGAGGCCGGCGCGTCGGAGTGAGAACCCTGTATCCTGCCAATTGCCCCAAAGGCTGGCGGCTCCCGTCCGTTACCGAATCCAACGCATACTGAAACTCATGCCGACGAATCTGGATTCCATGCTGACGCGCCTCCTCTAGCTGATCGAACACTCTGCGCGTTTTCTCGATATTGGGCCGTTCGCCTTCCACCCGCAACCATCCATCTCGGGTGGTCACTTTCACCGCCAATTTTTCCTCCAGCGCCTGCAATAGCTTAAAATCGTTCGCGTACAGATTCTGGAGAGTCCGTGCGTTATCGAACTGAAGCGTCTCGGATTCTACCATCAAGCCGGTTTTTGCAAGGCTTTACGCATTATCTCAAAGTCGCGGATAAGCAAAGAAGGTTTTTTAACCGAGGGAGGATCGGCGGAGCGGGGACAGAGATCGTGCTTTATGCGATGAAGGTGCCTCTCATTTGTACCCGTAAACCATTGCCCAGGAGGTCCGCTCTTTAGGTGAGGCAGTCACTTCGACAATGATGTAATAAGTGCCGGTGGCGGGAGCCAGAATTCGAGCGGCCGCGAACCGACCCTTCTGCCAGGAGTCATTTTCGGCGAGTTTTCCTTTGCTATCATAAATATGGATGGCGATTCGGGCGTTCTCGGCATCCGTCCCCATGCAAAACCAGTAATCGTTTCCCTTGAAGAGTGTGTGCTCTATAGCCTTTTGTTCCCTCAGGCCAAGATCACCGCCCCACTGATCGTCGCGGACAATAAACCCCTGTTTGACGTACGGATCCATCGCCTGTAACGCAGTCCTGATCGCGTCGTCCAGGGTCGCATTCGCAGAGGTCAGGAATGCGCAAAAGCTCAAGAAAATTAGAAATCGTCTCACAAAAGTTCGTCCATTAAGCGCGAGAGTCGATCGCCTTCACCATCTGCCCGGTAATTTCATTGATTTTTTTGACCGATCCCGGGGTGATCTTCTGGTTAATGAGAGGGGAGATCTCGTCGAGCCCTTTTTGCATCCGGGTCACCAGAGGTTTGCCGCGCATACGAGGAGGCATGCCGGCGAGCCGCTCCTGAAAATACCTGAGCAGGTCTGGTTGGTTCAATAAATCCGCTCCGTCCGAGGAGTAGCTCTTTTGCACGACTGCAGTCAGCACCTCGGTTCCTCGCAGCCAGCCGCCCAGGCTGACCAGATGCGCCAACTGCGCGTCTTTCAGCTCGATCATTGCTCTTTTCACGTCGGTCAGAGCGCCATCCAACTCCCGACGAACGGAAATCCAATCTCCGGTATCCGCTTTCGTGACGATCGAATTGGTTCGGGTTAAGACCGTCGATTCGACCCCAATCGCTCTGGCCAGCTCCAGCACGTCGCGGCCAATCTGCTTGACTCGAGCCTTATCAGTCGCCTCGACAGCCACAAATCCTTCGGCAACCACGGAACCCAGCAAGAGCGCGATTTGTTCGCGTTCTCCGCGATTCTTGATGATCGGATCTCGCAGTTGCTCCTGCCAATTAGGAGTACCCAACTTGTCGAGGACATTGAATACTTCGCTCGGCAAGGGAACGACGATATCGTCCAATTGCGTCGCGGGAAATTTGGAAAGATCGATGTTTTTGGGCGCAGCTTCGGCAAAACCCGATCTTGCCGAAAGCAAAAGCGTGGTGACAAAAAGTATGCTGACGAGGTCTTTAATCATTCAAGCGCTCTCCATCTAGGGTGCAGTTCTCACGCAACTGATCGAAAAAATTCATTCAAAAGTCTAGCTTTCTGCTCTTTAAGATAAACAACCAGCACATCCTAAAAGGAAGTTTTTCTTTGAGCAAACGCAGTTTACAACATATGGCTTCAGAGAGATGAAGCCCAAGCGCGTCGAAGGACTCCTGCGTGAATTTTCGAGGAAACGCATCCTGGTCATCGGCGATCTTATGCTGGACGAGTTCGTGTGGGGCCGGGTTTCCAGGATTTCGCCGGAAGCACCAGTGCCTGTGGTGGAGGTGATCAGGGAATCCTACTATCCTGGAGGTGCCGCTAACGTGGCACGAAATGTCAAAGAGTTTACGCCCTCGGTATTCGTCATGGGCTTGATCGGAGAAGACATCTACGCGCAAAAATTAAAAAAGCTTCTCCAGGAAAACGGCATTGGTCTGGAGGCGCTGCAAAATGACCCCTCCTTTCAGACCATCGTAAAAACCCGGATCATCGCCAGGCAACAACAGGTTGTCCGCGTCGACCGAGAACGACCGCAACCGCTTAGCGAGGAAGCTCAGGCGCGCTGCGTTGAAAAGGTTCGTGAACTGCTCCCACAACTGGATGCGGTTATTTTCGAGGATTATGGAAAGGGTCTCCTGCACCAAACCTTCGTTGACAGCGTCGCGGCCCTGGCGAAAGACTCGGGAAAATTGGTCACCGCGGATCCCAATCCTCAGAATCGGCTGATCTGGCGCGGAATGACGGCGGTGAAACCGAATCGCAGCGAGGCGTTCGCTGCCGCGAGTCAAACCTGGCACGAACCCGAACCGGACCCCCTCCGCGACGCTCCGTTGCTCCGCGTGGGAGGCGAATTGCTTCTCACCTGGAAGCCGGACCTCCTGTTAATAACGCTCGGAGAACAAGGAATGATTCTCTTTGATCAGGCGAACCCCCCTTTCCACATTCCGTCGCGTGCCCGCGAAGTCTATGACTTATCCGGTGCCGGCGACACGGCGATCGGGCTTTTCACGCTGGCGCTGGCCTCCGGGGCTACTGCGATTGAAGCTGCAGAAATATCGAATCACGCCAGCAGCGTGGTGGTGGGCAAATTGGGAACAGCCACACTCACTCCGGTTGAGCTGCTAGAGAGTTTTTACCAGAGAAATGAATAAGGGGATCGCAGGAGGAGGCAAAGCAATTTTTCTTGATCGGGACGGAACCTTGATGAGGGACACTGGGTATTGTTCGAACCCCGGCGAAGTCGAACTTCTGGAGGACGTCGCGAGACTCCTTCCAGAGTTGAGAAAGGCGGGCTTTAAACTTATCATTGTCACCAACCAAAGCGGGATCGGTCGTGGGTACTTCACGGAACAAGATTTCTGGGCCGTGCAGCACGAACTCGAGAAACAGCTCGGCCAAGGCGTGATCGATGCCACCTATTTCTGTGCGGATACGCCGCAAAATGCGTCGGATCGACGGAAACCGAATCCGGGGATGCTCCTGCAAGCGGCCCGAGAATGGGGGATCGATCTCAAGCAGAGCTATATGGTCGGCGATAAACTGTCGGATGCCGAGGCGGGTATCCGAGCCGGGGTGAAGGCTACGATTCTGTTTGGGAAGGATGCTGCAAGCGATCCTATGGAAACTGAAGCTACCATGGTGGCAAAGGACTTTCGTGAGGTAGCGCAGTTCATCCTGGGGTATTGATCTAAGGGCCCTCCGAGCTTTCTCTCGCCATGCCAATGAATAAAGTGGTCGCCATTATCCCGGCCCGGTGGGCCTCAACCCGATTTCCTGGAAAAGCACTCCACGGTATCGCCGGAAAACCGTTGATCCGGCATGTGTGGGAACGTTGTCTCGAAGCGGATTGCTTCGACCAGATTGTCATCGCTACCGATGATATGCGAATCGCTGAGGCCTGCTTTAATTTCGGGGCAGAAGTGGCCGTTACAGCCGCAGATCACGCCAGCGGAACCGATCGGGTTGCAGAAGTCGCCAGGAAGCTCAAAAAGGTTTCCCTTATTCTCAACGTCCAGGGCGACGAGCCACTGGTGGATCCGGCTCTCTTGGAACGCCTCGTTCGGAAATTGAAGGAAAATCCCGCCATCCCGATCGTCACCGCCGCCACACCCATTTCTGCTGAGGAGTCAACTAGCGAACACAATGTCAAAGTTGTCTTGGACCGCGACGGAAACGCACTTTATTTTTCCCGCAGCTTCATTCCGTTTCGTAGGGGAGCGAGCGAACTCAAAACGTATAAACACCTTGGCATTTACGGATATCGCCGAAAGGCTCTGCTGGCTTTTGTGAGGATGTCTCCGAGCGCATTGGAGCAGGCTGAACAGCTCGAGCAGTTGCGTGCTTTGGAAAATGGCGTGAAGATTCGCGTCGTTGTTTCTGAAACTAATTCCGTCGGAGTCGATACTCCGGAGGACGCGACCGAGGTCGAGCGGCTAATTTTGAGCAGGAGAAGCGGATGAAATACATCTTTGTGACGGGTGGGGTGGTCAGTTCGCTCGGGAAGGGGCTTGCGGCGGCAGCACTCGGGACCTTGCTCGAACATCGTGGTTTGGGGGTGATCATGCAAAAGTTTGATCCGTACCTCAATGTCGATCCCGGAACCATGAGCCCTTTTCAGCATGGCGAAGTCTACGTGTTGAACGACGGGGCAGAGACAGATTTAGATCTGGGTCACTACGAGCGGTTCACCAGCTGCGTACTCTCCCGTGCTAACAACGTCACCAGTGGCCAGGTGTATGAAACGGTTCTGGCGAAAGAACGTCGCGGCGATTACCTAGGCAAAACCGTCCAAGTCATCCCTCACGTCACGGACGAAATCAAAGGCCGTATTCAACGATTGGCCAAGGAACAAACGGGCGACGTGATCATTACGGAAATCGGCGGAACCACCGGCGACATCGAGGGATTGCCATTTCTCGAGGCCATCCGACAGTTCCAACTAGAGGTGGGACCTGAGAACGTTGTCATCATGCACGTGACGCTGGTTCCGTTCATCAAAGCCGCCGGCGAGCTCAAAACCAAACCTTCACAACAAAGCATCGCTAAGCTTCGCGAGATCGGCCTCCAACCAAACGTATTGCTCTGCCGAACAGAAAAGCCGCTCGTACTGGAGGTTCGCCAGAAGCTTTCGCTTTTTTGCAATGTTCCGCTCCACTCCGTGGTCGAGGTCCGAGATGTCGACCACACTATTTACGAACTTCCTCTCACTCTCCAGGATGAGAAACTCGACGATACAATCTGCCGGCTGCTTCGGCTTGACACTCCTTCCGCACAAATGACCGAATGGCGGCGCTTCGTCCAGCGGGTCGTGAGCCCCAGGAAGAATCTGAAAGTCGCCGTGGTCGGGAAGTACATCGACCTGCAAGACGCTTATAAGAGCATTTACGAATCGTTAACGCACGCCGGTGCGGCCAATGATTGCGGAATCGAAATTGTCAGAATCGATGCCGAAGACTTGGAAGGAATTGAACCCACCAGGACCCTTGGAACCGTGGCCGGGATCCTGGTTCCCGGAGGGTTCGGCGATCGTGGCGTCGAAGGTAAAATCGCAGCGTGTAAATATGCCAGGGAGAAGCGGGTACCCTACCTCGGTCTTTGTCTTGGGATGCAGGTTGCCACCATCGAGTTCGCTCGCAACGTCTGCGGACTCAAGGGCGCCAACAGCACCGAGTTCGAAGAACATAGCCCTCACCCTGTCATTTGTTTGCTGGAGGACCAAAAGGAGGTCCGAATGAAGGGCGCATCCATGCGTTTGGGCAGCTGGCCCACAGACATCGTTCCTGGAACTCTAGCCGCCAAATTGTACGGCAAGGATCAGATCATCGAGCGTCACCGTCACCGGTACGAATTCAATCTGAAATACAGAGAAGCTATGGAGGAGAAAGGCTTCGTGATTTCCGGGACATCGCCCGACGCCAGGCTCGTTGAACTGATCGAGTTGCGAGATCACCCCTGGTTTGTCGCCTGCCAATACCACCCGGAGTTCTTGTCAAAACCGAATGCCCCGCATCCACTGTTCCGGGGATTTATCGCGGCCTGTCTGGCTAGCGCGGAATAGATTTCACAGCGACGAGGCTTGAGGATTTAGCCCTCGTTACGCTACGTAACGCCGTCACGTCGTCACTCCACACGTACGGCGATAGCTCCTGGAGCGCTCGACATCCGTAAGGCGAATGTAGCATTAGCATAGGCTTCCAGCCTGTGTTCCATTCGCACCGTTGAGCGGTACTTCCAAGGGCAACGATGATGGCCGCGGGTGAGTAAATGCGGGCGTGAGGAAGATCGGACGAGGCGGGCTTCCCACCGACAAATTGTGTACAGATCAGGGTTGAAACCCTCGGCTGAGTACTATAGTCCCTTCGGGGCAGGCCCTTCGAGCCGCGGAACGCTCCGCTTACCGAACCAGATTCTCTTGCCTTCCACTTGCCCCCCCCGTCGACGGAAGAATTCAGCCAACTCCGGCGTGTAGTAACCCGAAGGTTCGGGATTCAGCTCGAAATAGATTTCGCCAGACTCGGAAAGGACGTTTTTGACCACATCATCAAGGAAAAATTCCCATTCTTTCGCGTCCCAGACGGCGTTTGAGCCGTGTGAGTTAAAGCACACCGCAAAGCCGGTCATAAAGTCGAAAGGAGCCCCGAGATCGGGCAGTGGCTGAAACGGTTCGATGCGCCAGACACGGCGCGGCATCTCCATCATCTGGAACATCTCTGCGTACATCGGCGGCCAATCGAGGTCCAGACCCATCACATTGTGGCCCAGGCGCTTGCAGACAAAGAGGAAATACCCGGCTCCGCTTCCAATATCCAGAATGCGTAGCGGCTTCCGGCGATCCAGTTGCAAGGACCGGGCCTGTTTGATCGCAAGTTCGAGTCGGTGCTCTGCATCGACATATTTCGGCCAGCCTTTTTTGTCGGCCGGGTTTGCGTACTTGGCGCGAATCCCTTCGAATCCCTTGGATTCGAGCTCACGAACCATCTCCGCAGCATTTAAAGGCCTGCGCCAGCGGTAGTAGGCATCGAGCAAGCTGTCCCAGGCCTCCCCAGTCCGAAGCTTGTTAATCTTGTGAGAGAAGTCCAAAGTCCAACCTAGAGGGTCGGGTTTTAATGATAGTTGAAACCCTGGGCCGAATAATCTTCAAGCCCTTCCGAGGCAATCAATTGCCCGTTCACTTTGCGCCATTCAAGACTGAACTTATTCAACGATCTGCAACAAAACCTGCTGTCCTGATCTCGAAGCTGCCGCGTTTAAGAGATTTCGCACGGCAGTGATCGTATGTCCGTTGCGCCCGATCACCTTCCCGACGTCCGATTTCCGCATCTCGACTTTGAAGATCAATTTGCGACCTTGCTCTACTTTTGTCACCAAGACCTCTTCAGGCGCTTCGACAAGCTGCCTGATGACAAACTCAAGAAAGGTCTCCACAGGAAATCACTGGACCGGCAGCGCGACCGGTTTTTTGCGAGCTTTCAGAATCATGCTCGCGACCGTAGAACTGGGCTGAGCGCCGTGCATCACCCAATAATCAACGCGGCTGAGGTCCAAGTGAAAATTTTCACCCGGCACGCGCGGATCGTAGTTTCCGATCGCTTCAATAAATTTCCCGTCGCGCGGACTGCGTTTGTCCGCCACCACCACACGATAGAAAGAACGGTTTTTCGTTCCTTCTCTCCTTAATCTAATCGAAACAGCCATATTCAATATTGAGAACCATGTCCCTTACCTGCCCTTGCATTCAACTCGCACCAGCCCGCGGGACCCGGCCTAGCATTTTCTTCAGTTGCCCCGCATTCTTCATTAGTTTTCGCATTTGACTAAACCGCTGGAGCAGGGTGTTCACTTCGGTGACCGAAGTTCCGCTGCCGCGAGCGATCCGTTGTCTCCTCCTGGCGTTCAGGATATCCGGGCTCTTTCTTTCGCCGGGAGTCATGGAGAGCACGATCGCTTCGATTCGACTCAGCTGTTTTTCGTCCACCGAAAAGCCCTTCATATTACTCATCCCTGGCAACATGCCAAGGATATTTTCCAGAGGGCCCATTCGTCGCAGCATCTTGAATTGCGAGAGGAAGTCGTTGAAATCGAAACTCGCCGTCCGCATCTTCTTCTCGAGACGGGCCGCCTCTTCCTCGTCAATCGATTCAGCCGCTCGCTCGACCAGGCTGACGACGTCACCCATCCCCAGGATGCGACCGGCCAGACGTTCGGGATAAAAAGGCTCGAATTGATCGATCTTCTCGCCCACCCCGGCAAATTTGATCGGCCGATGAGTCACCTCCCGCATGGAAAGCGCCGCTCCGCCGCGCGCATCGCCATCCAGTTTGGTCAGAATAAGTCCGGTCAGTCCGAGCGCCTCGTGAAAATGCGTCGCGACGTTAACTGCCTGTTGCCCGGTAGCCGCGTCGCACACCAGAAGGATTTCCTGCGGCTGCAGGGCTTCCTTGAGCTTTTTCAGCTCGTCGACCAAGGTTTCGTCGATTTCCAACCGGCCCGCGGTATCGAAAATCTGGACGTTACCCGCCTGGCTTTCGGCCCAAGAGAGCGACTCCCGCCCCACCCTGACCACGTCGTGCTGACCGGTCTCCGGCCGAAAGACAGGGACGCCCACCTGGTTCCCAAGTGTTACCAATTGATCAATGGCGGCCGGGCGCTGAAGATCGCACGCCACTAGCAAGGGCAATTTGCCTTGCTTCTTGAGGTAAAGGGCGAGTTTCGCTGAAGAGGTGGTCTTACCAGCACCATGCAAACCAACCATCATGATCCGGGCTGGCTTGTTCAAATTCAGTGGCTCGTTATCACCGCCCAGCAGCTGCGTTAGCTCGTCATAAAAGATTTTAATAATCTGCTGGCCCGGCGTAATCGAACGCAATACTTCCTGCCCCATCGCCTTGGTCTTTACTTTCGCGATGAAGTCTTTGGCGACTTGGAAATGAACGTCAGCCTCTAGCAGCGCAAGACGAACCTGCCGCAGCGCTTCGTTAATATTAGCCTCCGAAATCGTACCATGACCTCGGAGGTCCTTGAAAATGTCCTGTAGTTTATCGGAAAGCTGTGAAAACACGATAGTACCCTCCCGGCTCCTTTTCTATTTCGGAGGCAGGGCACCAACAGCAGCCTGCTTCCCGGTGGCCGAAGGATCTACCGTGAAATTCCAACGTGTCTCCACCTTCCTCCCTTTCACCTTGGCCGATAGAATTACCGTATAAGTCTTCGGAACCAGGTTTTGCGTAAATTCGTATGAAACCAACTTCGTTTTCGCGTCGTACCGTGCCGGCACCAGCCCAAATCCGCTGACTCGCATCTCCACAGAATCGGGCTCTACCTCACCCATGGAGGCTAGGTTTGCTTTGATAACTGGTCGAGTATCCGGAATTTTCTCCTCGCTCATCGGCTGGGTCACCATCGCGGCGGAAGCGAGTTGAGCGGCTTCCACGCCAGGATCGACCCCATCGTTATTGCCGAAGTTAACCGCCATTTTGAAAACGTCCGGATGTATGGATTCCACGGCGTAGCGGCCGAGTTGATCGGCAGCGGCGTCAATCCCCATATGTTGTCCGTACACTGTAAACAATGCCTGGTAGCCGGCCTCCATGGCCATTTTACGCACCACTTCATTGTGAGTTCCGTAAGGGAAGGCAAACGCCGCGATCTTGATCCCAAGCTTCTGCTCAAGGATATCTCTCGAACCGTAAATCTCATTATGAAGCCAAGTGGTGTAATCCTGGCCCCGCGGCGCGTGACGCAGATCATGGTGCGAGACCGTATGACTCTCAATGTCCACCCCGGCATCACGCATTTGTTCTAGCTGCGCCCAAGTGATCGACTTGCCACCGACATTCACATAGTTGGTGTAGATAAACATAGTGAATGGGTATCCGAACTCCTTCAAAATCGGCCACGCCACCGAAAATCCGGACACATAGCCGTCGTCGATCGTTATCACAGCGCTCTTCGGAGGAATTGATTTCTCTCCACGCCTCCATGCCAGCAGATCCTTCATTGGGATCACTGCAATGCCATCATCCTTTAACTGCTTCATCTGCACACGAAATTCCGCCGGGGCGATTGCTAGTGTGTCGCGCGGATTATCTTCGAACCTGTGATAGCAGAATACGATCACCTTCGCTGAGCGATCGATCGCGGGTGGCGGCGTGGGTGTGGGCGTCGCCTGCGCAAGTGGCACCGACGCTCCTGGAGTGGCAGACGCCTCCAATTTTGCGAGCGTCGAACTTTTTTTACAACCCGCCACCAGCAGTGGCAGGACAAGCATAATCGGGAGAATACGACGAAACATACCGGTCAATTAAGCGCGCAGACTATCACGTTCCTCAGGAAGTTGCCAGTGTCAGTTGCCAGTTGTCAGTGGAAACTGGCAACTTCTTAAGATCCGACGCTGACAACCGGCAACTGACACTGCCAACTTCCTACAGCCCCACGTCCCGGAAGGCCTGGTCGATGTAGCGGAAATGTTGTTCCAGCGAACAAAGTTGATCGAGCTCGGCGGGCGGGATCAAAGACGTGATCGCCGGAACTTTCCTGACTTCGGTTAAGAAATCATCCTGGCTTTGCCACGTTGCCATCGCAGCTCGCTGAACGGCTTCGTACGCCGTTTTGCGTTCGAGGCCCCTTCGCGTCAGCTCCAATAAGATAGATTGACTGAAATAAAGGCCTTTAGTTATTCCCAGGTTTTCCAGCATGTGGTGAGGATACACCTGGAGCCCGTCAACCAGGTCGGTCAGTGTGGCGAGCATGTAATCCATCAGAATACAGGAATCCGGAAAGATAATCCGCTCAACGCTGCTGTGGCTGATGTCTCGCTCATGCCACAAAGCCACATTTTCAAGCGCCGCGACCGCGTTTCCACGGATCACGCGTGCGAGTCCGCTGAGTCGTTCACCCGTGATCGGATTTCTCTTGTGCGGCATGGCTGAACTTCCCTTCTGCCCCGGGCTGAAATACTCCTCCAGCTCTTGCACCTCGGTTCGCTGCAAATGTCTGAACTCCGTTGCCCATCGATCCATACTGGAGGCGACGACAGCGAGATTTACACTGAACTGCGCGTGTCGGTCGCGCTGGACAACCTGGGTCGACAACGGATCTGCCTTTAACCCAAGTTTCTCGCAGACGCGCGCCTCCACCTTGGGATCCAGATGCGCGTGGGTCCCCACTGCACCACTCAACTTTCCAACCGCCACCTCTTTGCGCGCGGCCTCCAGCCGTTGTTCGGCCCTGCCGAATTCATCGTACATGAGCGCCATTTTCAACCCGAAAGTAATGGGCTCCGCATGAATGCCGTGGCTGCGGCCAATCATCGGTGTCTCCTTGTACTGACGCGCCTTTTGACCGACTGCTTCCCTCAGCTTGGCGACATCTTCCAGAAGAATATCACACGAGCGGACAAGCTGGACCGCCAGCGCGGTGTCGAGAACGTCGGAGGAGGTCAACCCTTGATGCATCCACCGGGCTTCAGGCCCAATGTATGAAGCGACGTTTTCCAGAAACGCAATCACGTCGTGATTGGTTCGTTTCTCAATTTCGAGAATTTCGGGAACGGAAAACTTCCCGCGAGCGCGAATCGCCTGAGCGTCTGCCTCAGGGATCAGTCCCAGCTCGGCCATCGCCTCGCACGCCAGGACCTCAATTTCCAGCCAAATCGAATATTTACAGGAATCGTCCCAGATCTCCCGCATGCGGGGTCGGGAATATCGTGAAATCACCGGGCCACGTTAAAGCCCACAGAGCGGATGGAAAGCATTTTTTGATCCCACTCGCCCCCCTCGATTTTTTTATCGAACTCGTGCTCTGACCTGGCGCCCGTTATTCATCAATCTCACCTGGCCCGAGGCAAGAAGATCAGCCACCGTCGCGACAGTTTCCTCCTGTGAGTCAGAATAAGAACTGACGGCTAAAATTAGATCTCCCAGGCACAATGGCCGATTTGTCAATTTGCGTCTCTTCATTAGTTCAATCCTTTCAAGTACACCCTCTCGCATCAGTCACGAGCTCACTGTCGCCAGCCCTCCCGGAACTTCCCCTCTTTGCTTGTTCGTTCGAAGGTATAGACGCGGTTGCTATTCGGAACGTTTAAATTAATTCTACGAACTGTTTTTTTCATTTTAGTTGCAGAGGTTCGCCCGATGACCGATCCATGTGCCGTTTTCGCCCTATGGATTGGCTCAAAAATTTCTTCAATTTCATCCTGCACCTGAATGTCTCACTTCGTGACGTGGCTGATTCCTATGGGATATGGATCTACGCGCTGCTCTTCCTGATTATCTTTGCGGAGACCGGGCTGGTGGTGACTCCGTTTCTCCCGGGAGATGCCCTTTTGTTTACGATCGGGGCACTGACCGCTCAAAATGGGCCTTTGAATCTGCCGGCCATCCTTTTTTTGCTGACCGTCGCCGGCATTCTCGGGCACACCGTGAATTACTGGATTGGGAACAAAATCGGTCAGAGGCTTTTCAGCAACCCGCAGAGTCGTGTTTTCAACCGGAAGCATCTGGAGCAAACGCACGCTTTCTTCGAACGGCATGGAGCCAAAACGATCCTGCTTTCCAGGTTCGTTCCGTTGATTCGCACCTTTGCTCCGTTTGTGGCCGGAATGGGTTCCATGAGCTACCGGAAATTTTTTGCTTACAACGTCATTGGAGCATTCGTTTGGGTCTTCGGCGTCGTTTTGATTGGCCACTTTTTCGGGAATATCCCCTTCGTGCAAAAGAATTTCTCGGTGGTGATATTTGCGATTGTGGTGGTCTCGATGATTCCGGCCGGCTTGGAAATATTCCGGGGCTGGCGCGCAAGTTCGAAAGCCTGAAAAACAGGAGTTCAGGAGTTGCAGAATGGACGAAGACTCCGCGTCTTAAAGCGGATTAAGGAACTGCGGCACGCATCATGGGATGCGGCGAAGCCGGCGCGGAAGGCGCGACGAGCCTGCTGCCATGAACATTGCTTTGCGCACCAGCGTGGCATGATTTCGATGCCGGCTTCCTCAAAATAGACGACCATTAGGTCCCTGATCCATTTCTTTGATCCGTTCGTGCTCGTTGGAAGTCGTCATGATCTCGAGCTCTCCATTCAGGTAGTAAAAGCGGGGACCCGGCCGGGTCGTCACCGAGCACTTCATCGAGCGTCAGATATCGCTCCCAGGAGACAACACAAATCACTAGACGCTCCACTCCACCACTCCATCACTCCTGAACTCCTGAACTCCTGTCTCCTGAATTAGCTATCTTTTGCTTTGCCAGTAATATTGCTTTCGTCAGCTTCAGCCGCACTCCATGAGTAATATCGGGACGATTCAATTGGAAATCGAAGAACTGGGCCGGGAGATCTTTGCCCTCATTGACAAGGACAAGGGCGCTCACAACGCCTTCGGAAGCAAAGATTTCTATGGACGCCTGATGGAATGGGCGATGCGAGATCCGGTCTTCAAGACACAGATGTTCAGATTTGTCGATGTTCTGCCCACCCTGACCTCGTCGGGCGACGTCGTCGGGCACATGGCGGAGTACCTCAGTAAGGTCAAGACGCCGGCTTCCGGCGTGCTCCGGAGCGCTCTCGCCTTCGGCCGGTTCCTTCCAACTATGCCCGCGCATCTCATCCGACAAAACGTGCTGGCGATGGCGAGTATTTTTATTTGCGGCAGAGACGGAAAATCTGCCTTTCCCAACCTTCGCCGAAATTGGGCCCAAGGCGTTCGCTTTACCGTGGATATTCTGGGCGAAGCGGTCGTCAGCGATCGGGAAGCAGACGAATTTGCGGTTAAATACCGGGAGCTCCTCGATTTTCTCGCTGAAGGCACCCGCTCTTGGAAAGTGGAGGGTCCACTGGCCGCATCGGAGCCACCGCTGGTCAACGTGTCTGTCAAGATATCCGCTCTTTGTGCCCGCGTCCAAGCCGCCGATCCTCAGGGCAGTATCGCGGACATCATGAAACGCCTTAAGCCCATCGCCCTTCAAGCAAGCCAGCTCGGCGCGTCGATAAACCTCGACATGGAGCATTACGGGCTGAAAGAGCTCACTCTGGAGCTCTTTAAAAAGCTTTCAAATGAACCGGACCTGGCGCATTCACCTCGCGATGGTTTCGTCATTCAGGCCTACTTGCGCGACTCCTATGCCGATACAGAAAAAATGCTGAGTTGGGCGCGCCGCGAAAACCGCCCATTCACCATCCGGCTCGTCAAAGGGGCCTATTGGGATTTCGAAAAAGTCGTCGCCGCTCAACGGACTTGGGACGTCCCTGTCTACCTTTCAAAACCGGAAACCGACGCCAACTACGAGCGCATTAGCCGTCTGCTTCTGGAGAATCATGACATCGTCTACCCGGCCTTTGCGTCACACAATGTGCGCACCATTGCCCATGCAGCGTCCTACGCACACAAACTCGGCATTCATCCCGCAGACTTTGAATTTCAGATGCTTTATGGGATGGCCACACCGATCAGACGCGCTCTCGTCCAACTCGGCTACCGCGTCCGCGAGTATTGCCCGATCGGGGAACTCGTTCCGGGGATGGCTTACCTGGTCCGGCGACTGCTGGAAAACACTTCCAATGAGGGTTTTCTGAGAGCCACATTTAACGCAAACAAGTCCATCACCGAGTTATTGATCGACCCGGTTTTGCAAGTCACAGATCGTCCGCCAATGGCGCCTAAGAGCGGTGACTCTGCAGACGGAAAGATCGCCGCAAAAGTCCAAGTCGCCCCGGCTCAAAAAAGTCTATTTCGCAATGAGCCGCCTTCCGATTTCGCCAACGGCGCCGCCCGGACCAGAATGGGCCAGGCCCTGGATGCTGTTCGCGGGAAACTGGGGAAGTCCTATCCGCTCTTAATCGACGGCAAAAAACTGGTTGGAAGGCGCCAATTGGAATCGTTCAATCCGGCACATCCACGGCAGGTGGTGGGCCAAATTGCCCTCGCGTCGACCGACGAGGTGGTGCATAGCGTGGCTGCTGCCAGGAAAGCTTTTTCCACCTGGCGGAGGACTCCCGTGGAATCCCGATGCAAATACATCGAGCGATTGGCCGACAAAATGCGTGCGGCGCGCCATGAGCTTGCCGCCTGGGAAGTCTTTGAAGTTGGAAAAACCTGGGAAGAAGCCGACGCGGACGTTGTGGAAGCGATTGACTTCTGCACATTTTATTCTCACGAGATGCGCCGGCTCGATGGAGGCCGCCTAACCCAAGATTTGCCCGGAGAAGTCAGCATCGAAGGCCATTTGCCGCGCGGGGTCGCCGCCATTATCGCTCCTTGGAACTTTCCACTGGCCATTCTGTGCGGGATGACGGTCGCCGCACTTGTGACGGGAAACACCGTCGTGATCAAACCAGCGGAACAGTCTTCTGTGCTGGGAGCCATCTTTATGAACCTCCTCCAAGAAACTGGATTGCCCGACGGCGTCACCAACCTGGTTTGCGGAACTGGGGAAGATGTCGGATCACTCCTGGTCGCTCATCCTGACGTCGACCTGATCGCCTTTACCGGGTCGCGCGAAGTTGGGACGCTCATCTGGGGAACAGCCGCAGTCACTCACCGGGATCAACGAAACTTGAAGAAGGTGATATGCGAAATGGGCGGAAAAAACGCGATGATCGTCGATACTGACGCCGACCTCGATGAAGCCGTCCTCGGTATCATCCAGTCGGCCTTTAGTTTCCAGGGTCAAAAATGCTCCGCCTTATCGCGACTGATCACGGTCGACAACGTTCACCAACGACTCATTCCTCGCCTCACGGAGGCGGTCGCCGCGCTTAGGATCGGATTGCCGGACCACCCGAATACCGACATCGGCCCCGTCATCGATCGCGATTCCTTTGAGAAAGTCCAAGGATACATTGAGCTGGGTAAACACGAGCATCGTTGCCTGTTTCAGGCCCAAGTGCCTGTCGGATTGGAAGGATTTTACATTGCCCCGGCGATCTTCGATAGGGTCGAACCGACCGCGCGACTGGCACAGGAAGAGATTTTCGGCCCCGTTCTCGCGATAATGAACGTTAAAGATCTATCAACAGCCATCCAGATTGCCAATCATACGCCGTTCGCTCTCACTGGGGGCCTTTACTCCCGCAGCCCACAAAGCATCGAGCGCGCGCGTGCGGAATTTATGGTCGGAAATCTCTATATTAATCGCTCTATTACAGGTGCGATCGTCGGGCGGCACCCATTTGGCGGATTCAAAATGTCCGGAGGAGGAACGAAGGCCGGTGGCCCAGAATACCTGCTCAATTTTATGTTCCCTCGCGTCGTCACCGAAAATACGCTCCGTCACGGCTTCGCGCCGGAATAGCCTCGTTCGGATTCACAATTCCATAGAGTTCTACTGTGAGGAATTTTCCGTCTTTCGTCACGTCGTCTTGGAGCACTCCTTCGTGCCTCATCTCAACTTTTTGCAGCACGCGACCGGACGAATGATTACCGACAAAATGTCTCGCGGAAATTTTGTGGAAGGAAAGAGCTCTAAAGCCGTATTCGACGATGACTTTAACCGCCTCTGTGCAATAACCGCGATTCCAATAGGCGACCCCAATCCAGTAACCGAGTTCTGCGCGATTGAATTGGCCATCCCTGCTCAGGGAGGCAGCCCCGATCAGGACTCCATTCGACAGGCAAATCGCGAAGACCACACCTAGCCCTTCGTAAAAATATCTCTGATGCATCGAGATCCACGATTCCGCCATCCCATCCAGATACGGATAGGGAACGCAGAGCGTTGTTTCGTAAATTCTCCAATCACCGGCCAGCGCTTTGACCTGCGGTGCGTCAGTCAAGGTAAACGGTCTCAGGATCAGTCGCTCGGTGCGGATGGTCTCCTGTAGTACCATGCGGTCTACAGTAGGCCAAGTCCCCGGTTTTGCATGCCATGAAATTTGGTTCCGCGGACGCGCACTGGGACCTGATCAGGGCAAGGAATGAACAACAGATCCTTGACAACAGTAACTATTGAGAATATAGAATTAATGCCTGTTATATGACGGGTTAATATGGCCCGCCGCATGCCTAGCAATGTCTTCCGATCGATCAGCACTGCGCTCACACCTGGAATTTCCGTCGGGAATGAGCCCGCACCACCTGCGTTGAAATCCTTCGTTGAAGCGTCGGTGTCCATGCTAGCGGCGGAGGAGGCGGCCCGGGCCAAGGAAGTGTTCCTCGGCAACCTGAGCCACGAGATCCGCGCTCCGATGAACGGCGTGATTGGCATGACCGGTTTCTTGCTCGACGGCGGCCTGAATCCACAGCAGCGGGAGGTTACCGAAACGCTTCGGGGCAATGCCGAAGCGCTCCTCACGATCATCAACGACATCGCGGATCTTTCGAGGATCGATCCGGGTCGCAGCAGCGCCAAAATTCTAGAACCCGCTCGCATCCCAGCCAGGAAGATCCCTTCCTTGGGGTTGACCGGGACTAGAAGAGAGTTCAATAGACCGCGCATCCTGTTAGCGGAAGACAATTTCATCAATCAGACATTGGCCATCGCGCAATTACGAAAAATGCGCTACCGCGCCGATGCCGTGGCAAATGGCTGGGAAGTGTTGGAGGCCTTGCAACGCGCTCCTTACGACGTCATTTTCATGGATTGCCAAATGCCGGAGATGGACGGCTACAAGGCGACTGAGGTCATACGCCAATTGGAGAACTGCTCCGACTCGCCATGCCCATGGAAATCGCCGATGCACATCATCGCCTTGACAGCCCACACGATGCCGGGGCAACGCGAAAAGTGTTTGGCGGCCGGGATGAATAGTTACCTCAGTAAGCCGGTTCGATCTGCTGAACTCCGATCCGCGTTGGAGGCTTGGCTATCGTGCTCCGCAACGGGATCCCGCCCGTAGGGGAAACGTGTCGGCGTATCGGCGTAACTCTTTCCTCTTCCGTTTGGGGCGGTATCATGCTTTGATCGTGGTCGGAAGAAAAACCCCCACCACTCCACCACTCCACCGCCGTCACGCCGACACGCCGACCCGTTCCCCCTATGCCCCTCCTAGGCTGCATCGCAGATGATTTCACCGGAGGAACCGATTTAGCCAACAATCTGGTGAAAAGCGGTTTTCGGACGGTCCAGACTATTGGTATCCCGAAATCACCTAGCCAGCTCGAAAAGATCGATGCCGTAGTCGTAGCTCTGAAGACACGCACTTGTCCCGTCGAACAAGCTGTGCGCGAATCAAAGGAAGCTCTGCATTGGTTGATGTCGATCGGTTGCCGTCAATTCTATTTCAAATACTGCTCAACGTTTGACTCGACCCCTCGCGGGAATATCGGTCCAGTCATAGAGCTGCTTTTGCGGGAACTCGGTGCCTCCTTTACCATTGCCTGTCCCGCCTTTCCAGACAACGGACGAACGGTCTACCGCGGCCATCTCTTCGTCCACGATCAACTCTTGAACGAGAGCGGCATGCAGCATCATCCGCTCACTCCTATGACCGATCCGAACATCATGCGGGTTTTGGCTGCCCAAACAACCCTGGCGGTCGAATTGATCCGCCTCGATCTGGTTCGAAAAGGCGAAAAATCGGTTTTGCAAGCGTTTGCCTCGCGTATCGGCCAACCAGCAACGGTGGCCATCACCGATGCGACTTCCAATGAAGACCTGGTGGTTTTAGCCGGAGCAGCAAAAGATTTAAAATTGGTGACGGGCGGTTCCGGACTTGCCCTTGGATTGGGAAAGTCCTTTGGCCTGCAAACGGGCCAGGCCGCTCAATCGATCCCATCTTCCGGGCGAAGAGCGATTCTGGCTGGAAGCTGTTCACGAATGACTTTGAAGCAGCTTGAGGTGGCCAAAAAACTTTATCCTCACTTCAGAGTTACCCCAGAGGAGCTTGCCGCCCAATTCGAAACCATGCTCGAAAAAGTGCTGAGTTGGGCAAAACAGCACCGGTCCAGTCCGCACCCTTTGGTGGTCTACACCAGTGGATCCCCGGATGAAATCGCATCCAATCAGCAAATCTTGGGCGGCGCTCGTGCCGGAGACCTGTGCGAGAAGTTTCTCGCAGCAGTCGCCGCCCATTTTGTCGATGACGAAATCTTGCAACTGATTGTGGCCGGGGGCGAAACTTCCGGGGCGGTCGTCACTCAGCTTGGTCTGGACCTTTTGCGCATCGGGCCGGAGATCGATCCCGGAGTGCCCTGGACCCTGGCTTCGGGTGCCGGTAGAGAGATTACTCTAGCGCTCAAATCAGGAAACTTCGGATCAGAAGAATTTTTCGTGAACGCCTGGCAACTTCTCGGATCAACTCAATGAGCACCGAATCAAAGATACGGGAGCGGATCGTCGCGATCGGACGAAGTCTTTACACGCGTGGATTGAGTCCCGGGAGTAGCGGCAATATCAGCGCCCGCCTTGAGGAAGGCTGGTTGCTGACTCCCACGAACTCAAGTCTCGGAGAGCTCGATCCAGCAAGCCTCTCCAAGCTGGATTGGAACGGAAATCTGGTCTCCGGTGCCAAACCCAGCAAGGAATACTTTCTCCATCTCGCGATGTATCAAAAGCGCCTGCAAAGCGGCGCCATTGTCCATCTCCACAGCAGTTACGCCGCCGCTATTTCCTGCTTAGATGGGCTTAACCCGGCAAGTTGCATACCACCCATTACGCCCTATTTCGTTATGCGCGTCGGAAAGCTGCCGCTCATTCCCTATTTTCGGCCCGGCGACAAATCTCTGGCCAACGAGATTGCGAAACACGCGGAAAAGCACGCGGCCGTCCTTTTAGCCAATCACGGCCCGGTGGTGTCGGGCAACGATCTGGATTCCGCCATGCACGCGATCGAAGAGCTCGAGGAAACATCCAAGCTCATGCTTCTTCTCCACAACCAAAAAATCCGGACCCTCGACAAGTCACAGATCCAAGAGCTATGCGAAACTTTCGGAGCCCAGTGGGAAACTTGAACCGAAAACGTTCAGCGTCAGCGTGGAACAGCAGCTCCACCGAAATCTCCTGACTCCTGAATCCTGTGTTCTGAATTCTGAATAAATATGCCTAGATTCAATGCCAACCTTTCGTGGCTCTTTCAGGAGAAGCCGTTCTCAGATCGATTTACCGCAGCGGCTAGTGCTGGATTTACAGGGATTGAAATCCTCTTCCCGTACGATCATCCGGCATCGGAGATCCGAACGGCACTTCAATCGAGCGGCCAGGAATTGGTGCTGATGAACGCGCCGCCCGGTAACTTTAGTGCGGGCGAACGAGGCTTGGCCGCTTTGCCCGGACGCGAAAAAGAGTTTCGCGAGAGTTTTGCCGTGGCGATGGAGTACGCGGATACTCTGGATTGTAAGCGAATCCACGTCATGTCGGGGATCACCGCAGATTTAGATCAATCTACGGCCCACCGCACGTTTTTAACCAACCTCGAATACGCGTTGGACAAGGTGGAAAACTCTGGCCGTTCCATTCTGATTGAGCCGATCAATACCCGGGATTTCCCGGGTTACTTTCTGACCACCGTCGAACAGGCAGACGGCATTCTCAATGAGATTTCACGCCCTGCCCTGCAAATTCAATTCGACTGGTATCACTCCCAGATCATGGGCGGCGATCTAACACGTCGAACAGAGAAATTTTTCTCAAAGATCGGGCACTTCCAGGTAGCCGGGGTGCCGGATCGAGCCGAACCAAACCTGGGCGAAGTGAATTTCCCGCACCTCTTCCGGCTGGTGGACTCCCTTGGATATTCGGGATGGATCGGGTGCGAATATCGACCTAAAGGCCGTACCGAAGAAGGTTTGGGATGGCTGTCCAAAACGTCTTATGCCTAAAGCAAAAAAAGTTGGATTCGTCGGCCTTGGCGCCATGGGGATGGGGATGGCGACGCAGTTGCTCAAAAAAGGGTTTCAGGTTGGAGCAGTCGATACTCGAGCAGAGATCAAAGAACGATGGACAGCCGCGGGCGGTGAATGGTGCGACTCGCCGGCCAGCGCTGCGATCGACGCGGACGTCTTTGTCGCCATGGTGGTCAACGCCGAACAGATCGAATCCGTTTTGTTCAGCGAAAACGGGGCGCTGAAGAATCTCCCGGCCAAAAGCGTCGTCATCGCGACAAGCACAGTGTCTCCCGCCTTCAGCCGCGGTCTTGGGAAACGTCTGGCCGAATCAGGCCACCTTTTCATTGACGCTCCGGTCAGCGGCGGCGTGGTGGGCGCCGAATCGGGCGGCCTGTCAATTATGGCTTCAGGAAGCGACGAAGCCTTCGAAACAGGGGAACCGGTTCTTCAGGCCATGGCAGCGAAAATTTATCGCATCGGCACGGAGCCCGGTCTGGGTTCAATCGTCAAAACTGTGAACCAATTGCTCGCCGGGTCTCATATCGTGCTGGCAGCTGAAGCGATGGCCTTCGGTACCCGTGCAGGAGTTGATCCGCAGGTGCTTTTTGACGTCATTTCGAACAGCGCCGGCTCTTCGTGGATGTTTAACAATCGCGTTCCACACATGCTGAAGGGTGACTTTACTCCTCTGAGCGCAGTTAATATTTTTGTCAAAGACCTCGGGATCGTTCTGGATGTAGCACACGAATTACGGTTCCCGCTTCCGATGGCGGCGATTGCCCATCAACTTTTTCTAGCGGCGGCCGCTTCCGGCCTCGGCAATCAAGACGACGCTTCCGTCGTCAAGGTATTTGAAAACCTGAGTGGCATCTCCGTTGAGAAGAAGTAACACAGGAGTTGCAGGAGTTCAGGAGTTACAGAAGCAAACCAAAGACTGGCGCCCGTGAAGATTCTAGAAGCAACTTGCGTTCGGCGAGTCTCGCTGTTGCAGAGAATTTAGAAGTCAGGTGCCCCGGATTCTGCAACTCCTGCAACTCCTGAACTCCTGAATTCCTTCTTCTAATTTTTCCGTTTCCATTTTTTGGCGAGCGCGCTTTGAACCATGATCAATTCACTGACGTTTTCGATCGTGAACAAACCGACCAACTGCCCCCCGTTATCGAGGACGGGCAAGGCGGTGACTTTCGCTTCTTTCGTCATCGAGTACGCCTGTTCAAGACTCATGTGCGGTAGGAGGGCCGGCAATCCGGTAATCATCACGTCACGCACCGGCATTTCAGGACCTGCTTTGCGCAAAGCGACCAGCAGATCGTGCTTCGTCAATAAGCCCGCAAAACCACCGTTATCATCTAGCACCGGAAACTCGTGCTGAGAGGTGCCGAGCAGTGCGTCAATCGCCTGGTCGAGAGTCGCATGATGGTTCAAGGTATCGAATCGGGTCACCATTGCGCTGGAGACCGGAATACCCGACGTCGCGAAACGCATTTGCACAAATAACGCTTCGCTTTCGGCGGCCATATAAATAAAAATCGCGATCACCGACAATAAAAACATCCCTTTGCTAAACGCCCAGGCACCCATCAGCAAAGCCAGTGCTTGACCGACGATGCTGGCAATTTGCGTTGCACGCGCGTAACTAAACTTCATCGCCAGCAGCGCGCGAAGGACCCGGCCTCCGTCCAATGGGAAAGCGGGGATCAGGTTAAAAAACACCATCATCGCGTTGACATAAAGCAACAGGGAAAGCGCGTTGGTCGGATGCCAAAGTTCGTGGAAGTCCAGGTTCCCTTTGACAGCCAGTGCAATCCCCAGGGCGCTCGCAATGACCACGTTCACCAACGGACCCGCGATAGCGACCACCAATTCCTGGACCGGCTTTTCCGGCATCCGTTCCATTCGCGCTACGCCGCCAATTGGCAGCAAGGTAATGTCGACTGTCCGTATCCCGTAAGCTTTTGCCGCGAAGGCGTGGCCAAACTCATGCAACAACACGCAAAGGAATATCAGGAGGAAAAGGATCAGAACGGTCAGTCCCGCGAAAATCCCGCCTTGTGCGCCGTAAAAGGAGGCCAAACCGGCCAGGAGCAGGAAAAAGGTAACATGTATCCGGACCTCGATCCCGCCGATCAGCCCAACTTTAAAAGACCATCTCATTGCTCCTTAGCACGCATTATAGAAGCCAAGAGGCCAAGAAGCCAGGAGCCGGCTCAGGATTCAGAATTCAGAAGTCTGGAGCCAGGCGAACTCCAGAATCTTCACGCGTACGTGCCCACAGGGCGCTCCTGAATCCTGACTCCTGATTATTTGCTCGCTCCCTATTTGATGCTAATTTTCGTGTCCTTCGAATGAACTACAAAGAGACACTGAATCTGCCGAAGACAGACTTCCCGATGAAGGCCAATCTCTCCAGCCGGGAACCGGAAATTCTGGCCCGATGGGACGAAGAGAGAATCTATGAACAGATTCAGGAAGCACGCCAAAACGATCCTTTATTCGTTCTGCACGATGGCCCCCCTTTTGCGAACGGCGATGTCCACATGGGCACCGCGCTCAACAAGATACTGAAGGACCTCATCGTGAAGAGCCGGTCGATGGCCGGTTTCAGGGCACCCTACATCCCTGGCTGGGATTGTCACGGGCTGCCGATCGAGTACAAAGTCGTTAAGGAATCCAGAGGCCTTTCTCCACTCGAAGTCCGTCAGCGATCCGAGGTTTATGCCCGCAAATACATCGATATTCAAAAACGCCAATTTCGTCGGCTCGGCGTATTCGGAGATTGGGAACATCCCTATCTGACGCTTGACCCCTCCTACGAAGCAGTCATTCTTCGCGTTTTTGCCGAATTGGTGGAGAAGGATTTGGTTTATCAAAGCAAAAAGCCGGTCTTCTGGAGCACCGGAGCCCAGACCGCACTCGCGGAAGCCGAAGTGGAATACAAGGACCGAACAGATCCTTCTATCTATGTCGAGTTCCCGATTGAGAGCGGACCGTATGCGGGAAAAGCTTCAATCGCCATCTGGACTACTACCCCGTGGACAATTCCAGCGAACCTGGCGATCACCGTTCATCCCGATTACAAATATCTGGTCCAGGAATTTCGGCATCCCGCTCAACAGCAACCAAGGGTACTGCTCATGGCAAGAGAGCTGGTGAGTCATTTCGAGAAGGAGACCGGATGGAAGCCGGCGGGCGATCCGTTCGGAGTTTTTGCCGGCGCTGAAATGGAGAAATGGCGCTGCCACCATCCTTTCCTGAACCGTGACTCGATCGTTCTGCTAAGCAGCCATGTGACGCTGGACGCCGGAACAGGCTGCGTGCACACCGCGCCGGGTCATGGCGAGGAAGACTACCAAATCGGACTAAAGTACGGTCTTCCTCTGCTCTCTCCCGTTGACGATGACGGTCGCTATACAGAAGAAGTCGGAGTTCCGGAATGGGTTGGAAAATATGTCTTTGATGCTAACAAAGATGTGATTCAGCGCCTCTCCGAGGTGGGACGTTTGCTGGCGGTGAACGATCATCCTCATACTTACCCGTATTGCTGGCGTTCCAAAACACCCGTCATTTTTCGCGCCGTCGAGCAGTTCTTTATTCGGATTGATCTCGTAAAGCCTGCCGCCCTGAAATCGATCGACCGAGTGAAATGGCTTCCGCACTGGGGCCGAAATCGAATCTATGCGACCGTCGAGTCCCGCCCGGACTGGTGCATTTCGAGACAGCGCAGCTGGGGTGTGCCTCTTCCCGTTTTTTACGACGGCAAACAGCCAATTTTGAATCCAGGCTGGATTCGGAAGCTGGCCGATCTGGTCGAACAACGGGGTACGAACGTCTGGTATGAGCTCGCGGATGCCGAACTCGCAGAGGAGCTCGGCTTGCCAAAATCGCTCTCCCGGCGAAACGACACCTTGGATGTCTGGATTGATTCCGGGGTGAGCCATGAAGCCGTCCTGCGCCGGCACCCTGCGCTGCACTGGCCGGCCGACGTCTACCTCGAGGCGACCGATCAACATCGCGGGTGGTTCAACTCCTCTTTGATCACCAGCGTGGCTCTTTATGGAGAAGCGCCCTATCGCGAAGTCATCACTCACGCTTTCGTAGTGGATGTTGATAGCCGCAGGAAGATTTCCAAGTCAGACCAGGGGGGGTATACCAAACCCACCGAGGCGGAACATTACGTCCGTAAGTACGGAGCGGATCTCGTCCGCTTATGGGTTTCCAGCATTAACTACACCGACGAGGTTCCGTTCGGGGAGGCCATGTTCGGTCAACTCAGTGACACCTACCGTCGAATCAGGAATACGCTTCGAATCCTCCTGGCCAATCTTTACGATTTTAATCCCGCGAAAGACCAGGTGACAGATCTCACCCTCGTCGATCGATGGGTGGTCTCGCGCCTTCAGCAGCTGATTGCCCAATGCCGGGAGGCTTACGAACAATACGAGTTTCACAAAGTTTACCACGCGGTCAATCATTTTTGCGCCGTCGACCTGAGCAGCCTTTACATCGATATCACCAAGGATCGGATGTATTGTGACGCTCCCGCCTCCCACCGCCGGCGCGCGACGCAAACAGTCCTCCACCAGGCCTTCGACACCCTGACACGGTTGATCGCTCCAATCCTCGTTTTCACGGCTGAGGAAGCCTGGAAGTTCTTTGGCCGATCAACCTCCATCCATCTCGAAAGATTTCCGGAGTTCGATCCTTCGCAGATCGACGCCGGTGTCCTCGCTGACGCAGACGCTCTGCTGGAGGCCCGTTCGATCGTTGCCCAAGCGATTGAAATAGCGCGCCAGCAAAAGCAGATCGGAAATGCGCTGGAAGCCCACGTAGTCCTCTCACTGCCCCGGGAACATCGAATCCATCAATTGAAAATCAGCGATCTCGAGGAGTTCTTGATCCTCAGCCAAATCGATCTCATGGCCACCAACGGCGAATCGAATGCTGTCGTCACGAAAACTTTCTATCCGCGCTGCGAACGGTGCTGGCGCCACAAACCAACCGTCGGAATTCAGCCCAGCTACCCGACTCTCTGTGACCGATGCGCCGCAGTCGTCAGCGAGTTGGCCGTCGCCCAATGAAATATTTGTTTTTTCTTGGACTGCCCCTCTTTGTCCTGGATCAGCTCACCAAGTGGCTTGTGCGCCAGAATATTCCGTACGGTGCTGAAATCCCGATCATCCCAGGATTCTTCAGCCTGGTTCATGCTTCAAATACGGGTGCGGCGTTCAGCCTGTTCACCGGAAACAATTTCTTCTTTATCGGATTGGCGCTGGCAGCACTGGCGGTGGTTGTTTTCCTTTTAATCCGCGATTCCCGCGCGCCCAAAACGGAGCAACGGCTGAATAACATCACTAAAATATCATTCGGATTACTCGCCAGCGGCATCCTTGGAAATGTGACCGATCGGATTTTTCGCGGGGCGGTGACTGATTTTCTGCACTTTTATATTAGCGAATATTCGTGGCCATCGTTTAACGTCGCTGACTCCTGCATTTGCATCGCCGCAGGTCTCCTGATCCTCGGCTCCTTTGGTCGGACGCAAAAAGTGAGTGTTTAAGCAGGGTGAGGCTCCGACCGAACGACGCAAAGTGACGGAATTCGGCCACGCAGAAGAAAAATTCATTCCGTCTTTTTAAACCGTTTACGGCGCTGCCATTCAAAGTCCGTGCTCGTTTCGGCACCGAATAGGTCGCGAGCGACCGCTTTAAATTCGAGATCCGGCGCGTCAGGAACCTCGTCCCAAGTGGGCAGAACCCGATAAGGAGGAGCATCCGCGTTACCGAGAAACTTGTAATCTGTCTCTCCCTTGACCCGCACACCAAAGGCAACCGATATCACCTTGTCAGATGACGACTCCGCCTTGAGTTCCCATCGCTCGTCAATTTCGCTGTTACGGTTCACTTTGAACTGCAACTCGCCGAGCCGCTCAGTGCCAGCTTCGATTGGCTGCGGATTGCGCAAGACCAGGCTCGACCAAGGCGAAAGTTCGACCGTCAGCTGGTTATTGGGACCAGGACCAAAGGTGATCCCTTTCGCTCCGGAGACGTAAACCCGTTCCCAATTGCCCGCCGATGAAAAGACTTTGATGTTCGCTTTGCTCGTCTCGCCCGAATTGTTAAAGACGGCCAGCATTTCCTCGCGACGTTCCGGATCAATTCGGGAAACCGCAAAAATCCCAGGCTTTGCATCCGCGTATCGAACAATCTGCACACCTCGTTGCAGAGGCGGATTCTGCTTTCTGACTAAAATCATTTCGCGGATGGCACGAAAGAGCGGATGATCTTCGTTGAACGCGGGCGCTGCCCCATCTCCTCCACCAATTCGTTTTTCCTGGGCGTAGTCGGGCACCTTTGATCCGAACATATCCTCACGAGCCGCGACGTCCCCACCCTTGCCGGTAAAACCTTGTTCGTCGCCATAATAGATCACCGGGATTCCCCGGGTAAACAGCAGCACTGCGTGCGCCAGAATATCCCGAGCCAGAAGTTCGTCGTCCGGTGCCGAACTAAGATCATTGGATAAAAAGTAGCCGATTCGGCCCAAATCATGGTTTCCAAGAAAAGTGACAAGCCCGTAGGCATTCACCGTCGGCGTCGTGTAAAAGCCATCTTTGGCAAAAAAGTCAGCAAGCTTGGCCGGCGAATCCCCTCCCGACACGAAACCTTGAACAGCCTGTTGAAATCCGAAATCAAGTACTGACGGCATGCTGGCCCGATGGACAAATTCTGAAAGAAACGCCGGGTCGGGATCGTACACCTCGCCGAATATAAGGAAATCTTTCCTTCCGAATCTCTGTGCAGCGGCTTGGGTCGCTGGAATAAAGCTTTGCCAGAATTCATTATTGACATGCTTCACTGTGTCCAAGCGGAATCCGACGAAATCAAACTCCTTGATCCAATCCGAGTAGATATCAATCATGCCGCGGACGACCCGTGGTTGCTCCGTAAATAGATCGTCAAGCCCCGAGATATCTCCGTACTGTGCACTTTCGCCCCCCGTCGACGCTTCGCCCCGATTGTGATAAACCGTCGGGTCGTTTAGCCAGCCCGGCACCTTGATTGTTCGATCTTCCTCCCTCGCGAACGTGGGCGGTACTGGGAAGCTTCTGTTGACGTCAAGTTGAGGAAAATCTGGCCGATGAATATAGTCCCGATCATCAAAAGGGTTCCCATTCGCGTCGAGGTACGGTTTGGAAAATTTGTATTGGTAATCGCGGGCCCCGTTCTTTGGCCGAA
The DNA here is from genome assembly GCA_035484035.1 of Chthoniobacterales bacterium. Lineage (GTDB taxonomy): Bacteria > Verrucomicrobiota > Verrucomicrobiia > Chthoniobacterales > JAFAMB01 > JAFAMB01. Next base: position 40,710 of record DATHPI010000063.1, read on the forward strand.
TAATGTCCGCAGTATGGTTAGCCACCACGTCCAGAATTGTACCTATCCCGCGTTTTTTTGCCTCCTCGACCAGATTTTGAAGCTCCTGCTTGGAACCGAAATGAGGGTCTACATCCGTAAAATTCAGCACCCAGTAGCCATGGTAACCAGCTTTTGACGGCGCACCATCTCCGTAGTTCTGGACCGTCAGATTCCCGAAGATCGGACTCATCCAGATCGATGTCGCCCCCAAGTTACGTAAATAATCGAGCTTGGCAGAAACCCCAGCCAAATCGCCGCCGTGAAAAAAGGATGGGTTGACCGGATCAAACCCGGTTACCTCCGGATCGGTCGACATCATTTGGCCTCTGTTGTTGGAGGGATCGCCATCATTGAAGCGGTCGGGCATCAGGAAGTAAATGATCTCGTCCAAGCGCGGTGACCGAGCGCTCGGTCGGAAAATACTATCATCTCCGTATCCTGCCAGAGGAGTTAGAATTAGCAGTAAAACACAAAGACTAAAACGCATCACAGTTGCCAGTTGTCGGTGTCAGGGGGATTTTAGTGTCTGTAGCCGGTTGTAAGTGGATGGGAAATTTATTAGGACACGAAAATAGCAGCCATCTATAGTGATTTCATTCACTGACAACTGAGAACTGGCACTGGCAACTTCCGCTTAGTCTTCCAGCATCGTTCTTAGCAATTCCAGGGCTTCCCTGCGCGTTTTGATTTCGCCTTCCAGTTGGGCCGTTTGCACCGCCTCCAGCAATTCGCCGATTCTTGGTCCCGGCTTCAAACCCATTGCGATCAGATCGTCGCCTCGCACTAATCGGGCCGGGATAAGTGGTTCCTGGGCAAACTCCGACTCTTTGTTAATTAGAAAATGATAGTTCTCCAGGTCTCCATGGCTACCGGCGCAATCGATACGATGTAGCTCGAGCTCGATCCCAAAATGAGGACGCGCCATGAAACGCCGTAGCTTAGCTGGACGCATTTGTCGGACGTCCTTGAAAACCATGTGATTGCTCACCGCATCGACTACCTGATCGATCTCGTGCCGCGGGAAGCGAAGGCGGGTCATCACCTTTTCGGCCATTTCCGCACCCACTCTGTCGTGCCCATTGAATCGTATCCGTCGATCAACCGGGTCGAACGATCGCACTCGCGGTTTCCCAATATCATGCAGCAGCACGGCAAGTACCTGGGGTCCGCTCGCCTCCGGCGCTAGCAGGCTTAGCATTAATCGCGTATGAACAAACACGTCCCCCTCAGGATGGAATTGTTCCGGTTGATCGCATCCCTTGAGGGCCTCAATCTCTGGAAGGATCACCGCCAAGAGTCCACTCTGATCAAGGAGATCGAAGCCTCGTAGGCGATTCGGGTTCACTAGCATCTTGAGTAGTTCATCCCGGATGCGTTCCGGACTGATGATCGCAATCTCTTGAGCGTCCGCCCGGATTGCCGACCAGGTACCGGCTTCAATTTCGAACCCGAGTACCGCAGCAAATCGGAGCGCGCGAAGCATCCTCAATCGATCCTCTGCGAAGCGTCTGGACGGCTGACCGATGGCCCGGACCAGCTTGCCAGCAAGATCCTCCCGACCGGTTACGTAGTCGATGAGCCTCTCGCTCAAGGGATCGTAAAACATTCCATTGATCGTGAAATCCCTTCGCGCGGCATCTTGCTCAGGCGTCGAAAACCGAATTGCGGAGGGATGCCTTCCATCCAGATAGATTCCGTCAGAACGAAACGTCGCTACTTCAAATTCCATTTCAGCCACCCGGACACGCACCACTCCGAATTGGATTCCTACAGGAATTGTCCTGTGAAAGAGCGCTTGCACCTGTTCAGGGCTCGCGCTGGTAGCGATATCGATGTCCTTCGGTGGAATATTCAACAGCGCATCTCGGATGCAGCCGCCCGCAAAATAAGCCACATACGTATGCTCCTGCAGCTCTCGCACAATGGAGGCTGCGACATCGTATCGCGGTGATTCTCGAAGAACCGCCAGGCTCATTGGGCAGCTTCCGCGACCAACTGGGAACCGTCAAGATGCGCCAGATCCGCCGCAGCGGCTTCCATCGCACCTTGAAAAGACAGGTGCATTTCCAGGTAGAGGTGAGCCAAGGCCGCCATCCTTTCCTCCCTGCTCAGAGCTTCCTTCTCGTCTAATTTTGTCATGTTCTTACCTCGCAACGTACCGGCCTGAGCGCATCGGTTGCAGGCAAAAAAA
>DATHPI010000064.1:0-5869 GCA_035484035.1 Chthoniobacterales bacterium
TAATTAGCCCTGAAGCTGAAGGGGCCATGAGATACGGCGATAATCGGCTCGGAACCTTTGAACCGGATCGCGTGCGCGTTTTTAGCCCTTCAGGGCTAAACATTTATTTTTGACTAACCCAGGTAAACCCTGGGCTACGCTCTTTTGGCCACTTCGGGCCACGGATTGCAAATCTCCAAACTGCAGAACACTGGCACTTCGTGCCTGGCTGCTATCGTACTTCTCCATCCGGTCGCAGAATCACCGGCAAACACTTACTCTAGTTATCCAGGGCACCCTATAACTAACCGCTAATGTTAAAAAAACATTTGTTAGTTTACTAGGCAGACCCTCCTACCCGGCCGCCTACCCAAGCGGTCGCTTTCCCAATTTGCAAAGTAGATTTTCTGAGCACAGATCGTGCCATTGCCGCTGCCTACCGGCCTGCAATGAGGATTGGCATGGAGTTAGTAATTCATCTGTGCTTTTTTTGCCCACGGCGAAAGGTATCACAACAGGTCAAACCGAAAGACTGTTGTATTTTGCGCATAATATAACTCACTGCCAAAATCCCCCAGGCGCTTCAAGAGTTGTCCCGTGCTGACGCGTAAGCATGGAACTTCAGTCGCCGGAACTGGCCTGAACTGGATGGCACAATCTTTGCTGAGAGGCCATTCGATCGACCTCATGACGTGGTCACCTTCAATTGAGACTGACGACTATGCATAAATTGAAAATTCTGTTAGCTGCATTTTTAACCTGCATTTTCACGCTCTCCCATGCTGCCTTTGCCGGAGACGGCGTGGCAATGCCAACGCCCACACCGGCGCCCATCGTAGAGCCTCCATCCAACTTCATCCACGGATTTCTCCAAGAGACTATCGCGACCAAAGATTACCACTATTCGCACGGCATCAATGACGGTAACTTTGGGCCGTATATGCAAACTGACCTGATTCTATTCACCAATCTCTACAAAGGAGATGGATTCATCAATGCGCTTAACTTCAACGTTTTCACTTGGTACAATATCACCTCTAAAAACGAAGGTACCACGCCTAACTTGAAACGCTGGGACGAGTACGACGTCAACCCGAACATAGACGTGGTGGTTTTAAAGAACATCGATCTCAGCTTCTACAGCTTAAACTTTTTCAGCCCTAACAATGCGTTCGCTACGATCAACAATTTTGAGTTTCAGGTAACTTACAACGACACCTCGCTCCTAGGCCCGTTCGCTTTGCATCCAAGTTTTGTCTATCAAAAGGAACTGACCAACAACAGCGCCATTAAGTCGCGAGGCAACCTGTTCGAGTTTAACGTGACTCCGGGCATCCAGTTGATCAAAGGCGGTAATTTCCCGACCAACGTCGATTTTCCGCTTTCCCTCGGTTTAGGTGACGACCGCTTCTATGGCGGCCCCACTTTCGGCTATTTTGCGGTTTCGGTTGTTCCGACGGTCAAATTGGCATTCATTCCGAAGACATACGGTGACTGGCAATGGACGGCGGCGCTCACGTTCTTTCAGACCAATAATCCGGTCGCAGCGCGAAATAACGGCAAGAATCAGCAATTGGTCTTTACCTCGGGAATCGGGTTGAATTTTTAAGCGTAGGCGAAGCGTCCCCGCTTTGCTCCTTCGGTAAAACCCCCGCTTGCCTAACTTTGAAGAAGCAAGCGTCCCTCGCTTTGCCCATACTGCTTGGCGTGGCTCGGGGGGGAGTAAACAAAATACAGGCTTGCAGGGGAATGGCGCTAAGCCTATCCAATCCTAAGTTAGCTCACTCCACAAACGTAGACGAGAAATACCGCCGTCGGTGATAATATTGAATCTGACATGGGTCACCGATCCGAGATCTGTTAGCTCGCTGCTAAAGTAGTGGACCCGATCCATCTCCAGCTTCTGTTCGCCAAGCAAGGTCAGCCAGAACATTGATTGCGAGATCAGGGAGTCGTCCGTGCCCCCGCTCACCCGGGCTGCCTGAAGTGAACAGCGATCCGGGTAATTCCCTTTAAAGTGGCTGGTATCAACTTCCACCTTTCTGATCGTGCCGGGGCGACCCAGCGCGATAATACACCAGTCATTGCCGGGCTCCCGCCGGCGACGCGTCTCCCAACCGTCGCCCATATGAAGGCCGCGCCCGGGCCGAAGCATATTGTCTGCTAAACCGAAATGCTGGTCGTTGGCCGTTACCACGTGTCCTCCATTTTCCATCGCCGCAAGATCGTAAAGAATGCTCCGATCGCAGTTTTTCCAATCGCAGAGCGGCTGCCCGTAAACGCGAAAACGTGCTAGACCGCCATCCGGGTAAATGTTCAGGCGAACGTGCGTATAGGCCTGATTTCCACCGAACGGTAGGTAATGGTGCAAGTTCCCATTCAAATTGAGGGCCGGGATAATTTCAGTCCAGACGGTCGCACTTGAAATCTCGGCATCCGGCGAAAAACATCCGTCGACAGATGCTGCGGCTGGATAGTTACCCGTAAAAAAAGTGGTATCGAGATCGAACCCTTTGATCACACCGGCTCGACCGAGCCGCACGATGCACCAATCGTTGCCGGCCACCCGCTTTCTGCGCGTCTCCCATCCGTCCATCCATTTGCCGTGCTCATCGTATTTATCTGGTATAAATACAGGTGGTTCAGGAGCCAGCATGCGCTCTTTCGGCCCGAAAAAGTCGTCGCTCGCTAAGGTGGACTCGGCACCGAGACGCGGATCGGCCAGGTTGAGGTAACGCCGAGTAAAGCCTGGTGCATCGGGCGGCAATGGATTCATCATAACTGGGCTCTCTTTTTGTCAGGAGAAGGCTACAGAGAAAAGCATAGGCATACTTCGGCCAACAGCGAATTTAGTGACCCGTCAGAGCGCCAACGGGCGCACCTTTGCTGGCCAGTTCAGACGTCAACGGTCTGTCTTCGATCGGTTCGAACTCTTTAATCTGGTCGATCTCGGGTCCCATTGCGATGTTGGTCACACGCTCGGTGATAACTTCGACCACCACCGGGATTGAATGCTCTTTGACAAGGCTCCGCGCCTTCCGAATCGCCGGTTGTATTTCAGCGGGATCGGTCACCCGGATCGCAATCCCGCCTAACGCTTCAACTAACCGAACATGGTCCACACCGTAGTCACCTATCTCCGGTGCATTCCGATTTTTGAAACTCGTCTGAACCTGGAAATCCATCTTGTACCCGGTCTCGGCCTGACGGATGAGCCCGAGGTAGGCATTGTTCAGGAGGACCATCACGAACCCGACGCGATACTGAACAGCAACTGCCAGCTCCTCGACCAGAAATTGAATCGAGAGATCGCCGACGATGGCAGCTACTTCCCGACTCGGCTCCGCCAGCTTGGCCCCGATACAGGCGGGAATCTCCCAGCCAAGAGGGCCGGCCTGCCCACAGACCAGGTAGTTTCTCGGCCTATTAACTCGCTGAAATTGTCCTGAAGCAATCTGATAAAGACCGATTGCCGTGACAAACCGGGTCTCGTCGTCGAAAACGTTGTTGATCTCCTGAAAGACCCGTTGCGGTTTGATCGGGATATTGTCGAAGTTCGTCTGACGGTGCATGGTCGCTTTGCGTCCGCGAATTTCACGAACCCATTCGCTGCGATCAGGCAGCAACCCTTTGCTCTGGTACTCCTTGGCCGCATCCACAAAATCAGCGAGCGCGGTTTTGCAATCTGACACGATGCCGAGATCGGGACAAAAAACTCTGCCGATCTGTGTCGGATCGATATCGACGTGCACAAACTTCCGCTCCTTGGTATAAATGCCCACAGTGCCGCCGGTGTGCCGATTCGCCCATCGGTTTCCGATCCCGAGGACAAAATCGCTTCGCAGGAAATTGGCGTTCCCGTAACGGTGCTGAGTCTGCAACCCCACCATGCCGGCATTGAGCGGATGACGGTCAGGAATCGTCCCCCAGCCCATCAGCGTCGGAACCACTGGAGTGTCCGTGATCTCTGCGAGTTCCACCAACAGGTCAGAAGCCTCCGCATTAATGACCCCGCCTCCGGAAATGATCAACGGACGCTCAGCGGCGATGAGCATCTCCAGAGCTTTCTCGATCTGTTTCGGATTCGCCCGTGGCTTGAAGACTTCCAGAGGAAAATCCGAATCCGGGTCAAACTCGATCACTTCCTTTTGCACATCGACCGGCAGATCGATCAGAACAGGGCCGGGACGCCCGGATCGCATCACTTGAAACGCGTGGCGGAAGGCCCACGGCACTTGAGCCCCCTCCAGCACTGTGACCGCCCATTTCGTGACAGGCCTGGCAATGGCAGCAATGTCAACCGCTTGAAAATCTTCTTTGTGAAGTTTCGCGCGCGGCGCCTGCCCGGTAATGCAGAGGACCGGACAACTATCCGCGATCGCCGAATAGAGACCCGTGATCATATTCGTTCCCGCCGGACCGGAAGTCCCGATGCTGACACCGATTTTCCGGCCACTCGCGCGGCTATATCCTTCGGCGGCATGCGTGCCACCCTCCTCATGCCGCACAAGAACGTGTTGGATCGTGCCGCGATCCTTCATCGATTGATACAGCGGTAATATTGCTGCGCCTGGTTGGCCAAAGACCAAGTCGACGCCTTCGCTTTCGAGTACCCTCACTGCCGCCTCGGCGGCTGTCATTTTAGCCATAAGTTGAAAAACCGCTTCTGGATTTAACAAATAAAAACCACGCAATCAACGAAAAGGGACCCCTGCGAAAGGAGCAGCGCCTCTGAGCGCAAGAAAATAAATACCGCCCAAAGAAACTCGAAAAAAGGAATGTATATTGCGCCCAAATCTAACCCCCCTCGCTAACGCAAAATGACCAACCACGAACTTCGCGAACTTAACAAAAAACGGAAGATTCATCAAATCGCCTGGGTAACGCGAGATTTGCAAAAAAGCATGAAAGCATGGGTCGACCATCTGAAGGTTGGCCCCTGGACGGTGCTCACGTTTACAGAGAAGACTCTGAAATACTTGGACGTCGACGGCAAACGAGTGACTGAACCCTTCAAGTTTTTGATCGGCATCAGCTGGATCGGAGAAATCCAGGTAGAATTGATCCAGCCGGTTTATGGTCCGATGATCTACGAGGCCTTCATTCAGAAACACGGTGAAGGGTTGCATCACTTTAAGGAGCGCATCAGTCAGGACGACATCGATGCGGTGTTGAAGGAATATCAGGAAAAAGGCATCGAGGTGACGCAGACAGGCCAGTTCAAGGAAGACTTCCACTATTATCTCAACACAGAACCGAAGCTGGATTTTGTTTTGGAACTCGGAAACTGCCCTCTGTTGAACCTGTCGCAGGAGGAATTCCCAACTTACCCGCCGGAGACGTAAGGTAAGGTAGGGTGAGGCTCCGTTCGAACCGGGGCTTCCCGCGTCCGCCTGCCTCATGACGTGATCCCCTATGACTCTCTCGGTCAATCGTGCTCGTGCTCGTTATCGTTCTCGATTTGTGATTGTCGCCGGTCAAGTTCGGGTGCCTCGGTAGGGTGAGGCTCCGCCCGAACCGGGCCTTCCCGAGTCCGCCTGCCTCATGACGTGATCCCCTATGACTCTTGGTCCCCAATCGTGCTCGAGCTCGTGCTCGTCCTCGTTATCGTTCTCGATTTTTGATTGTCGCCCGTCAAAATCAAGCCACTCGGTAGGTTAAGGTTCCAAGCTAACCGGAGCGCTTGGACAAGAGTTGATCGAGTTCCGCAAGACCGGAGGGGGAACCGATTTCATAGAAACGTTGATAAACTTCGTGTCCGGCGAGTTGTCCTTTTCGTGAAAGTGTCTCGAGAGTGTCGGCTAAATTAAACGGAACATCACTGGGAGAATGATCAAAGATCTGTCTCCTGCAGACCATGAGTCCATAATCGATAAAGCGCATTTCCGGC
>DATHPI010000065.1:0-20991 GCA_035484035.1 Chthoniobacterales bacterium
TCGGGCGAAAGACGCTGGCTAAACCTGGAATCGAAATCTCTCTGACTAATCCTCGGGCCGATCACCCGAGGAGACACAGGCGGAGTAGTGAGGGTATCGCGCGTCGCGACCGGCCGGACCATCGAATTCTCGGGGTGACGTCAACAGGCTAGGTACCGCGGGAAGCCCCGGTTCGGGCGGAGCCTCACCCTACCAGCGTTAATTTGTTCACCTTGGCCATGTGGTGGGCTACGCCGACCCGCCGACACGCCGTTACGTTTCTGCTTCCGGGGGTGACGTCAACAGGCGAGGTAACGCGGGAAGCGCCGGTTCGGGCGGAGCCTCACCCTACCAGCGTTAATTTGTTTACCTTGGCCGTGTGGTGGGCTACGCCGACCCGCCGACACGCCGACACGCCGTTACGTTTCTTCCTAAGCCCGCCATTTCATTTGGGTAGGGTATTTTTGTAGATTATGCCATCCTTCATAATGATCAGAAAATTTTTGTCGGGGTCCGCGACAAGTTTAAGATTTTCCAACGGATTACCATCCACCAGCAACAGATCTGCGAGTGCGCCCTCTTCCACGACACCAAGCTTGCCGGGATAGGGATTGATAAACCCGGAAAGTGCCATCAACTCGCCATTGTCTGCAGTGGCCATCTTAAGAGCTTCGGCAGGCGTATACCAGCGGACCAGCTTGGCAAGCTGCGCTCCCTGCCGGTTAGCAGCCCTCGCATCGAACAGAAGGTCGGTACCAAAAGCCGTCTTGATCTTGTACTTCTTCGCTAGTTTGTATGCGTTGTCCGTTCCGGCGAAGACCGCCATCGCCTTCTGGTGGGACACCGGGCTCAGGTTCAGAGCCAGTGATTCTTCTTCAAGGTCGAGAAAGGGTTGCAGGCTCCACCAGATGCCTTTTTCCGCCAGCAACTGGGCGGTTGGCTCGTCGATCAACTGACCACGTTCGATGCATTTGACCCCGGCGGCGACCGCTTGCCGGATCGCACGCGGCGTATAGGCGTGAACGGTGACATAGGTACCCCAATTCTCAGCAGCTTCCACTGCGGCGCGAATCTCCGGCTCGGTGTACTGGGTCGACTCGATTGGATTGTAAGGTGAGGCGACCCCTCCACCCGCCATTAGCTTGATCTGACTCGCGCCCTGTCTCAACTGTTCTCTTGTTCGTAAACGGACCTCATCGGGGCTGTCGGCAATCGCCGCGACGCCTTCGATCTCGGAGTGACTCAGCGGGCCACCCAACGTACGCGGGACCTCGAAGCGGAAGCGAAAGTCTCCATGGCCCGAGGTTTGTGAGATGAATGCGCCCGAGGGATAAATGCGCGGACCAAGTACGACGCCTTCGTCAATGGCGCGTTTGAGCCCGAAGACAGGACCACCAAGGTCGCGCACAGTGGTGAACCCTCTCATCAACGTCGCTTTAGCCTGTCGAGCAGCCAACAGGTGAAGGTACGAAGGGTCGGCGGTCATCATGAGCATCTGCGGTATCGCCGCCATGAACGCATGCCAATGCGCATCAATCAGTCCCGGCATCAGCACCCGCCCGTCTCCCGCAATGACGCGGACGTTCGTGTTGGTGTCCACGGTGATCGGGTTGACAGATATGCGCTCGATAGTGTTTCCTCTGACCAGCACGTTGGAAGGGGGCGATAGCTCGGTGCTCTTACCGTCGAAGATGCGGACGTTCTGATAAAGCGTTACTCCGCTACTGACCAGCGTGGCGGGAGGTGTTAAATCCGGTCCTGCTAAGTCGTAGTCTTGCGCCAGGTTCGCTTGGCAAAGCCCGATTAAAAGTACCACCGACACAAGCGATAAACGTAGTTCCGCGCGCGCGCTCATGATGGGGCGATGCTATGTAAAGCCCTGGGGGAAGGCGAACAAAAGTTTAGGGAACCGTTAGGGCACCGCCGCCCGATCGGCCACCTACGATTGATCTGGCCGCTTAAAGATTCGCCAGACCGACCCGGCGACGGAGTCTCGCGCTGCCGACAGAATCATTGGCAAAGCTTGGATCGGTTTGACCTCCTCCGTCGCGATTTGCGCTTGCGCAGGGTCACTCGACGAAACTCTCTCTTGCTGCAGTCGAGCGGCAATATTCGAGCTGAAGACAGCGAATATCTGATTGGACACCTCCTGGATCATGCGGCCGCCCATCTGTGCGAGCAGGCCCCCCACATTGACTTCCGCAACGCTCACGACTTCGGTGCTTCCGTCCGGAAGCGATTGAACCCTTCCGGTCATCTTCACCGATGCGCTGCCCTTGTCCCGGATGTCCTCCCCTTTGCCCAGAAATTCGATCTCGTGTTTCTGGTCATCGAGCCGCTCTATCTGGACCTGGCCTTTGTAGGCTGTAACACTCGGGCCGACCTGGACCTTAATCGCGCCTTTGAACGTGCGGTCATCCACCGCCTCGGTGATCTGAAAGCCGGGAAGACAGTTCACGACTTTTCGAGGGTCGCTGATGAATTTCCAGACGAACTCCAATGGCTCTTGTACTTGAAAGGTCTTCTCAACTCTGATGGCCATAAACTTTTATTCGGATATCCCTTTGTCATTTAGGATCTTCCAGATTTTCCAAGGCGCAATCGGCGCATCGATGTGTTTGACTCCCAATACAAGATTCAGATATCAGCCCCGCCGGACGGCCGATTTTCAACGTAACCATATGCCAGCTACAGACAAGACGATGCGCCTGTGCAGGATCCCGCTTACCCCTTGACAGTCGCTCACTGGATTGGCTAAAAAGGAGGCTCTTTTTAGGAAGGAAGTTAGATAATGTGTTCCCCCACTTGCCTTGAAGCGTTGTATGGCCCTGCGAGTCGGCGCGGCTTCGTCAAGAAGAGTATCATGGCGGCGGCCGCGGTTGCCTGCGGTGCGCGGGCAGCGTCCGGGGCGGCAATGGCAACCCCAGCGCCGCAACAGCCGAGGAGCTTTACCACGGTCCTCGACTTAACGCACACCTTGTACGAGGGATTCCCGACCTTCGACGGATCGAAGTGGTTCACCAAGGAGAAGAAGTTTACCTTCGCGACCGACAAGCTGAATATCAACACCTGGACGGTGGTCGAGCACACCGGCACGCACATGGATGCGCCGCTTCATTTTACGGCCGATGGTCATAGCGTGGACGAAATTCCCATCACCGACTTTGTCGTGCCGTTAGCAGTGGTAGACATCTCGCAAAGGGCACAGGAGAATCCCGACACAGCCCTGACGCCTGACGACATCCAACGCTGGGAGGCCACCAATGGGCCGCTGCCAGAAGGTTGCTGTGTGATGATGAACTCGGGCTGGCATAGGTTTCTGGACTCCCCACGTTTCACCGGGCACGACGACGCTGGAAAGAACCACTGCCCGGGTTTTCACGGCGAGACCGCCCACATGCTGCTAACCGAGAGAAACGTTAAGGGTATCGGTGTCGACACTCTGTCGCTAGACACCGGCTTGGAAACCCGGGGCGGCGAATTTCCGGTGCATTTCGCATGGCTTGGGAGCGGCCGCTGGGGTGTCGAAGCCGTTGCTAATCTCGATGCTCTGCCCGCCAAGGGAGCCATTCTGGTACTGGGCGGTCCGAAGGTCCAAGGTGGTACCGGGGGGCCAAGCAGGGTCATAGCTCTTGTCTAGGTCTGTCCCGCAGTGGCGAAAGGAGACTCAGTGAAGCATGTCGTTGTCTTTAAGTACAAGACCAGCGCTACCTCCGGCCAGATTGCCGAAGTAACAAAAGCTTTCATAGCATTAAAAGAAAAGATTCCTGGGATTGTTGAATTTGAATACGGAGTCAATTGCAGTCCAGAAAACCTGAACAAGGGATTCACCCATGTTTATCTTGTCACATTTGAAAACGCTGGAGCGCGTGATGCTTATCTCCCTCATCCAGAACATAAGAAGTTTGGAGAATTGTTAGGGAAACTGGATGTTTTGGAGGAAGCATTTGTCGTCGATTTCCAGGTCAGCGGGTAGGTGATGCTCCATCCTCCGCGTGCTCAATTCACGGGTTGGGCCTCAGGGAAGGTCCAGGTGCCATTCAATATCTCGGGACGTGGCCGATAGAGGCGCACCAGATAATTCCAGCCCGACGGCGTCGGCAGACAATTTTCAGCCTGGCCGTCACAGCCACCGAACTGGATTGAGATGGAGCCGTCTGCGTCCGCCTTAGCAGTGAGGTTGTTTAGTGTATAGGCGTTCTGAGGATTTGGCTCGAAATAACCTTTATCATTGTAAACGCTAATCGACCAGAAGCCGTCAACAGGTACGTCTTTCACGTGGAGTTTATAGACTGTCTTGCCGTCGTTCCTGGCCGGGGCAACGTTGAGGTAAAGCGCGTCCTTCTCGGGATTACCGCCCCAGGCAGATGCCGACCCGATCAGTCTCCTCACAGGATCGACGGCATCCTTGGGGCCGAACATTCGCTTGGTGTCAGGCAAGGTTGAGGCAAGGGTCAAGAGTGCCTCCCGTACCGTCCTTTGACTGGCCTGATCCCAATTCGGCACCTCGAACTTTCCCGGTCCACCCGGCTGCTCAACCTTGATCGCATCCTGAAGAGCATGGACAGCCTCCAGATCTTTCGGATCGCTCGGGTCGACCAGTGTCCGGACGGCTAACACGACATAGCGGGTGCCGATCTTCTCCTTGGTGAAAGTGTGGTTTCCTGCGCCGTAATCGACCTCGGAGGTGTACTGGTCCTCGTCGATCACCTGCATCGACATGAACCGCTTGCCGGCATCGGGCAGCGTAATCATGACAGGACCAGCGTCGAGGTCAAAGACCGCTGCCGAATAGAGCGTGTCACGATTGAGCCGGATGACATTCTGCTTGTCGATGGCCACAGGTTCTCGGCGGTGGACGAACCGGCCCAGACCTCCATCTTTGACAATACCTCCGAAATAGAGGTCGCTCTCGGCCCGGGGGAAGTTCTCGGCCGTAACTGGCACGGCACCGCTCAAAGACACTCTTTTGACGTCAGCCACCTGAACCAGCGGAGGAGTTTTCCATTTCCCATCGAGCGCTTCCGGCTTCGGCCAGTAGAGACGCATGACGGTGAAAAACGGCCCGGTCGGAGAAGGCAACCAGTTCGCTTCTTTGCCAGGACCGGGATTGGTGTGCAGGACGTAAAGCGTTAGGCCACCATCAGGATCGCGTTTGAGAGTTGGGAGCATCGGCGAGTTGATCAGATAGCGATTAAGCGAATTGGCTGAGAGAAGACTCGAAGGCAACTCGTAGAGTGTGAGCGACCAGAAGGCATTGACCGGTGGTAGCTGCCCCGGGGCAAAGCGTAATTCATACTCGTTTACCCCGCTCAATGGTTTCCTCCCATCATCGACGAAATAAAGTGGGTAGATCGCCTCAGCCTTCGAGTTGCCGTAGATACCCAGGACGGCTGCAGACATACGATCAAGATATCTGCCGTTCAGGAATTCGCGGGTACCGAACCCATCCGCACTCGTTTCTTTGCCGGTGTCGAGTTGCGTTTCCTTGAACTCTTTGAAAGCCGTCCATGCGTCAGCCATGCCTTCCAGGACAGCTTTGCGCATTTCCGGTGTGAGCGCTTTTATATCGAATGTCCCGCGAGGGCCAATCCCCAAACCGGCCAATCGAGCCATGATTTCTGTTTCGGCGGGGTTGGGCGGGCAGAACCCTAGTACAAAGTTGAGGATGTTGAAAAACTCGGGGGAGGTTCTCTCCGCCTCGGGACTAAGCGGTTTGATGAAATCTATGACGAGCGGCGCACCAAGAGCAGGCTTGCCAAGGAATTGCGACAAGGGCTGGACCTTGTACCCAGCCTGGATTTTCTTGACGTTCGCAATGTCACCCGGATTGAAGAGCTGCGTCCGGTAAAGGACGAAGGCAAATTCTGTCTCGGCCCGGATTACCGACTTGATGCCGGGAGGTGTTTCGCCCTTCCAGTTCGGCCCAGCCAGCAAGAAGTTTCCCCGATCATTGCCCGTGGCGCGGCTTCCCACGTAGGCAAAGTTGAAAGTGTACATGTCGATGAATTGGAGAGAGTAGTAACGCCCTTCTTCAATGGCCGGCACCGTGAGGACGAGAGGTTCCGCCCTGAGGTCCGCACCCAGAAACGAGTATGGCGTATCAGAATTCGGAGTTTGGATCGCCTTGTCGTCAGGCGTATAGACTCGAGCGGTGTTGCTTAGCGTATTCCATGGCACCTTGAATTCGGGATTGCCGCGGTCCACGAAGTAGGAATATTGGATACGGTAGCTGTCCACGAGTGGGAACCCGTAGATGTAGGCCTCCTTGGCAATGGCCCGCGCCTGATCGACAGAAATGGATTGAGCACCGGCGGAAGCTGGTGCCAAAGTCGCCCCGATCATCGCGACGAACGCCAGCATCAGCGGTCTAAGAATTGTTCTGATCATTTGTTTCTCGCGGAATTCCTTAGTAATCCGAACGAGAATTTGTGGGGGATTGAGGTTTCGGGCGGGACAACGCGGGAAGCCCCGGTTCGGGCAGAGCCTCACCCTACCCGGAGCTACGCCCTACCCTCCCCACGTCGCAACGCCAGCAGAACCTTTTTCGGGACTGATCGGTCAACTTGATAGGTCGGTTCAAACCTTGACAACCGAAGCCTGGTAGATTTCGTCGATCGCTCTGGCTAACGCGGCATCAAAGTCGGCGTCGCTCATCGAATAACGGAGCTCCTCCATCAATGCCCGCGAGAAACTCGCTATCATTCCATGATTGGCGGCTAGGCGGTGGCAGGCGTCTTTCCGGGAATAGCCGCCGGAGAGCGCCACCACCCTGACAACGTTGCTGTGCTCGATCAAAGGAGAATAAAAGTCCGGAACATCAGGGATCGTCAGCTTCAACATCACGCTGCGTCCGGCCGGCAATTCGTCCAGTCCTTTTGCGAGTTCCTCGCGAAGAATCGCTTCTGCACCTGGTTTGTCAGGGCTTTTGATCAAAACTTCCGGCTCCAGGATGGGTACCAGTCCATGCTCTGCGATTTGCGCTGCAAGCGCGAACTGCTGGGCCACAATGGCCGCGATCCCTGTCGGGGAAGACAAATGGATCGTCGAGCGCATTTTTGTGCCGTAGACTCCGAGCTTCACGGCGCGTTCAAGAAGCGGGTCTAGTCCCGGAATCGGCTTCATCAGGCTGACCCCGTCCTTTTCCGTTTCCAATCCTTTATCGACTTTCAGGAAGGGGACGACACCGCGGTCTTCCCAAAGGAATGCAGGCACAGGTTTCCCTTTAGCCTGTCCATCCATTGTCTTTTCAAACAGAATCGCTCCGATCACCTTGTCGCCCGTGAAAGCGGGTGAACTCATGATGCGTACGCGCATTTCGTGCATCAGCTTAAACATTTCGGCCTCTCCGCTATACGCGCTCTCAGGTATGCCGTAGAAGCGCAAAGCCCCGGGCGTCGAACCACCACTTTGATCAAGTGCGGCGATAAAGCCTTGTTTGGTGGACATCTGCGAGTTTTTTTCGTTGCTGATCATTTTATTTTCCTTGGAAGGCCAGTTTACGCGTGAAGTTTTCGGCCCAACTGCTCAGGGAGGTGGTAACTCATCAGCCGGGCCTGGGGGCTTTCCCTAAGCAATCCGTCTTTTTTTGTCGCGCTCGGGGATAGACCGCAAACATTTCATGGTCTGCCGCGCGAATCAAATGTCAATAGGTCAATTGCTGGCCAATGAAGAGAACCAAGCGTTTTATTCGTGCTTAAACGTCCAACTGCAATAGTAGAGAAGTCATCACGCGGTTGAGACAATTTACACTTTCTTTCCATATTTTCTAGAGAATATGTGCCAAAAAAGTTATTGCTGAACAACTCCGGCAATCCGGCCGCCGGCGCGGTATTCTTCGTCACCTAGCACCCGACCAATCACTCGGCAAGTCATTCGAACCCGTCCGGAGGCGCACAATTGAAACCAAAGCCCGGCGCCCAGTAAGGCAAGACGTTTCTGAAGAATGTTTCTGAGCGCCTACTACGATCAATCTGTTTAAACATCGTTGAGCAAAAAAAAAGGCGAAACACACACTATCGAAAAAGATTGTTATTGTTATTTCTACAGTTCCTATGCAAAACCTTAAAAAAGAACATAAGTTCTGGGAATGGGAAAAGGAAATACATTGCAATATCACGCGCGACGCCAAGATCGGACTTCAGCAACTCCGCACTGGTGGGGGATAGGTGGAGCAGCCTGGCGCTGGCATCCGCCGAAGGGGATGAGCGCCCAGATGACAATCAAATCAACGGTATGTCTGTTTGTTCTATACTTATTCGCGCTAAGCGGTGCCCAGGCCGAGACGATGGGGCAAACTGCGATTCAAGCTACCGCTGACAGCGGCAATGGAAACTTATTATGCGCTCAACAAGCGACGCTTTCACTAGCCGGAACTCTCACCAGTATGAGTTTCTATGTTAGTAAGGTTGGGGGGACTCTTAAGCTGGCCGTGTACGATGCGACCGGACCAAGCGGAGGACCGGGGAATCTTAAAGCTTCGACCGCGTCATTCACGCCGGTGAAAGGTTGGAACACCCAGAACGTTACGTCCCAGACTCTCATTCCAGCTGGAACCTATTGGTTAGCTTATCTACCCTCTAGCAATTCTCTCTCATTCCTCAAAACATTAACGGGACCTATCTATTACTACACCCTGAATTCTGTTAATCCCTTTCCCGCTTCGTTCGCGGCTTCGACCGCCGCTAAGGGCCTAACGACTTGGTCATTCTACGCGTCGCTCACGGTAACAAGCTCTCCCACTCCCACGCCCGTCCCGCCTCCTTCGCCCACCCCTGCACCGACTCCCACCCCGACACCCTCCGGGAATGTCGCATTTCCCATCAAGGTATCTGGCAATGGAAGGTACTTTACGGACCAGAACGGAGTCCCGTTTCTTCTGGTCGGCGACAGCGCCTGGGCGCTGATCGTTAAAATGACCGAACCGCAAGCAGCTCAGTACTTCGCAGACCGAAAAGCGCACGGATTTACGACGATCTTTATGGACCTGTTTTGCGGCGCTCAACTCTCACCGCAATTCGGCAACGCGAACGATACGACGGTCGACGGGATTGCGCCGTTTACCGGGACGGTTTCCACTGGGTACGACATCACGAAGCCGAATCCGTCCTATTTTCAGCGGGTTAAAGATATTATCAGCCTCGCTGCGGCCCAGGGTTTGTTGGTGATCCTCGATCCGACCGACAACTATTTATGGGATCCTGACTTGGAAGAGTCTTCCAATAGCGCTCGAATTTTGCTAGGAACTTTTATCGGAACGACCTTTTCCGGATTTACGAACATCGCTTGGGGCCATTGCAATGATTACGAAACGCAACCAGTCGACGATTCCGCCTTTTTATCGGTCGTCAATGCGATTAAGGCGAATGACCCAATCCATTTAGCTTCGGTCGAACTCAACTACGAACAGAGTTGTTCAGCGGACGATGCAAATTGGAATGCTGTAGTGGACTATAATTGGTCCTACTCGTATTACCCGATGTACGCGGAGGATTTGCACTGCTATTCACTGACCACGATTAAGCCCTTTGTCCTGGGTGAAACCATGTACGAAAATGAAACTCAAGGAGTGAATGATCCTGGGACCCCTGAAGTTGTGCGTCGTCAAAATTGGTGGAGCATATGTTCGGGTGCAGCCGGCTTAATGTATGGATCATCCTGGACCGATTCTTTTCCTGCGAATTGGCAGAGTAACTACGATTCTCCAGGTGCCGCCCAGCTAAATATATTAATCAAGGTGATTACTCCCTACCCGTGGTGGAATCTCGTACCTGACACGGGACACACGTTCGTCACGTCCGGCTTCGGGACGCGGTTTCCCGATCTGGGCAACATGGGCGAATCGGGCGTTGCAGGCCACGCTGTCTCGACCGATACCTACGCCACCGCCGCGATCACGCCCGACGGAACATTTGGTCTTGTCTACGCACCCGTGGCTACTGCGCTCATCGTCAATATGGCTTCATTTTCTGGATCAGTATCAGTCCACTGGATCGATCCCAGCACTGGCGCCGTTTCGGCCGTTCCCGGATCCCCATTCAATAACAGTGGATCTAGGCAATTCTCGACACCGGGCGCCACTTCGGACGGCCAAAATGATTGGGTGCTTTTGCTGAACGTGCACTGAAAAAACCTCGCGCTGGTTATCGGGTTCTGCGGGCGACTGCCGGAGAAACGCCGCCCTAGACGATCCGTTTCCGCGAGATCTGTTGGTGATCACCAACGTTTTCGGTAAAAACGACAATCGCGCCCGGCTTAGCCCTGTTGAGGAAAACTTGAAAAATCAGTGTCGCTGACCTTGCCCTGGGAAAAGCAAGCCGCTAATTGGCGTTCGAAGACTTCGTCAATTCCGAGATCCGCAAGCATCGGGCGACGATGCCGTCTTTTGTACCGTGATCGCGTTGCCGCCAAGCGCTTTATCCTCTCGGAAGCTGCCTCTACCAGCTGCCAATTGAGGCGGTGATAAATGTGGCGTATGACTTCCAAAGGGTCGGAAACCAAATCGTCGTAATGAACGTCAATGAACCGTCCGCTAAATTCGGGATGGGCTTTTCGAAACGAACGGATAGATTCCATACTCTCGATTAGACTTCTAGTCTCCCGGATTTCGGTTTGCGCCCGATCGGCGGGATAGGCAAACACTCCCTCCAACATCTCGTTCAACTGAAGCGAGGATCTCAGCACTTCAAGCGGATTGCGGTGCGTCTGGATGACGACCGCGTCTGGAAATACGGAGAAAAGATGATCCAAACCATAGACATGTTCAGGCGATTTTAGAATCCAATTCTTGTGCCGCCCAGACAACTGGAGGTACTGCAAAAAACGCTTTTGCCAGGCGTAGGCAGGACCGAGATTACCTTCGCGAAGAAAAGCCTCATAAGCAGGAATGCGGCAAGTTAAAACGAATTCTTGAGACAACATTGTATAGCTATGGATTCCGACACATTCATGTGGAGTAGATGCGCGTATCGGATACATGCCATCGGCAAGCGGTGCCAAGCGGCGAAACCACCACAAACAAGCTTCCGCCTTCCGTATTCGAGGATCGACGCTGCTCCGCACATTTTTGCGAGTCGGAATGGGAAACATCACTTCCCAAACTCGGGGAGTTCGGTTTTCCGGATCCTCCGCCATTAGTTCGTGCAAGAAAGTGGAACCACTTCGCGGCATCCCGGTAATAAAAACGGGTCGTTGAATGAGCGAGGCATCCATGGCCTCCAAGTGCTCACGCCACGCCTGAGTGAGTCGCAATCGAGTCTCGAGCAGGCCCCGTAGATGGATCCGCATGAGAAAACGCCCCAGCGGATGCAAATCCGCCTGAAGTTCCATGCTATTCACTAAAGTCGAGAGCGCAGGCTCGATAGGAGGATCGCCAAAATCTGCCAGACCAGTTCGTTGCCTTGCTCCGGCACAGAGCGCCTCGGCGTGGAGTGGCCAGAACTGCCGACTCAAGTTGTCGCCCAAGCTCCTGCACACTTCGACCCATGGACGGACGCGCTGCCACTCAGGGATAGTTGATCGGTGCATTCAGTAATCTTTCGAATTACCCCTTCGCTGATACCCGAAGAGCGAGAAATGAAACCTTACTCCGCCAGTCTTGTGGGATTTTCGTTCGAGGGCATATTTTGCGGCCCCGCTTGTGTTCCGTCTGGCTGGCGCCAGTAGTCGCGCTGTCTGCGGAACGGCATCTGCAGGGTATTCCAGAAACTGTTGTCCTCAGGCAGGGTATATCCAGGAATTCCGACGACAACCTCCTCTTGCGGAACGTTCACCCTGAGCGTTCGATGGAGCCGGTCCCACCAGGGAAATACGGTGCCGAAGTTCGAGTTGTTCTCCCGCTGGACTTGCGAGTGGTGGATGCCGTGCATGCGCGGAGTGACGAGCACCTGATTGAGCAAGCATTCAGCACCGAAAGGAAGCCGAATGTTGCTGTGGTGAAAGAGCACCTCAACCTGAAAAACGAGCTGATAGACGGCAAATGCCCACGTCGAAGGATGAGACTCACTTGGAGAAGACTGAAAACGATCGAGAGTGCGATCTCACCGAAATGAAAGCGGAAGGCGGTGGAAACATCCAGGTCCGGGTCGATATGATGGACATTGTGAAAACGCCAGAGAAATGGCACCCGGTGGTTAGCCAGGTGCCAGTAGTAGAACGTCAGGTCCATCAGCAAAAGACTTAGCACGAAGGCAATCGGCGACGGAAGCGCAAGCAGATGAGCAAATCCAAACGGCTTGCCCGCAGACCAACGCAGGGCCGAATGTACCGCCGGTTGGAGCAAGCCGACGGCCGTAATGAAGGTCAATACAGAAATTGCGAGGTTTACGCAAAGCCGCGCGATGAGCGATCGCGTGGCTTTGCGCAACGGGAAAAAACGCTCGGCGACGAACAGCAGCGCGCAAACCACAACAGCGATAATCGGCGTCGGAAGATCTTTCATCTCAGAATGATCTATACCAGCGCTCCCCCGCAGGAGGAGCCAGACCCGGCAGTGCAACCGAAGCAGTGGTTGCCCGTGGCGATGGGGCCACCTTCGAACCGTTTGGGATCGAGGTCCCAAAGGAAGAGCGGCACCCCATTTTCCCATTGCATATCGAGCTGCTGGTTGAAGTCGCAGTCATAGACTTCGCCTTGCCAACCAACGCTCAGGGTATTTTGGCACATCAGGCCAGCAACCGAGGCGGGGTTAAATGCTTTGATCAATAGTTGCATGTAAGCGTCCAGCTTCCCGCTATGTTTGAGCCAGGAGGCAAAGCGGCCGATTGGCATATTGGCGAGAGTGTAGAGTCGGTGGAAATCGATATCGAAATTCTTCTTCAGCTCCCGTTTGTAGTCCGTTTCAAGTTCTGTCTGGTCAGGAGGGAGAAAGTCTCCGTTGGGATTGTAAACCAAGTCGAGCCAAAGGCCATCTATACGACCATAACCTAGCCGGTTCAGGAGTTGAAGAGCTCGGATACTGGAATCGAAGACGCCGTCGCCTCGTTGAGCATCGACGTTGTCGAGCCTGTAACACGGCATCGAGGCGACAATTTTCACGTGATGGGCTACGAGAAAGTCGCCCAGCCACTCATAACCTGGTTCAAGGAGGATCGTGAGGTTACAACGGTCGATGATAGTTTCCACTTGAGGCATTTCTCGGAGCTGCCCGACCAGATAACGGAAATCAGGCATCATCTCGGGCGCGCCTCCGGTTAGGTCCACAGTGTTAATATCGGTTTTCGACAGCCATCCGAGGATCCGGTCAACGGTCTCGCGGGTGGTAATCTCCCTGCGCTTCGGGCCTGCGTTTACGTGACAATGGACGCATGTGAGGTTGCAAAGTTTGCCCAGATTAAGCTGCAAGACGTCTGTGCGTTTGCGTCGGCAACACAAGTTGTGATCGGCCAGAGCCTGAGAGAAAAGCGGACTGCCCAAACGGTCAAATTTCGGCGTAGAAAACATCTTTGAAGACCTTTGTCACAGGAATTGATCCGCGCGAACTATCCCCGCGAGACCGGATCAACGCCGATGCCGTGAAAGGAGGATCCCCTCCACCTTCCATAGTACCATCGATGCAGTCTGCAAGGATCAACACCTAAGTAGAAGAGGCCGATAAAGACCATGTTAAGCAGCGTGGTCCGCCAATTGCCCAGGCGACGGAAACGCCGTGGCGATGACCAAAGCGGCGGATCCAACAGAACGGCACTGCCCAGCCGCCGCAGCCTTCGGGAAAATTCGAGGTCTTCCATCAGCGGAATGTCGGCGAAACCACCCATTCTTTCAAAAACAGATGATCGAACGAAGATGGACTGATCGCCAAACAACGGCCCAGCAAACGAATTGACGCGTCGAATTAAGCCTTCCCACCAGACGACAAAGGTGCGCCGATCGTCGAAGCGACGGTGGAATGCTCCACCTAAGATTGCTTCGTTCCTTGCGGTCTTTTCCAATGCACTCAGGTGCTCGGAGCGCAACTCGGAATCGGCATGATGAAAGCACAGTAGAGACCCGCGCGCTTCGGCTGCTCCGGCATTCATCTGTCTCCCGCGGGAGGGCTTATCGCAGGAAATCAGGCGGACCATTCCTTGACGGTGCAACTCGAAAAGTCTTTCCCCAGGCTGAACCGCCGCCACCACCCACTCGGCAAGCTCCGGGACGACTTGCAAATTGCTCACCAGATCAACAATCAGCTCGTCGTCATTCCAGACGGGAACGATCAAGCTGATCAACGGTCGCGTTGGGTCGCTCTCACCCGCAAAGCGAGGCAACACCTCTTTCGCGCCAGGTGCATAGTCAGACACGATGTAAGCTTGCCTGACATTGAACTCCTGCGCAAACAATCAGATTGCAAGCAGGCACGGCACAACGGACCAAAGGAGAAGAATGGAGGAAGTTTCTCTCAGAGATCATCTGCCCGTACGAAGGTATTCCGGAATCATTCCGTCCCATTCAGGGTGAACGATGAAAACGGTCTGCTTATTTGTGAAATCTCCGCGTCTGGGAGAAGCAAAGACCCGTCTCGCTCGCGACATCGGTGCAGCACGGGCTGCTGTGATCCACCGCGCCCTGGTGGAACACCAAGCTGCGGAAATTCCTATTGATTGGCGGGTAGCCGTCTATTTCGCACCCTCGAACGCCGCGGAGGATATGAAGGTTTGGCTAGCGCCTCATCTACAGAATGGGACGCGCTTTGTTCCTCAATGTGATGGCGATCTTGGTCGACGACTGATAACCGCAGTGCGCCGGGAATTCGATAACGGCAGCAAGCGGATTTATTTGATCGGCGGCGATTGTCCTGGCCTTTCCCGGGATTACTTCGAGGAGGCCGATCGGGTTTTGAGCGACAACGACATTGTTGTGGGGCCGGCCCAAGATGGCGGCTATGTTTTGCTGGCAATCAAAGGCCCTCATGAGATCCTGTTCAGGGACATTGACTGGAGCACGCCGGTTGTGCTCCAGCAGACTCTCGCGGCGGCGCGCAGACAAACTTTGACTGTTTGTCTCCTTAGGCCGCTAGTAGACATCGACGACGCCACCAGTCTCATTGATCAATCGGAAATTTTTCCCTTTCTCAGAGAAAGCTGGCTACGCCCGTAGAAGTGCGTGGATTTCTGGATTGTGGCAACCAGCCAAATGCTCTAAAAGCAGGCTGGGCATCGAAATTCGTTGATAACGCCACGATTGCAGGAGCAGCAATTTTAAGGGTCGACAAAATCGTTAGAGGGCCTCCCGGTTATATTGCGGCCTCCCGGCGTGCGCCGTCATAAAGGTGTCGACAATGCACTTCCATCTCAGTCCATCAACACTACCAGAAATAGTCCGACGAATCCGAGCACCGGGAGAATCAATGTGGCTGCGGCAAAGGCGCAAATCTTTTGAAACAAACTCATGCCGATTTAAATACGGAACAGAAACTAAGAACCTTAGGTCGATTTCCAATTTTTTGGTGTCGACTGACACTTGAAGGTCTGGAGATGTCCCAGACCCGAAATCTTTGCCGTTAACAGCAAACTTCTGCCTTACGACTACTGCATGAATCTCGCCGTCTGCCGGTTACCGTCCGAGACGTTTTCTCCAAAAAAGTGATGCCCAGTTCGCGCTTCAGGGAGACGAACCAATTTTTAGTGCGACTTATGAAAACAACAGCCGGTTTACCCTACCAGTAGCGCTTCCTAAGTCGCTCTTATTCAGCGACATGGGCAGGAGTGGATTCGAACCACTGAAGGCGTAAGCCAGTAGATTTACAGTCTACCCCGTTTGGCCACTTCGGTACCTACCCGGAATCGATATCAGCCTGCCGTTTGGGTTGCGCCCGAAGTCCTCGCCTTCTCAACTTCTGAGCTGGCAACCCACTTACCGTCGCTGAAGGCAGGTATATAGAGCTCGAGAATCCGGTGTGCAAGTGTATTTTGAGCCCTGCAAAAGCTTGAGGTTCTGGCCCGGAAATCGTTCGGGGTTCAGCGTTCGGCGGGCAAAGCGTTCTGTGTCATCAGCTCGTACAAAATAGCTGTCCGAAGAATTCTGGGAGCACGCATTGGCAGGATGACGTGGCAAGCCCCGGTTCTGGCGGAGCGTCAACTCTACCCAAGGGCGATTTTTATTTAAAGCCTATAGCGACACAAAAAGCGTATACAACCCATGGCTGCGCCAATAGACTCGCGGCTGTTACAAGCTATTCAGAACTGAAATCCGATGCAGGCTGGGTAACCGATGGAACCCAAAATAAGCACCGGAACAGCGCGGGCTGTGTCAGCTGTCTGATTTCGTGTGCCCCCGATGCTATCACACCAAGAACGAACGACCTCAAAACCAGTGAAATATAAAATAAACCCAGTTAGTCAAAGTCTATCCTTGCTGATAGTCGCGGTTGCGCTCGTAGCCGCAGGCAAGCCGCTGCGAGCAGCGGAGAAGAAACCCAATATCATTTTCATCATGGGAGATGATATCGGTTGGAGCAACATTGGCGTGTACAACCAAGGCATCATGTCCGGTCGGACGCCCAACCTGGACCGGTTAGCGACGGAAGGCATGCGCTTTACCGACTATTACGCAGAGGCGAGCTGCACAGCGGGTCGCGCGAACTTCATTACTGGTGAACTGCCGATCCGCACCGGCCTCACCACGGTCGGCCAGGCGGGTGCACCTCTCGGAATGCCTGATGAGGCACCCACCATTGCCACCGTGCTCAAGTCCATGGGCTATGCCACCGGCCAATTCGGCAAGAACCATCTGGGCGATCGGAATCAGTTCTTGCCCACGGTGCACGGCTTTGATGAGTTCTTCGGTTACCTATATCACCTGGACGCCATGGAAGACCCGTGCCATCCCAACTATCCAGAAGGGCTCAAGGACAAGGTCGGGCCGCGTAACATGGTTCACTCTTGGGCAACGGACGTGGACGACCCAACTGAGCAGCCGCGCTGGGGGAAGATCGGCAAGCAAAAGATTGAGGATGCCGGTCCCCTCTGTCCGGACCGGATGGAAACAGTGGATGATGAAATCCTCTCCGACGCTCTCAAATTCGCTGACAAGGCCAAAACGGACGGTAAGCCGTTCTTTATCTGGCTAAATCCGACGCGGATGCACGTCGTCACGCACCTGTCCGAAAAATATCAGAAGATGCGGACCGCGGAGAACGGCTGGTCCATCCAGGAAGCTGGCATGGCACAACTCGACGACATCGTCGGTGCGGTCATGGCGTATGTGAAGGACAACGGTCTGGACGA
The DNA here is from genome assembly GCA_035484035.1 of Chthoniobacterales bacterium. Classification (GTDB taxonomy): domain Bacteria; phylum Verrucomicrobiota; class Verrucomicrobiia; order Chthoniobacterales; family JAFAMB01; genus JAFAMB01. Next base: position 17,184 of record DATHPI010000065.1, read on the forward strand.
GAACACGATCATTGCGTTTTCGACCGACAACGGCGCCGAGAACTTTACCTGGCCCGATGGTGGTCAGACACCGTTCGCTGGCGGCAAGGGAACAGGGTTGGAGGGAGGATTCCGAGTCCCTTGCATCATCCGGTGGCCCGGCAAAGTACCGGCTGGCAAGATTGAAAACGGCATCGTCTCCGGTCTTGACTGGTTTCCGACCTTTGTCGCGGCGGCTGGCGATTCCGACATCGCCGATGAACTAAAAAAAGGCAAAGAGTTAGGCGACCGCACCTACAAGGTACACCTGGACGGTTATGACCAAACGGACATGATCACCGGGAAAGGCCCGTCTAAACGGCACGAAATCTTTTACATTACGGAGACGACGCTCTCTGCGGTGCGGATTAATGACTTTAAATATCGCTTCACCGACCAGCCGAACGGCTGGCTTGGTGCCACGGTGAAAGTGGATTGGCCGATCCTGACTAATCTCCGGCTCGACCCGTATGAGAGAACGGGAATGCCGAAAACCGATGGCGGTTCCCTCGCCTTTTACAACTGGTTCGTGTATGAGTTCTGGCGCTTCGTTTTCGTGCAACAAGAGGTCGCCAAAGCCGCCCAGACCTTGATCGAATTTCCACCGATGCAAAAAGGTGCAAGCTTCAATATGGAAGCCGTGAAAGAGCAGATTCAGAAAGCATTGCAGTCACATTCGGGCGAGTAGGCCAACTGCCAAACCCGTGCGTATGGCCTGTCCGCGAAAATCTCACGAGTGCTTTGGCTTGTGAGATTTTCGGGCCGGTGATAAGCAAACAAAGACGAGAAATTCAACCCCAATAACGAGAGATTTATGAAACAGAAATTTACCGGATTCAGCTTAATCGGGGCCTTTGCGCTTCTGACCTTGTTGGCAGGCTGCGCATCGCAAGTGCAGAATAAAGAAAACCTGCTGATAGCCGCAGGCTTTAAAGTGATCGTACCTAAGACCGCGATCCAGCAGCAAAAACTAAAGGCGCTTCCTCCTGACAAAGTGACTCTGGTCCAGAAGAACGGGCAGAACTACTATGTCTTCCCGGACGCGCCTAATAACCAAGCCTACGTGGGCGGTCCGAAACAGTATCAAGCCTATCAACAGCTTCGTTTGAAGAACCAATTAGCGAACGACAACCTGCAAGCCGCGGAGATGAACGAGGATGCCGCCATGAGCTGGGATACGTGGGGCGGATGGGGCGCATGGGGCGGTATGGGATGGTATTAGGATAGTGTCAGTGTCAGGGGGAGGCCTCGCCTCCCCAATCGTGCTCGTTATCGTTATCGTTCTCGTGCTCGTTTCTCCGTCTCTTTTTCCCCGGCCACGATTAAAGATCGAGGACGATAACGAGCACGAGGACGAGCACGATGGAAGAATCCGGCGACCGCCGGCCGAGTTGTCAGCGAGGGATTTGATCCCTGCTGACTGGCCCCACCAAGGCTCAGGGGGCTTCGCCCACCAATCGTTATCGTGCTCGTCTTTCCTCTCTTTTTTGTCGGCCGTGATCAAAGATCGAGTGCGAGTACGATAGAAGAAGTTATGGGGGTCATGCCATTGGTGAGGAACGCGCGGAAAACCCCGGCTCAGTCAGAGCTTCGTCCTACCTGACCCGATCTCGCCAGCATTGACGACAGTCGCAACGAGGTTCCCCTGACACTGACACTGACACTGACACTTCTTCAGCCGGCTGCCGCCTGATCGGCGAGCACCAGGGCTCTTTCCGGGTTGACTCGTCCGCCCGGAATCGACGGATCACTATTACGCAGGCGGACAAGCATACCGGCTTTTTCACTCCCTGTGACCAGCCAAAGAATGCGCTGAGCACGATTGATCAGCGGGTAAGTCAGCGTGATCCGGCGCCGCCCCTGATAGATTCCGGTCACGGCGACGTCCGCGTCGCTGACCTGGAGGACCGGGTCGCCGGGCACCAGGGAAGCCGTATGCCCGTCCGGTCCTAGTCCGAGGTGGATAAGATCGAGCACCGGGGGCGTACCGGCGATCTTTGCGAGCGTGGCAGCATATTGCCTGGCCGCCTCTTCGAGGTCGGTCAATTCGACCGGCATGACGTGGACTTGTTCCGGAGGGAGTGGCGCATGGTCGAGAAGGCTTTCGCGCAAATGCGTGCTATTCCGATCGGGATCTCCAGCCGGAGCAACCCGTTCATCAACCTGCACCAAATGCACTTTATCCCAGGGAACCACCTCTTCGGCAAACGCGCGGAGCATGACCCATGGGGTGTGGCCGCCACTCACAGCAAAGACAAAGCGCCCGCGGCGAGCAACCGCCGCTCGAGCCTCTCCGGCGAGAATCGCGGCGGCCTGCTTTGCCACCGTATCAGCATCTGCAAATATTTCAATTTTCATGAAGACGTTTCCAACTCGGATTACTTACTGCACAATCGGGTTTTGCCAGCCACCCACAGGAGCAACTCTTTGATCGACGTCACTCGGTCCCCAGGTTTTAGGATCGTATTCCTTGATGGGAGTGTTCGCTTTCAAGACCGGATCAACGATTCGCCAGGCCTCTTCGACATAATCCTCACGGGCAAACAGGGTCGCATCTCCCGCCATGGCGTCCCCGAGGACACGTTCATAGGCGTCCATCTCGTCCGCTCGAGGATGCTGGCTGACCACCATCTCATCCGTCTGGCTGACCGTCTCCTTCCCCGGAGCAATCACGTTCAAGCCGAAGGCCAGCGTAACCTCGGGGCTGATCCGAAACCGGAAATAGTTCGCCTGCAGGTTGAACTCCGAAAACATCGTCGGGGGCTGCCGGAACCGAACAACAATTTCCGCGCAGGTCACGGGGAGACATTTGCCTGCCCGGATGTAGAATGGGACCCCTTTCCAGCGCCATGAATCAATCTCCAAGCGGAGCGCCGCAAAGGTTTCTGTCTGGGAGTCTGGAGCGACACCTTTCTCGTTGCGGTAGCCACGAAACTGCCCGCGGACAAGGTCATCCGCTTTTAAGGGGGGGATTGCTTTGAGAACTTTGACTTTTTCATCTCGGATCGATTCGCTATCGGTTCTGGGAGGAGGCTCCATGGCCAGGTTGGCCAGAACCTGAAACAGATGATTCTGAATCACGTCGCGAATGGTGCCAATTCCATCATAGAAAGCGCCCCGGCCCTGAACTCCGAAATCTTCCGCCATCGTGATCTGCACGCTTTCGATATGGCTGCGATTCCAAAACGGCTCCAGCAGCGCATTGGCAAAACGGAAGAAAAGCAAGTTATGGACCGGCCGTTTTCCAAGATAATGATCGATCCGGAAAATCCGATTCTCGTCGAAGGTGCCGAGCAGAATCCGGTTGAGTTCCTGGGCCGAACCGAGGTCCCGGCCAAAGGGCTTTTCGACAATTATCCGAGCGCCCTTGGTGCAACCCGAACTGGCCAGATTTTCGACAACCAGCTCGAATAAGCTGGGGGGGATGGCCAGATAATGAGCGGGGTGGGTGGCTGAGCCCAGCTCTTTGCGGATTGTCTGGAAGGTAGCTATATCATTGTAGTCGCCGTCCACATAGCGTAGCAGCCCGGACAATTTCTCAAAAGCACCGGCATCGAGCCCACCGTGCTTTTCCACACTGTCACGCGCCCTCGCCTTGAATTGATCAAGGTTCCACCCGGCTTTGGCTACCCCGATGACCGGCACGTGTAAGTGCCCGCGTTTGATCATCGCCTGCAGAGCCGGGAAAATCTTCTTATAAGCCAGATCACCAGTCGCGCCGAAAAATATCAGCGCGTCCGACTGCGGTGAAGCCATGGTTTTTCCTTATTTCTTCTTTTCCAAGTGCCCG
>DATHPI010000066.1:0-7770 GCA_035484035.1 Chthoniobacterales bacterium
GCGGGCAAGGAACGGCGCGGCGGCAACGCCGATTGAAACAATCGTCAGCAGCAGGAGGTTGAACCGGCGCCAGGTCGAGGCGAGCCAATCCGGGGTGCTCGAGCCGTCCTTTACGGTCAATGCGCGGCCCAACAACAGGCAAGGAACGACGATCAATGGGTAAATATACCGAGGGGAACCGTTGGGTAGAAGAATCATCAGGACGGCGGTGGCTATCATCCCCCACCTGGCTCCCCGGAAGAGTGCAAAATCTCTGGAGTAACCCGCCGCGGACGCTTCGGCTAGCACGGCTACCGTTTGCTTCCGCCACAGCAGAGGCAACAGCAACGTCCACGGCAAAAAGTTCTTGAGGGTCTGTGGACCATTGAGCAACCAGGCCGAAAGACGAAAATGCTGGCTAGACTCTGTGGAGGCGCGCGAAGCAAGTTGACCCCACCAAAAGTGCCAAATGCCAATCGGATTATGGCTACTGACCGCGAGCGAGCACGGAATTGCCCAGGAGAGGAGCGCGCCGACGATCAGCAACAGCGAAAGCCAATGCGCCGGGTGCAGCAGGGAGCGCGCATTTTTGCCGAATAGGAGAACCGGGAGAATCACCCCATAATAAAAAACCAGGTGGGTAGGGCCTTTCGTGAGCATACCCAGGGCAAGAAACGGGGCCGGTGAAAGCCAGAGCTGCCAGGGACCGGCCTCCTGGCGCCATAAGGTCATCCAAAGAACCAGGGCAATCCCGGTAAACGCAACGTAGAGGGCCTCAAGCTCCGCGAGTCTACCGCTTTCGACCATGGTGAGGTTAACGAGGTAAAAAATCGCGGCGATTAAACCTCCTTCCTGACCGAGCCAGCGGCGCCCGGCTATTCCGACGATGACAAGAGCAAGCGCCAAGGTGGCAAGCACCGACGGGAGACGAACAGCCCATTCGCTTGAGCCACCCGACAGTTTGCAGCTCAGCGCAATTGCCCAGTTGAGCAAAGGTGGTTTGCGCAAATAGGGATCTGATCCGACGCGAGGCACCAGCCAGTCTCCCGAAGCGAGCATGTGAAGGCCCGGAAGAGCCCGTCGCGGTTCTTCGTGCTGGAGTTGAAGGGTACCGAGACCCGGCAAATAAATGCCGGCCCACAAGAGCGCAACAAAAACGAAAGTTCGGAGGGGCGTCAGCCGGAAAGGAGGACTAATTGAGAAAGATTTGACCGGAAAGTTCACTTTGCAGCAGGCGCCTTGTGGATCGGCCCCGACCGGCGGAGGACGAAGAGATAAAAACGGTTCACCTGGCGGCCGTCCTGAGAGGTCTGAATCTCGCCGGCCGGTTGAATATCCGGGAAATCTTCCTGGAGCGACGCCAGCATTCGATTGGAATCCGAGACATAGATGGCATTGTCCAAAGGATGTGTCTCGCGGTAAGTCGGCCAGAGCACCAGCTGGTTAAATGGAGGGCTGGAAACCGGCATGAAGGTGTCCGGTTGTCCAGGGAGATAAAAGGACAATAGCGCTGCGGTCATATACTTATTGGCGATGACAACCGGGGCGCCGGAGCTTTTCTGCAATGCACTGACCTGGGCTGCCAGGTCGCGAGACCCCCGGGCGCGATCGGTCGGATCAAGACGTCCGGGCAAATGCAGCCAGGAGGTTTCATGGAGGAGTGCAGTCTCCAGCAAAGCGATCACCAGCCCGCTACAGATGACCCAGCGCGCCCAGGGATAAATCCGATCTGCCTCACACCACTTTGCGGCCACCAGGATTAGCCCGCTGATGTAGGAAGCAGCAGCCCAGTTCGCCTGGCTGGCCTTTTGGAAGCTGAGGATGAGGTAAACGAGGAAAAGCGGCAGAAAAAGAGCTAACAGGTACCCGGTTTGCACACGCGGTGTCGGGGCGAACCGCGGCCAGCAAACTGCTGTGAGGAGGCCGAGAAACAGGATCGGAGAAATAACGCCGGCCTGCTGCCCGAGGAATGAGAGCACCTCAAATGGCCGAAGGCGCATCCGCTCGTCCAGTGCACCACGATGGACCAGGAAATGACTGGTCGGAAATCCGTGTTGCCAGTTCCAAACGATCACCGGGATCAGGAAAAGAACGACAACTAGAAGCATTGCCGGGAGGGTCGCTCTCCGGAAATGGGCACGGCTTGGCGGGTGCCAGGCGCAAAATCCGACAAAGGAGAGCAGCTCGATCGCACCGGTGTATTTCGAGAGCATGCTGAAACCGACCAGCACCCCAGTCAGGAGCCACCATCTGAGCCGGATCTGGTCTTTGGCATGCCAGAACGTCAGAGCGGCCAAGGTCCAGAAGAAGATATAAACGGTGTCAATGGTCATCAGGGTGGCGCCGACCGCAAAAAGCGGGGTCAGCGCTGCCAGCAGAACCGACCAGAAGGCGACCCGGTCAGAAAATAACCGACGAGCCAGAAAGAAGATGCCAATTCCGGTGCCAAGCGCGAGCAGAGTGGCGAAAAAGCGGATCCCGAACACGGTCTGACCGAAGAGGGCTGTTCCGGCCGAGATGAACCAGGCGATCACCGGACCTTTGTCGAGATAACAATAATCCGGGTGCCGGGACCAGAGCCAATAATAGGCTTCATCTCCGACCAGCTCCAGATGAGTGCAGTACCAGAGGCGAAAGATCGTTCCCAGGAGCAATATGGCGGAAGCCCAGCGTGCGTATCGCGAGGAAACCAAGCTCGTCATGAGCGGACAGGCGCGACCGATTCCTTTTCTTTTTGGCGGTCGAGGTAAGCTTGGCAAGCGACGGTGAAAACGTGATCGACGGTGATCGACTTCATGCAAATGTTATCGCGGCACGCGCTTTGCCGGTTGTTGTAGGCATTAACGCAGGGGCTACACGGCAACTGCATCCAGATCGGTATTGCGCGCGGCGTCAGCGCCCGAAACAGCAGCGGCGTTTCCGGGCCGAAGAGCGTGATCACGGTGATCGGCGTCATGGAGGCGAAATGGGCGGGACCACTGTCATTGGTAATCAGCAATTCGGACAAGGAGTAGAGGGTCAGCAGTTGAGGCAAAGTCGTCTTACCGGCCAAAGAAAAGCAGCGTGGAGAACCAACTTGGGCAGCAACCCGAGCAATTGATTCCGCCTCGTCGGGAGCGCCGGTCATTCCGATGCTAACTTCAGTGAACCGTTCCAGAAGCAGCCGTGCGAGGTTCACATACCGGTCGGTGGGCCATTTTCGAAGGGGCAGCAAATCACTGGCGTTGGGGTTCAAAAGAATCAGCGAAAGGTCCTCTTTCCGCCCACTTTCGCGTTGGATGATCCGCTTGACCTCCTCCTGGGCGGCGGCCGAAGCGATAAGCTGAGGCGAGACCGCATTCTGAGCCGGTATTTTCCCCGGAAAAGTTGGGAGTTTATCAGGAGCTTGCTCCAAGGCCTCAACCATCAGTTGAAAATTCTGGCTGGTATGAATGTAGGGGTTATACAACAACCGATGCGTCATCAAATCGCCGCGATAGGGCCCGTCGCCGAAAAAGGTGTGAAAACCGACGCGTGATTTCGCACCGGACAAATACGTCAACGCGGCGGAGGAACGTGAAAAGAACTCCAGATCAATGGCAGCATCGATATGGAGCTGGCGGATTCGCATAAGCGCATACAAGGCATGGAATCCCGCACTCAGAATATTCTTATGACCGACCGTGATGACGTTCTGTTTTGGAATCAGATGCATTACATCGAGAACGAAACGATTCTCTTCGAATACGAGAAAGAAGACCTGCTCTGCGCCTACCATCTCAATCGCCCTGCGGATGGCGTGATAGGCAAGCACCGTGGAACCCTGTTCGGCAAATTTAACGAACAGAATCTTTTCCGGTTTGCGGGGGATGCTCCCAGTTCCGGGTGAACCGCTCAAACGACGGACACCGCTCAAAACACCACAGACCAAGACGCCAATCCACCGATCAATCAATTGCAACTTGCGGGTGTCGAGTGGAGGTCCCATAGGGTAACGGTTGCCGGCGGCAGTTCTGCGAGCGGCATGAAGGAGTGGCAGGAAGGATGTTTAATTTCAATCTTCGGCTTGAGCAACCCCGATTCGTGAAGTTTCTCGGATCCCATCTTTCCACTGGCCTCCCTTGTAAAAGCAGGTTAAGCACGAACTCCGTGCGATGGAACCTTAAATTCCGTTGGTACCTTTTCTGAGCCATGGCTGCCACGATTCGACGCGCGACTGGCGCGATTTTGGGCAAACGCTACCTTTGGACCAGCAGCGCCTGGGTTATCTGGACGGCGGTCGTGGTGATCATGGTGCTTCGTCCGTTAGTGGCTTCTTACCGGGGCACCTCATTCGATACCTACCACCTCGCGGGGGTGCATTGGATCCATGGCGAAAGGGTCTATAGCCAATGGATGGGGTTTGTCTACAGCCCTGTGGTGGCTGTCTTCTTCGCGCCATTCGCCTACCTCCCCAGTACGCTGGCAAATATCCTGTGGCGCGCTCTAAACGCCGGCTTGTTACTCGGGGGTTTGGCAGCCCTTTTAAAGTCAAACCTCTTCGCCGGGATCAAAGAACGAAATTATGGTCTCGTTTATATTCTCCTGGTCCCGCTGGCGGTGGGGAATATCGATATCAGTCAAGCGAACCCTTTAGTGGAGGGCTTGCTGCTGGCTGCAATCGCTGCCGTTTACGTTGAGCGCTGGAATAGCGCAGCTCTTTGCGTGGCCATTGCCACCTGTTTCAAGATCTACCCGATTGCGGTCGGCTTGTTGATCTGCGTGATCGCGCCCAGGCGTTTCATTGCGCGAATGTTGATCGCTCTTCTGCTGCTCCTTCTGGTCCCATTCGTTTTCCAGCACTGGTCTTATGTAGCAGATCAATATCAGGCCTGGATTACGACACGAACGGCGGAGGATAGACGCGGCTGGCCAACCGACAAACTGCCGTTGGATCTCTGGTTTATGATTCATTCGTTCGCTCATTTACCCATCTCGCCGAGAATCTATTCCCTGTTCCAATTGGGAACCGCAGGCGCACTGGCATTTTTCTGCGGGTTTCAGACCTGGAAAGGCTGGTCTAAAAATCGGGTTTTGAGCGGCCTTTTTTGCCTGGCTTCGATCTGGATGACTCTTTGCGGACCGGCTACCGAATCTTACACCTATTTAATTCTGGCGCCGGCCGTCATCCTGGCCCTGGTCCAGGCGTTTGACGTACCTCAACCGGCGGGGCTCCGCGCCCTGGTCGCCGGGGCATTCGTTCTTCAGTTGCTGGCCGCCGCACGAGCAAGTTTCCTCCCGCATTTCAAACCGGCTTGGGCGCTCTCGATTCTCCCCTGCTCAGCGCTGGTCTTTCTGGGCTATACCCTCTCATGGCTGTCCAATGATTCGCTTTGGCTGGAGGATCGCAAAGGCTGATCAATATGAGACGATGCCGTAGCCGGACGCTAAACTTTGCGGTGATTGGGATATGGGCCGCCGTGTTGCTGGCCGTCGTGATTCGGATCGGATTGCTTTCTCATTCCCATGACGTCTTTCAGACCTACGTGGAAGCAGGCCGGAAGTGGACCGCTGCGCAACCCCTTTACACTTACACCCGCGGATTCGTCTACAGCCCTTTGGTGGCCGCGTTTTTTGCTCTTTTTTCCTGGTTCCCAGTTTCGCTCGGGTCGGTGCTCTGGCGCCTGCTGACCGCAGCCATCTTTATCTGGGCAATCTACTGGTGGTTGAAAGCAGAGATCAACCGTCGGATCCCGGAGTCATCCTATTGGCTGGTCTTTCTGCTGATTCTCCCGCTTTCGCTCGGCAATTTTAACAATGGCCAGGTCAACCCGATGATCATCGGATTGTTAATGATTGCGATTGTGGCTGCGCACGAAAAGCGTTGGACACTTTCGGCGGTGGCGCTGGGATTTTCGACTTATCTGAAGATCTATCCTCTCTCGGTCGGGTTGTTGCTGGTGTTACTCTACCCTCGACAGCTTGGCTGGCGCCTGCTGCTGACCTTGATCTTGATGGGTGCCCTCTCATTTGTCCTTCAGAGGCCCACCTATGTCCTGGAGCAATATCAACGCTGGTTCCATACCAGAGCTGCTGATGACCGACGGCTGAACATGGATATCGCTCCCCGCGATTTCGCTATGGTTTTGCGACTGCTGCACATTCATCTAAATGCTTTAGCCGTGCTGCTCTTGCAGATGTTAGCCGGTGCGGGAGCTGCAGCGATCTGCGTGGCCGGGCGACTGTTGAAGTGGTCCGAGCAACGTCTGCTGATCTGCGTATTGAGCCTTGGTACCTGCTGGATGCTGCTCTTCGGACCCGCGACGGAAGATGCGACCTACGCGATGATCGCCCCGCCCCTGGCATTCGCTCTGGTCCAAGCCTTTCATCAGAACACCGCCTGGTGGATGCGCATTTTAGTTTGCGCCTCTTTTACCTTTTTGCTGCTCGGTTTGATTCTGAACGCATTTTTCGGTCTGAAGAAGACCCCCGCCCTGATGTCGGTCCAGCCGATCGGGGCGCTTCTCTTTGCCGTCTATTCGGTCGTCTGGGTGTTTGGGGGGACGCCGTGGGAGGAGAAGGAGAGCAACCGCGGGATAGTGTCGGATGGAGTGGGATAGCGTGTGGAGTGGTGGAGTGGTGGAGTTCTCTCCATCTCTCCGTTTCCTACGGTATCGCTGCCGCGATCTGGCGGCTCATTTCCATCACTTCGTCACTCAGCAGGCGCACCATTCCAGGGTAATCGCCTGGTTTCCAGCCGCTTCGACGCAGGTCGACGGTGCGGGCAGTGATCGGAACCGAGCTGCCGGACTCTGAAATCGACCAGTGGGCACGCAAAACTACTTCGCCATTCTCATTGCCCTCAAATCGCTCTAACCGGATCCAGACATCATAACGGTGATCGACGGACGGTGCTCCCGCGGAAAATGCGTAGGCTCTAATGCGGGAATTTCGACTGAGGTCCTCCGCGACGGCTCTCGATAAACCCTGATCCAGCGGTTCCGCCCACCGTTGAGTTACTGCGTACTGGACCTGGATTCCTCCGATCATCGTCACTAAATTCGTCTTTGCCAGATAGGCGGGGACTTCGACCCGGCGGACCAGGACCACGGTTCCTCCGGAGGACTGGCTACGCGCCGTTCGCGAACCGGATCCGCTCAAGAGAAAATAGCTAGGTAACGGCTCTTTAGTGGCGCAACCGGCGAAGAACCAACCTATCAGGAAGCAGGCTAAGAAAGTGAGATAAGAATGGCGTTTCAAGGTTGATTGGCGTTAGCAGGTTTTCGGCCGAACAGAATAGAATTCGGATGGCGCTGCAGAAAATCGGATAATTGCTGGATAGCTGTAGCCGCCGAACTAATTTCGGAAAGAGAGCTATCAAGCTGATAACGAAGACTGGAATCGGGTTTGAGGATCTGATCAAGCTGCGCCGTGCTCTTTTGCAAGTTGGTTAACGCCGCCTTGGCCTGGTCAAGCGTCGGCTTCAGGTCTCCCACGGCGGGATTAAGACTCTTCAAGGTGGCAGTCAGTTGATCAAAGGATTCACGGACGCTAACCAGAGCACTCTTGACCTGATCACCGTTGGCCAGGTTTGAGATTGAATTGGCAGCCTTATCAATCGAGGGCCCCAACTGATCAAGATGCAACGAGACAATGGCCGCATCAGCGCTCTTCAAGACTCCTTGCAGCTCCCTGGCTAGACTGGCAAAATCGACGCTGCCGATATTTCCGATCGCTTTGGTCAGGTCCGCCAGAATTGCATCGATATCGGACGGCTGCGGCGGAATTTCAAAAATGTCGACGTTGTTATCATTCGCATGCAATACCGGAGCA
>DATHPI010000067.1:0-10054 GCA_035484035.1 Chthoniobacterales bacterium
AAGAATTCCCAAGCGAGGAAGCGCCAGGAATCAGCGTTTTCTACAAGGACGCCGTCGGAACGGTCTTCCACACTTATTCCAGTTACGGGCGCGGTGTGGAGCAACTCGTCGGCACTTATATGATTCTGGACATGGTGCCCAAGGGCCGCGACGAAGATCACCTGGGATTCACGATGGAATGGGTCCGCTATCATGATCGTTACGGGACCGACCAGTTCGCAGATTCGAGCAAACCGTACTGGCCGGCGACGCCATCCTCCGCTGGCTGCTCATGCGAACCGGCGGAAGGCCGCTCTTGAAGACAATACAGTGCGGGAATTCGTAGGATCGTCATCGTTCTCGTCAGCTGCCCTCCTTCAGACAACGAATGCGGCAGTCGGTACAAAAACCGGCAGGAACCCAAATAGCTCGGTTCTATTAAGCCCAACGAAAATCTGAGCAGTCAGAATATCTGATCCAACGCTGCCAATTTTCAACAGGCTTACTGAACTATGAAAATAGGTTTTATCGAACAAGAAAACAGGCGTTATGAGCTCGAAGGAACGAATCGGCCTGAAACGAACAACAATTGGATGAATGCGTTTCCAATTTTGTCTCTGAAGAAATTCGTATCAAAATTCGAGGTCGATCTCAGTGCCGGAGCCACTTCAAGAGGAACATTTATCTGGCTGCCATTTGCGGGCGGGATGTCAGCGTTTGCAGTGATCCTGCCGAAACCCCGGGAATAAGCCGTCTAACCAGTCGGAGGAAAGCAATATGGGAACACCGAAGTACGCTCAAGAAGAGACGGACTTAACACCGCGAGAAACGCCCACCGCGCCCGGCGCGTCACCTGGGCAGCGGCTCGACGAAAACACGACACTTTCGAGGACGACGCGCGGCTCACCCGTTTGGGGCATCGACTTTTTTGAGACGAGTGATCGGTTAGCAGAAGGATTTAAGGAGAGCGGCAGAGAATTCGAAATGGATCGGAGGACCAGCGAAGTTGCTGCCCGCCGACTACCTGGAGTTAAGCGAGTCGGTCGCCTGGAAGAGTCACTTTATTGGCTGTTTTCGGCGGGGGTGCTTGGTTACCTCCTCCTCGAGATCATTGGCCGTTAAAACCTCCTTTGGTCATACCTGCAGTCGCCGGTCTTGCACGAATTTTGTCAACTCGAGGACGCAAAGGCTTGGTTTTCGTTCCCTGGAGAGTGCAAGGGCAATTTCTCGTCGAGGTCTAAGACCATGGAGCGAACGGCTAACGATACCCTCTTTTTCTGAGAGCGGCGAAGCCATCTCGGGAATGAGTGAGATCCCTAGGCCGGCTTTGATCATGGCCAGCACGGTACTTATTTGGACGCTACGACAACTGATCTCCGGCTGAAAGCCACTGTTATGGCAAAACTGTTGGGTCTGATCACCGAGGCAATGCCCATCTTGCATCAGAATAAATTTTTCGTTCCGCAAATTTGCGGCACTCACTTGCTTGCGCTGGGCCAGCGGGTGCCCGGTAGGCAAACAAAGAAAAAGTTCTTCGGAGAAGAGTTGCTGGACCTCTATCCGAGGATTGCGATGGGCCTCGCTGATGACAGCGAGATCAAGCTCATTTTCTTCCAGCGCTCGCAAGAGTTGCTGCGTCGTATCCTCGTGAAGCGTCAGGTCGACCGCGGGATATTTTTTTCGGAAAGAATAAATAATCTCCGGCAAAAAATAAGGGGCGATCGTCGGCAGCGCCCCAAGCAGGATCTTTCCTCGGAGCTGTCCGCCCATCTCTCGAATTTCCTGCTGTCCTACCCTGGCAGCTTCCAGGATGCTCACGGCATGAGGCAGGAGGAGCGACCCGGCAGGCGTGAGGAGCGCTTTGCGCTGAGTCCTTTCAAAGAGTCGCTCACCGACTTCTTCCTCGAGCTTTATGATCTGCTGACTCAGAGAGGGTTGTGCTACGTGGCACTCTCGTGCTGCCCGGCTGAAGCTCCCGGTCCGGGCAACGGCAGCAAAATAGCGCAGTTGACGCATCTCCATAGCTTTTCCCTATATCTAGTCATTGGAATATAATATTTCCACCCCATCTCTATCTGGGTAGCTTGCGGTAATTGGTAAGCAGGGGCGCCAACATCGGGGAATCGGATGATTAGTCTAAGTTGTCGACATAGATCAGTCACGGAACGACGAGCTGGATGGTGGCCATGCTCTTGGCTATTCGGGTAGCGTCTCACAGGCTTTGCGCTATGATTGATATTTTCAATAAGATTTGTGTGTTAGTAACAGCGGCCTTCGCACTGGCGCTGGTGCCGGGGTTCAGGCGAACGGAGGGGTCTTTGCTCTTGATGAGAGATCAAGGAACGAAGCTGCTGGTGTTCCTGCTTCTCGGACTTGTCGAAGAAGCTACGGTTGCTCAAACCGGCTGGTTCAACCACCGTATCGTCGCTGTCTGCGCTGCCGGACTGCTGGCAGGCCCCTATGTGGGGGGCATCGTCGCCGCGTTTATCACCTGGTTGGCGGTCATGTACGACGGGCGTCCGCTGGGGCCGATCGGGATTTCGATGTTGTGCGGCGGTCTGGCAGGAGGGTGGCTCTACCGCTGGCGTCCGAAACTGGCGCAACATCCCCTGACGGGATTTTGTCTGACCTGGATTGTGTCGGAGTTGCGCGACGGCCTGACCATTTTGCGGGCACCTGAGACATTCATGGGAGTGCAAATCTTCGAGCAGATCGGGATTGCGCCGGTCTTGCAGGGTCTGGGAACGGCCCTGATCTTGACCGTCATAGCCCTGGTACGCGAGCGCGATGAGCAAACAGCGGCCGCGGCCTCGGCCGAGGTACGCGCACTTCAGTCGCGGATGAACCCGCATTTCCTGTTCAACGCGTTGAACACGCTAGCAGCTCTGGCGACGGTGGCGCCGCGCGAAGTGCCCCGCGCGGCGGGCCGATTGCGCCAATTCTTGCGCGCTATTTTCGATCACCCTGAACGTACGTTGATTCCACTGGAAGAAGAATTGGCCGTAGTACGCGCCTATTTAGATATCGAGTCGCTGCGGCTCGGCAGTCGACTAAAGGTCGACGAGGTTATCGGTCCGGGATTGGCAGAAACTTTGACACCGCCTTTTTCGTTTCAACCGCTGGTGGAGAATGCAGTCCAGCACGGTTTGCAATCCTCAGCGGAGGCCGGGCAATTGCGGCTGATGGTGCGCCAGGTCGGACAATTGCTGGAAATGAGCGTCAGCGATGACGGGCAAGGCGTACCCTCTGGCGAAGTCGAAAGAATTTTCTTTGCGGCGGGTCCGCGCGTCCACGCCCTAGCCCTGTTACGTCGACGGCTGCGGGGGTTATTTGGCCGCTCATTTCAGCTGGAAGTCTGGAGTGAGGTGGGTCAGGGGACCACAGTGACCTTGCGTATTCCCGTTCAAAAGCAATTCGATGTTACGGATGAATCCCTGGAATCCGTCAGACCTGCCGCCGGTCAACTGGCGCCGCGCTGATTTCCCGCACTATGTGGACCCGGATCCGAGCAGTCATCGTCGAGGACGAGCCCTTGGCCGCCGAGTACCTTGCAGTGCTATTGGACGAAACCTGCCAGGTAGAGGTCGTCGGCAGGGCCACCGAGAGCGAGTCAGGTCTGCGACTTTGCGCCGAGTTGCGGCCGGACGCCGTCTTTCTCGATATCAATCTACCGGGCAAGGATGGCGTTTCTCTTGCGACGCAATTGGCGATGCTTCCACAACTGCCATGGCTGGTCTTCACGACCGGGAATTCCGCCCGCGCCACGGACGCCTTCAGGCTCGATGCGGTGGATTACCTTTTGAAGCCCTTGGATCCGAAGCAAGTCGCTGAAGCGGTCAATCGTCTGCTGGCGCATATGCGACCTTTTGAGTCAGACCCTTCTCCTTTGTCCGCTCGCGTGGACTCGGTGACAACGACAGACAAAATGCACTTTAACGGTTCCGAGAGCGACCTGGTAGTGGATGGGATGGCTCAAATGGAAGGACTCAGCGGAGTGGGAAAAGGATGGCACGGAGTTCACCGAGAGGGGACGGAGTTGTTGCCGGTCAAGGATCTAGACCGTGACCGAACCCGCTTGCTCGCCCGCCGAGAAATCGTAGCGGCGCTACGGGGCGACCGGCGCACTTGGATCCACACCGTGCGCGAGGAGTTTGCCACTTACTACCCTTTGGCTGATGTAACGCGGTGGCTGGGAGGCGAACCTTTCGTCCAGATCGGAAGGCATGCTGTTGTGAACCTCCAAGCAATCGAACATGTCACTCACTATGGCGACCGGCTTTACCGAGTACGGCTGCGCGACCGAGTTGGAACTGAAATCACGGCCTCTCGCACAGGCGCAGCGCGGTTGGCCGCGGTCGTGAAAACCCAACGTTAGTGTGCCGTCTCATCTCTCCAGAGGCTGGCAGGCACTGGTGTTTTTGCTGAGACAAGATTCTTTGACACGGAGCCTGGAAGACGCGACCAGGCTCCCATTGAGGTCTGGGTTTACTCCGGCCTGAAGATGAAAAGGCAAAGCAGGACGCTTCGTTTGGCCATTGAATCTTACCCGATCGGGTTATACCGCCCGGCGGGCAAAAACTCTACGATCGGCCGATGATCACTGATCACCGGATCCGGAGAAAATCCCGTGATTGAAGTTTGAATCTTAACCCACTTCAAAACACAGAATGAGCCCAATCATCGTCATTCCACAGCGCAGCGAAACTCTGGTTTCAGGGCAATATGAGATTTCCGAGTCGGCAGCAACGCGCCTCGAAAAACGTGTCAGATTGGTGGCAAAGCATCTCTCCACCCGATGGTCATCCGGCAAAGATGACGATCTCTTAAGGAAACTTTTCACCCTTCTGTCAGTCATCTATTTCATTTGGGCCACCGGTCTCGCTTGCGTTTTACTGTTGCAAGCGTTCAGCCCTTGAGTCGGCTCGGACCGAACGTTTCGGGTGAAGAAGAGAGCTGGCCGGCGCCGCAAAGAGCGGTCAGGTGACCTTCTTCCAAAACATGGACCCGCCCAGGCTGATCAGGAGGTTCAAGGCAAGCGAAATGATGGCGATATAGATCGCGCCCACCACCGGAATTGCCAGGACCGGCTTCAAACCAGCCCAGACGAAAAACGAGGTTCCGCTGAACATTCCTACCAGCCAGCCAACAAAAAGAGGCCCGCCGCGCAGTGGAAGACGATAAAGTCCGAGCACCACTGCCGGAAGAGTCTGGAGGATCCAGATCCCGCCCAAAAGCTGAAAGTCGATCGCGTACTGGATCGGCAGAAAGATGATGAAAACCAAGGCTCCCAGTTTGACGACCAGCGAAGCAACTTTGGCAACCGTTGTTTCTTGCTCCGGAGAGATTGGGCGACGGACAAACGGCTTCCAGAGATTTCTAGTAAATAGTTTTGCCGCTCCGATCGACATGATCGCTGAAGGCACCAGAGCCCCGATCACGATCGCGGCAAAGCTAAATCCGACAAACCATTCAGGGAAAATACGGAGAAACAGCGCAGGAACCACCTGGTTCGGGTTCGCCACCTTTACGTTGCCGGCGATCGCCATGTAGCCAAGCAGTGCGACCAACCCTAAAAGGAGGGTGTAAGCAGGCAAAAGAATCGCGTTCCATCGAATTGTTCGCGCGCTCGAAGAACTGAGAATCCCGGTCACGGAATGCGGGTACAAAAAGAGAGCTAGAGCTGATCCCAGAGCCAGGGAGGCGAACGGCAGCATCTGAGCCGGTTTAAGCAGCAAACCGGAAGCCCCGCCTCTCGCTTCAAATGTTTTGGCCGCAGCCTCAAATACGGGCCCATACCCGCCCAGCTCGACGGGGATAACCAGGACCGCCGCGATGACCGTAATGTAAATCATGGTATCTTTGACAAAAGCGATCATGGCCGGAGCCCGCAACCCGCTCTTGTAAGTGTAGAGCGCGAGAACGACAAACGCGACGATCAGTGGGAAATCGCCTTTGCCGAGATCGAGTCCTTCAAGCACCACCTGGATACCGACAAGTTGGAGGGCTATATAAGGCATCGTGGCGATAAGACCGGTGATCGCGATTGCTATGGCCAGCGCAGGATGATCAAAGCGCGCTCTTACGAAATCGGCCGCAGTCATGTGTCCTCCCTGGCGACAGGCAGTCCAGAATCGGGGCATGACGGCGAAGACGAAGGGGTAAATGATGATCGCGTAAGGAATTGCGAAAAAGCCGGGAGCACCAACACTGTAGACCAAGGCCGGCACAGCGATCACGGTGTACGAAGTGTAGAGGTCTCCGCCAATCAGGAACCAGGTGATGACGATCCCGAACCTCTGTCCGGCTAATCCCCATTCGTCGAGCCGCTTCATATCACCCGCTTTCCAGCGGGCCGCCAGAAACCCAAGAACAGTGACCAGCAAAAAGAGGCTGAGAAATACGGCCAAGGCGATCCAGTGAACCTCTCCGATGTTCATTTTGTCTTTTGTTCTCTGGGCTCAGAAAATCTTGGGGAGCAGGAATTTGCCAACGGATTCTTACCACTCCCCAAAAAAGCTCCAACACCAATTTAGATCGTGAAGTGACGAATTTGGGTTCAGGAGTGAGGATTCCGTCCGCACCCAAGCCGGGCATTCTGCAACGAGGCGAGCAATTCGCATTCTCACAGGAGCGGGTTGTAGGCCGAGAAAGCGCCCGCTTTAACGTTTACAGGTGGAAATTGAGGTTTCCGAGTCTTCCAGGGCACTTGACAACGACAAAGGGCTTGACATCCAAGGCAAGCCAAGCTTAAATCAGCGCCCGTCAAGTCCGTAGGCCACCGTTGCAGCGAACTGTAAGAACGGAACTGCGTAGAGGCGCAGAGCTGGGTACGACTGAAGGGAGATCGCTTAAATATTGCGAACAGAGAGTTCAATGCCGGAACCTTGGGATCGGAAAGCCTGACCCGATAGCAAGTGAGGGTGGTAAAAGATAGGGTGACGAGAAAACCATTGAACGTTTCGTCTGGAACAAGTGTCGAAGTTCAGGTTTGTTAATGTGGTTAACTTTTCGTTCCCTAATTGATCTGTCGCGACAGAGTGGAAGACAGGTTGGCTGCTAAAAATTATTACGAGTACAATTTCTATGGCTGGTGAAGATTCTGATACGGGCATTAAAATTTATCTTCGGGAGATCGGACAGATCCCGTTGCTGACTCCGCAAGAGGAGATCGAGCTGGCCGCGCGCATTAAGAAGGGCGATCGTGAGGCCCGGGCTTTGATGATCAAAGCGAACTTGCGATTGGTTGTTAAAATCGCTCATGACTACGCGAACTTGGGCTTGCCGCTCCTTGATTTGATTTCTGAGGGAAACATTGGCCTGATGAAGGCCGTTGAACGTTTTGACCCGGCAAAAGGTGGCAAACTGAGCACCTATGCCGCCTGGTGGATCAAGCAATCGATCAAACGTGCACTGGCAAACCAGAGCAAGACGATTCGACTTCCTGTCCATCTCGTTGACAAGATCTCGAAAATGCGGCGCGTCTCGCTCCAGATGAGTGAAGAATTGGGCCGTGAACCGACCGACGAAGAGCTTGCCGAGGAAATTGGTATTTCGAGCGGCAAGGTTTCGCAGTTAAAGACGGTTTCGATCCGACCGGCTTCCCTTGATGCTCCGATCAGCGACGACGATTCGACTGAATTTGGTGAGATCGTCGGAGACGAAGACGCGCAAACTCCTTTTGAGCTTCTCAGGGATAAGAACTTGCGTGACGAGGTGAGCGAACTTCTGGAGGTTCTGGATGACCGCGAGCGAAAGATTATCTTTCAACGGTTCGGGCTGGATGGAGGCAAACCGAAGACTCTCGAAGAAGTAGGCAAAAAATTCGGCGTCACGAGAGAGCGGATCCGGCAATTGCAGAATATCGCTCTCGCGAAGCTGAGACGGGCATTGAGCAAGAAAGAGAAGCCGATTGATATTCCGCAGGAGGCTTTGAACTAGCGCTACCTCTCATTCCTTACCGATTTGTAATTTGCGACTTTGCGCTCGCCGGGCGAGTATCCGCGAGGAAATACAAATATGAGATCAGGCAATCCTGTTTTATCCGATTCGACATTTACCGACGTTCAGAGGGGTTACTCCCGGCCGATGACACTGAGCGGCGTGATCAACCGGTCGATTCTACTTCTTTTGCTGGTAGCTGGTACTTCGGCCGGCGTCTGGACGTACGCCAATTCGCACCCATCGGCGATCTACCCGCTGGTGATGACAGGTGCGATTGGCGGATTCGTGGTCGGAATGGCCACCTCGTTCAAGAGGGATTGGGCACCATTTACGGCTCCGGTTTACGCGATCTTGCAAGGCCTCTTTATCGGCGGCTTCTCCTTGATCATGGAGCAGCGTTTTCCGGGATTGGTCCTACAAGCGGTGATGCTCACCTTTGGAGTGATGTTCGCGCTATTGGCGGCGTATCAGTCCCGAATCATCCGACCATCGCAGACTTTTAAATCGGTGGTTGTCGGTGCCACCTTTGGCATCATGGTCGTTTACTTGGTCAGCATGGTACTCCAGCTGTTTTTCCACACTGGAATATCGATGATCAATGACAGCGGACCAGTCGGCATCATCTTCAGTCTGGTGGTGGTTGGAATCGCGGCGCTAAACCTGGTTCTGGATTTTGACTTCATTGAGAACGGCGTTGCCAGCGGAGCCCCTAAATGGATGGAGTGGTACGCTGCCTTCGGTTTAACGGTGACGCTTGTATGGTTGTATATCGAAGTGCTTCGTTTACTGGCCAAGATGCGACGAAACTAGGCGGCAGGCGGAGCCAGCTCTGTGCCTAGAGTTGATTATGACAGCCCTTCGGATTGGGCCGAAGGGCACGGCCCCGAAGGTGCTACGTCTCAGCCCAGGATTTCAACACACATAAGCGCTAACTTAACCACAGCCTCGGCGCGGAGAATGTATTTTCGTCCCGTAGGGACAACCCGATCGTAGCCTTGCACGAAGTGCCTGGGAAGCGTGCCCCGAAAGATCCGTCCCGTAGGGTACGGTATGATCGGGCGCAGCTAATCCCGGAGGTCTTCCTCGTCGAAAGCGCGTCCCGTAGGACAACACCGATCGTAGCGGCACGAAATGCCCGATGATGTTCGAACTCCTGTTCGATGTGATGGACCGTTTCCTGAAAACATAATTTCTTCTATTTTCAAGGCCGAAACTTCGTTACTCCAATAACTCCAATCACTGAATCGAAATGCACACACCGGCAAGAATCATACCGTACCCTACGGGACGGCTCTCTTGGGGTGGCGATGTCCCAGGCACTTCGTGCCAGGCTACGATCGCACGGTCCCTCCGGGACAAAAACCATCGCCATCCGGGGCCTCGCATTAATTTAGCGCTTATGGGGTTGAAACCCTGAGCTGAGTCCTCAAGCCCGTTGGGGCAGATTCTCTAACTCGATCTTCTCCAAAATGGCCAAACTGCAGGGCCCGAAGGGGAAAAAAAAGTCATTCTACCTACCAGAAGTCCGCCCTACCTGCGTCGAGACAGAGTCTCCAGGCTGGGTTTCCCGCGCCGTTCGCAGGTCCCTTTTTCGTGAAGATCCAGGCAGGTCGCCTCGATTCGAACGTTCAGTTTCAAGGGTTTAAAACCCAAACTATTGGCCAGGAATCGCTCGCGCAACATGATGCATTCATCCTGGACCTGGATCACCTGTTCGCAATCGGAACAGATGATATGAAAAGCGGCCGGAGATTGTTCACGGTTCACCTCGTAGTAGCGGTGTTCCCGATTGAGTTCCACCTCTCGAATCAGGTGACTGTCGAGCAGCATTGGCAGCGTGCGATAGGTCGTCGCTAATGAAATCTCGGGCTCCAATGCACGGGCCTTGGCCAAGAGGTCCTCGGCATGAAACGGTTCCGAAAACGAGATCGCGGCGCGGACGATTATTTCGCGCGGTTTGGTCAGCCGAAATCCGCCTGCTTTCAGATAACTCAATGCCTCCTCAAACAGAACATCGGGCTGCTTTTTCGGGCGTTCTCTCAAGTGCGAATGTCCCCTGGCCTGTTGCTTCCGGTGCGGGAAACTTCCGGGCGAAATCTTATGGAGAATACACTCTGTGCGCTCAAAACTCATA
>DATHPI010000068.1:0-3183 GCA_035484035.1 Chthoniobacterales bacterium
TGAAATGCAGACCGGACATGCCACCGGGAGCGTCGGGAAATCGTCAGCCTACCCAGGGCGAGATGGAGACGTGCCTACCTTATCTCCGGCAACAGATTGAGCATATCCAGCCAAAGGTCATGGTGGCTCTGGGCGCAACCGCGATGCGCGGCCTATTTGGAAAGGTGGAACAGATGAAGCTTATGCGAGGACGTTGGCATTTGTTTGGTCCGATCCCTGTCATGGCGACCTTTCATCCCTCTTACCTCTTGCGAAACCAGGCTTTGTCCGAAAAAAGGAAAGTCTGGGAAGACATGCTGCAGGTTCTCGGCCGACTAGGCCATCCGGTCAGCGAGAGACAGAAAAATTACTTCCTGGCCAGATGACCGCGCCACTGAAAATTACTCGCGGAAGATTGACTCAAATTGGAGTCGTGTTCTGTTTCCGGAGACCTAAGTTCTTCCAATCATGAACCCTTTCCACGCAGCGTTTCTGGCACTTGCTTTGTTTGCCGCCTCTGCTTCTGCCGCTTTATGGCAATCGGAGGATTTTGATTGTTCGATCGACCTCCCGGATGGCCAATCCAACACAAAGCAGACCAACTGGACGACACTCGGCTCGACCGAAGAAGGAACTCTGGTAGGTGCCGGACGCGAGGATCGATCCGCATTCGTCTTTGTTGGTTACGTGGATTTGGCCAAAAAGAAAAACTTTCACCTTAACCCAAAAACAATTGAAGAATTGGAAAAACGCTACTTCGGTTCAGGGCAAGGTTTCCGGCGCGATCTCAAACCGATTTCACTACACGGCATGCCGGGTTATCGCCTCACCGGCGACTCAGTCTACCAAGGCGCACACTATGGCTTAGTCGTCGATATGTTTGAAGCCAACGGCAGAATCTACCAAATCGCAGGCATGAAACAAGATGACCCACATCCGCTTAAAGATCCGGATATTCGGAGCGCCCTGGCAAGTTTCCAACTGCTCTCGCGGTAGGAGCGTTCTGCATTCGGCGTTCAGCGTAGCCCGGTAGGGTGAGGCTCCGCCCGAACCGGGGCTTTTCGGCTCGCCCCGCTCTACAACATCGTCCCACATGTTTTGGGCGCCGGCCGCTCATCCTGCCAAATGACCCTGTCGACTTCGCGTTTTACTGTCACACCGCGACCGGATCGGACGCTTGATTCTTGGGGGTGATGTCGAAGGCGAGGCAATCCGGGAAACCCCGGTTCGGGCGGAGCCTCACCCTACCTCAGCAGTCACAGCTGCCTGGCTAAAAATCAAGGGCGATGATCTAATTGCCGCGATACGATCCGAATTTGGAGCTATTGCATAGCAACTAGCAACCGGGATCATGCCGATCGCATCTCAATAGGGGGTCGGCATCGTGATCATTAACGAACTACATGTCATGGCCAGCGCATTGGATTCCTTCGTGTCCCCTCATGTCATTCTTCCAGCATTGCTATGTCTGGTGCTTGTTTGCCTATTCCTCTGGAACGACAGACAGAACCGAAAGCGGAAACCGTAGTCCAAAGATCCTAATTCCGGGTTTTCTTCGCCTTCGCCCGCCAACTCCTGATCGAGTATAATCTAAAGCTGCCGAAACCTGGTCGATTTCATAGTCGGCGTTCGGCGGCTTGGCTCATCAGCCTTCGGCATTTCGCACGTCTTGCGTAAACCGATCGACATCCTCTTCGGTTGTGTCCCAGGAACACATCAATCGCGCTCCTCCGCTCGGACCGACATGCGTATAAAACCGCCAGCCACCCTCCTGTAACCGAGTTAGGACGGGGTCAGGCATTTTAACGAAGACAGCATTGCTTTCGCGCGGAAACAAGATTTTAACCGATGGAATCTGGCCAAGCTTTAGAGACAATCTCTCGGCCATGGCGTTTGCGTGCCTCGCATAATCGAGCCATTTTCCGTCGCGCAACAAGCCAAGCCATTGGGCGGCCAGGAAACGCATTTTGGAAGCGAGTTGTCCGCTCTGTTTCATCTGATACATGAATTCGGCGGCATCCTGTTTCTTGAAGAAGACCACGGCCTCGCCAAAAGCCAGACCGTTTTTTGTCCCGCCGAAAACGAGAACGTTGACGCCTGATTTCCACGTCAACTCCGCTGGCGTATAGCCCGCCGAGGCGACCGCATTGGCGAACCGCGCTCCATCGACATGAACGGCCAGACTGTTGCTCCGGGCGAAATCTGCGAGCTCGGCAATTTCAGCCGGTCGATAAAGGGTTCCGAGCTCCGTAGTGTTGGTTAGACTGACCACTCGGGGCTGCGAAGCATGGAAATCGCGTCGACCGCGCAGCGCAGGCCCGAGATTGGCCAGATCGATTTTCCCGTTTGGGCCGTCCACCGTCACGATCCGAAGTCCCTGGTTCAGGAAACCAGGAGCATTGCATTCGTCCGATTCAATGTGTGAATGTCGGTGACAAAGAACGCTGTGGTGTCGTGAACAAAAACTGCCGATCGCTAAACTGTTAGCGGCGGTGCCGTTAAAGAGAAAAAAGGTTTCGCAATCTGTTTCGAAAAGCGCGCGAAAAACATCCTTAGCCTTCGCCGTGAGGGGGTCCGATCCATATCCCGCCACGTGCCCTGGATTTGCACTCTGGAGGGCTTCAAGAACTTCAGGGCAACACCCTGCGTTGTTGTCACTCGCGAATTGCCGTCGATGATCGAAACTCCACACGATCACACAGTGAATCGGGACAAAGTGGCTGGCCAACGAAATCTCGCATTGAGCACTCGAGACCCATTTCCTACAGTGAGCACGGATCTATGAAAGAGGAAATGGTGTTAGTTATCCGGCGTTCGCTTCTGGAATCACTCGGCATGTTCCAAGGGCTGCAATTTGATGTCGACCGTTACTTAGCGCCGATGCTCAGTCGCGAAAACAATTTCTTTTCGACGCGGTCGACAGCCGAAACCGACCCGAGCCTGAAGCAGATTATTACCTATGCTATTCTGGTCAGTGGCGGGAAAGTCCTGCGATACAAGCGTGGAAAAAAATCCGGCGAACAACGTCTAGTTGCCAAAGGTTCGATCGGAATCGGCGGCCATATGAACGATCACGATGAACAACTATTTGCGCTCGACCAGGAAGCCTATTTTGCCGGGGTGCAAAGAGAAATTGAGGAAGAATTAATCGTCGAACGCCCCTTACAAAATCGGATTGCCGCGCTGATCAACGATGATTCGAAT
>DATHPI010000069.1:0-3415 GCA_035484035.1 Chthoniobacterales bacterium
CGTAGTAGGTGAAACTGAGCACGAAAGTTAGGACGACTGGCGCCAAGACGAAAACCGCGTAGAGCGTGAAGGAGGGTAGTATGAAAAGGTACCCGGCACGCGTCTGCGCCTTCTGGAGATCGGATGCTTTCAATGCCATTCAGCAGTGTCAGTGCCATCAAGCAGTGTCAGTGTCAGTGTCAGTGTCAGTTAAGAAGTCTCTGGTTTGCCTAGCCTGCATTACTCAAGTGCCAGTGTCAGTTAACAGTTAGATGCCGAGTCTCTATCTAGAAGTATGAAACCGAACCTTCGAACCTAAGGCGCAGAACAAACCAATTTAGTTATCAGATGCAGCCTCCTCCTGACACTGGTACTGACTGACACTTCCCCTTATTTCCCCTGGTGAGCTGCGAGGCGCTTGAAGGATTCGTTCAATTCCTGATCGGCTCGCTTGACCCCGTCCGCGATTGAGATCTCGCCCGACATCATCGCGATGTAGTTGCGGATGAAGATCTTCTCAACTTCCTGGAAGTTTGCCGGAGACGGTACCGGCAAAGTGTGCGGAAGGGTCTGATAGTAAAGTGCTGCACTCGGAGGGTAGGCGAGGAACGAGGGCGTATCGGCGGCCGATTTGCGGCCAGGCACCCCGCCTCCTGCTTCGCCCTCTTCCTTCTGCGTTTCGAAACTGGTTAGTTCGCCGACAAGTTCCTTGGCTAGGTCGGGATTTTTCGAGGTCCTGGAGACCCCATAGCCGCCGAACCCGATCACCGTGTAGTCATTTACTTTGGTCGGCGGGATAGCGACATCCAGGTCAAGCTTGGCGGCCATTGCGTTCTCGACGATCCAATGGCCACGCGCGATCATCGCGACCTGTCCAGCCATGAATTGGTTGTTCATCGGATCTTTACCGGGGATCGGCGAAACCTTATCCACATGGATCAGGTCGTAGAGGAACTGGAGAGACTCGGATACCTTGGGGTCAAGCATGTTGGAGGCGGTCCAATCTTCGTTCAAAATCGATGTTCCGTTTGAGAAGAACCACGGCTGCACGAAGAAGAACTGATTTGGAACCTCGTAACCGAATTGAGTCACATTGCCTGCCGCATCGCGAACGGTCAGTTTCTTGGCCACCTCACGGAACTCATCCCAGGTCCAGCCGGTTTTGGGGAAGTCGATACCGGCGTCCTTGAAGAGCTTCCGGTTGTAGTTCACCATGATGTTGTTCCACCCAATCGGGATGAAGTAGGTCTTGCCCTTGTACGACGCGTACTTGAAAAGGGCTGGATCGAAATCAGAATAGCTCGCGTGGCTGGCAATGTAGTCGTCGAGCGGAATGAATAGATTGCGTGTCTCAAAAGTCCTGAACGTCTCGATCGCCGTCCCGTAGACGTCGTAAGCGTTATTCGCGTTGAACTGTGAGAGAATGCGGGTGACATAGTCGCCCCATCCGTTTGATATCGGATCGATGGAAATCTCGACCTTCACATTCGGATATTTCTGATTGAAGCGGGCAACGGCGTTAGTGACCGCTTTAAGCTGAGCGTCGCCACCGAAGGCCGACAGCCGCAAGTTGGCTGAAACGTCGGATCCGGCTGCAAGGCCGTTGTGGCAGGCCAGCACAAGGGCGGCCAACAAGAATGTCGCGAACTTTGATTTCACGGTAGTTGTTCGTTTGAAGGTTGGGGGGGAATTGAAAGTGCGCTTTCCTTTAACATAATTATCTTGCCCGTCAAGCGTGTTGCCGGATAACGCCAGCCTCGTCTATAACATCATCCCCTATGGAATTGGCCAACCAAACTGACAAAGGATTTCATGTGGGTCGCGTCGCAGCCAGCCGGAACGATTGGCGTAAGTTCGAGTCGTTGAGATAAAGAAAATTGCTTGGATCCACTCCCCATACAAACCGAACGATTGCTCCGGCATCCGAGTTTTATACTCTTCTGGGTTTCCCGCATTTTTTCGGTGCTTGGTTTCCAGGTTGCATCCGTTGCCGTTGGTTGGCTCGTTTACGCAAAAACAGGAAGCGCTTATGCGCTTGGATTGGTCGGCCTCTTTCAATTCCTTCCGATGGTCGCCTTGACCTTTCTGGTGGGGCACATCGCCGATCGCCTGGATAGACGCCGGATTGTTGCTACCTGCCAATGCTTTGAATGCATTGTGATAGCATTGCTCACGCTGAGCGATCGTGATGGAAGGCTGGATGTCACGGTCCTGTTTGCTGCCGTGGCGCTCCTTGGCGCCGCCAGGGCTTTTGAATCACCGACAATGTCCGCGTTGTTACCAGCCCTGGTTCCTGAGGCTCTTTTGCCAAAGGCCTTCGCCGTTTCTTCTTCCGCGATGCAAACAGCCACTATCGTAGGCCCATCCCTTGGAGGCCTGCTCTACGCCGCAGGAGCAAGCGTCCCCCTGGCCGTTTCGGCCCTCTGCTTGTTAGCTGCCTCGGGCGCCATGGCATTCCTAAGAACGGAACGCATCCCGCCCAAGCGAGAACCCGTATCGTTTCAATCTGTTTTTTCAGGCGTTTCATTCATTCGCCGCCGACCGATCATTCTCGGTGCCATCTCGCTCGATCTGTTCGCTGTTCTTTTTGGTGGCGTCACAGCATTGCTGCCGATCTTTGCCCGCGACATCCTGCACACCGGCCCTTGGGGTCTTGGTTTTTTGCGTTCAGCCCCTGCGGCAGGAGCACTCGCAATGTCCATCCTTCTTGTGCACATCCCCATGAATCGACACGTGGGGATCAAGATGTTTGCCGCGGTGATGGTCTTTGGAATCGCCACGGTCATTTTTTCCATTTCGACAAGCCTGACCATTTCGCTCGTCGCTCTGGTGATCCTGGGAGCCGCAGATAATGTCAGTGTGGTCATCCGGGTGTCCCTGGTTCAACTCTCAACCCCCGATTCCATGAGAGGTCGCGTCAGCGCGGTCAATTCCTTGTTTATCGGAACTTCAAACCAGCTTGGTGAATTTGAGTCAGGGATGGTCGCCGGACTTCTGGGCGTCATTCCCTCAGGGATCGTCGGAGGAATCGCCACAATCTTGATTGCGTTGCTCTGGATGCGTCTATTTCCAGACCTTCGCAGCATCGATACGCTGCCTAATGCGCCGAAGCAGACGGCGTAGCCGAAGGTTGCTTCGATTGATCGTCCCCGGATTTTGAAGTATTCACCTTCTTCAATTGATCTCCCAGATCGCGGACCTGCGCCTCGAGAGTATCCACATGTTTTTTCATCTCCTCATTGAGCTGCTCGCGCCGTACAGTCAACTCCGGAAGAAAAAGCATCCCTCCTGCACCAACGATGATACCTAATATAAACAATAACAATGCTCTCATTCGGGAAGAATAGGGCAGTGTCAGTGTCGGTGCCAGGAGAAGCGGTTCGGCGGGTCGGCGTAGGGCGGCGGGGGAACCGTATCGGCGGGTCGGCGTAGGGCG
>DATHPI010000070.1:0-7593 GCA_035484035.1 Chthoniobacterales bacterium
GGTACCGTGGTGCAGGTGGGCCTGCCGACGCGTAGCACAGGCATCGACTTGCACAAATTGGTCACCAAGGACCTTAGCTATCGCGGCAGTTGGGCTTATAAGAATACCGCCTGGCCGCGGGTTATCAGTATGGTGGCTTCCGGAAAGCTTCCGGTCGAAAAAGCTATCACGGGCAAAGTGAAACTGGAAGATGCGGTCCCGCAAGGGTTCGACGCTCTGGCGGCAGCCGACAGCGCTCACCTCAAAATACTGGTAGAAGCACCTTAGTAGGAAGGCTACTCACATCGTCAAAAAAATCAGCAACCAATAGTTAGGTAAAAGTATGACAGAAAAATTTCCCGTGGACGTTTCGGCTTATCGGCCCTTGACGCTCGATTCTAAAAAGCCGCTGGACGAGAAAACCTTAGCGCAATGGCAGACCAACATCCAACTGGTCCGCGACACCATCATCTTTTTCACGGCCTCTGCGGGCTTGAGAGGTGTTGACGGACACACCGGAGGGGCTTATGACCTGGTGCCAGAGGCGTTGTTAGCCGACGGCTTTATTCGAGGACAAAACAACGTTTATCCCGTTCTTTTTGACGAGGCCGGACATCGCGTGGCTTTGCAGTACGCGATGGCGGCTTTCAACGGGGACATCGCGTTTGACCTTCTGCTCAAATACCGAGCGCACGGCCACGGCTTGTATGGACATGTAGAGCGCAACGAAAAGATGGGGGTAGGGTTTTCCTCGGGTCGTTTGGGCCATCTCTGGTCGATGGTGGACGGCGTCGCCCTGGCGCATCCGGACAAAAGCGTCCTGATGTTCGGGAGCGATGGATCACAAATGGAAGGGGGTGATGCAGAAGCAGCCCGCTTCGCGGTGGCGCACCACCTCAACATTAAACTCCTCATTGACGACAACAACATCACCTGTGCCGGAAACCCGAGTGAGTTTATGCCGGGCTTTGATGTGGCAAAAACTCTTGAGGGTCACGGCCTGCCGACCGACACTGGTGATGGGGAGGATTTGAAGTCGCTCTACGCGCGATTTGCCAAGGCGCTCAACCAGGAGGGCCCGGTGGCCTTGATCAATAAGCGTGTGATGGCACCCGGCATGGGGGACCTCGAAGGAACGTCCGATGCTCACGGGGAAATCGGGGATGAACTAGCGGCAAAAATACTGCGTGAGCATGGGCACGAGGCCGCAGCGCAATACTTGGAGGAGTACGATACCGAAGTCCCAAAACGCAGTTACAAGGGTAGTAGTAAAGAAAAGGGCAGTAATCGTCAGACCTTCGGTAAGACTTTGGCGGACCAGGTCGAGAAAATTCCAGCAGGAGAACGAAGAGACAAAGTCCGTGCGGTCGATACCGACCTCGCCAGTTCGGTCGGGTTAGGTCAGATCCAGGAGCGTTTCCCGGAGTGCTTTGTTCAAGGGGGCATTATGGAAAGGAACAACTTTTCCGCTGCCGCGGGATTCGGGTTCCACTCTGGAAGGACAGGAGTCGTTTCCACTTTCAGCGCTTTTCTGGAAATGTGCATTTCCGAGTTAACGATGGCGCGACTCAACGAGGTCAACATGCTCTGCCATTTCTCGCACTGCGGCGTGGATATGATCCCCGACAATACCTGCCATTACGGGATGAACATCTTTTTCGCGGACAATGGATTGCTGGGACAGCACCCCACCCCCCTCTATTTCCCGGCCGATCCGCTGCAGATGGAGGCCGTCGTCAAGCGGGTCTTCTCCGACCACGGAATTCGCTTTATCTTCAGTACGCGGCCCGCTGTTCCCTACATCCTCGACGAGGCTGGCAATAAGTTTTTTGATTCCTCTCGTTATACTTTTCAACCGGGCAAAGATGAAGTGGTTCGCGAAGGAAGTGATGGTTTCATTGTAGCCTTTGGCGATACCCTCTACCGGTCGATCGATGCCGCCGAAACCCTTAAGGAACAAGGTTACAAGGTGGGCGTCCTTAACAAGCCCACTCTGAATCTTGTTGATGAAGAGGCATTGAAGAAAATCGCGGGCTCCGGTCTTGTTCTGGTGGCGGAAACGCAAAACCAGGTGACCGGTTTGGGCAGCCGTTTGGGAACCTGGATTCTGGAACGTGGGTATACGCCGCGGTACAAGCGTTTGGGCATTGCCAAGCCGGGAGAAGGTGGCGGATTGGAACAAGTCGGATTCCATGGCCTTGAGCCGGAACATCTGGTTGCGGCGGTCAAGGAGCTGGTTCGATAAAGGCTTTTCGTCAATCCGAAACGAATTGCTCTGAACGGGCTTGACGACGAGCGATTATCTATCTTCAATCAATGCGTCTTATACCCCCACGAACTACCAACGGAGCGGCTACCGGAACAGCCGCCAACGACATGCTATTATGAAAGCCGCAGTACTGCACAATTACGACACCGCCCTTGCTAGCCCGGAATACGTCCAAATGGAGGAGGTGCCCGAACCCCGACTGGTCAACGACACAGATGTTCTGGTGCGAATTGGTGGAGCCGGTGTCTGCCGCACCGACCTTCATGTCATTGAAGGGATCTGGCGTGAGAAGGTCGACGTGAAACTTCCCTACATCATGGGACATGAAAATGCCGGTTGGGTGGAAGAAATAGGGAAGAGCGTACAGGGATTCAAGAAGGGTGATCCGGTCATTTGCCATCCCTTGATTTCCAACTGTCATGCCTTGGAAGCTCGGCGAGGGCATGATATGCATGTGGATGGCAGTGAATTCCCCGGCATCAACACTAATGGCGGATATGCGGAGTTGTTGCGAACCGGAGTCAGTTCTCTCATTAAATTGCCTCAAACCCTCTCGCCAAAAGACGTTGCCCCGCAGGCTGATGCGGGTTTAACGGCTTACCACGCTGCGAAAAAGGCAGCTGCCCACCTCTCGCCAGGTGAAAAAGTCGTGGTCATCGGGGTGGGCGGCCTTGGGCACATCGGCATCCAGGTTCTCAGCGCTCTCTGTGCGGCTGACATTATCGCGATCGACCGGTCCGACCTGGCGCTCTCATTAGCAAAGGAATGCGGGGCGCATTTCACTATTAAAGGCAACGGAAAAAACGAGGTGGAAGCCGTTAAGGCGCTGACCAACGGAAAAGGTGCCCATGCGGTCATCGATTTTGTCGGGGAAGGCACCGCCATCGACATGGGACTGGCCATTACGAGAAACAATGGCTCCTATTATATAGTCGGGTACGGCGGCGAAATCCGGATCTCAGCGCTCGATATGATTACCACGGAAAAGAGCATCATCGGCAACCTGGTAGGTAACTACACCGAACTTGTTGAGCTCATGGATCTGGCTGACCGGGGCAAAGTTCATCTGGCCACCAAGGAGTACAAATTGAGCGAAGCCAACCAGGCGCTCCACGACCTCCATGCAGGCAAGGTAAAAGGGCGCGCCGTCCTTATTCCGTGAAGAAAGAATTCAGCAAGAACAAGAACGATTAACTATTAACTGACTATGTTTACCACCAAGAGCGGAGAGAAAATCTTTGTCATCGACAGTCATATGGCGCTGTGGGATGCGAGTCCTGCTAACCAGCGGAACCGGCATGGGGAAGAATTTATCAATTGCTTTTATAACTACCACAAGATCAGCCCGAAAGAGTATTATTGGTCCCGGGAAAAATTCGAGAAGTACAGCGAAGCCGATTTGATGAAGGACCTTTTTGAAGAGGGTTATGTTGACATGGCCATCTTTCAGCCGGCCTACCTCGGAGAATTTTACAAAGAGGGCTTTGGGAATTTGCGGAGAAATTGGGCGCTGATTCAGAAACATCCCGACCGCCTGATTGGAAACGGGTGGTTTGATCCCCGTAATGGAGAGCCAGGTTTGGAACAACTCGAGCGGGAAGCGGAGATGTTCAAACTGAAAGGCGTTAAGCTCTACACTGCCGAGTGGTATGGGAATTCCAAAGGGTACAAGCTTTCTGATGCCTGGTCTCAGCGGTACCTTGAGAAGTGCATCGAACTCGGAATTAAAAACATTCACGTGCACAAAGGGCCGACCATTTTGCCGCTCAATCGGGATGCCTTTGATGTGGCTGACGTCGATGACGCGGCTAGCACTTTTCCGGACCTCAACTTCATTGTCGAGCACTGTGGGCTTCCGCGTCTGGACGATTTCTGCTGGATCGCGACGCAGGAACCGAATGTCTACGCAGGTCTGGCCGTGGCCAGCGCTTTGATCCACACTCGCCGGAAGTACTTCTCCGAAATCATTACCGAGTTGCTCTACTGGTTAGGGGCTGACCGGATTCTTTTCGGTAGCGATTACGCGATCTGGCGTCCGAAATGGATCATCGAGCAGTTTATGGATCTGGAATTGTCCGATGAGCTGGCCGCTGAAGCAAACCACACGCTGAGTCTGGAAGTGCAAAAGAAGATCATGGCGGAGAACTGCGCCCGGCTTTACGACATTGATATCGCGAAACAATGCGCTCGACTTGGGTTACCCATTGTGGAGGAGCCTGTTCACAAAGATGTGGGAGTCGGGGTCGGCTAAGAATCCGGCAAGGACGAAGATGACGAACCTGCCATACCGATTGGAGCAAGTACGAACCGCGCTAGATACGGTGACCGATCCGGAAATTGATGAATCGGTCGCCGCGCTGGAGTTTATCAGCCGCGCCGAAGTTAGCGATGAGAACGACGTCATCATTGAATTCCGGCTGCCGACCTACTGGTGCGCGCCGAACTTTGCTTTTATGATGGCCAGCGACATCCGGGATGCTGTGATGGAAATGGACTGGGTCCGCAGCGTCTCGGTTCAGCTGCTTGATCATTTCAGCTCAGATTTGATTAATCGGGGGGTCGCTTTGAAGCAGGATTTTCGAGACGCGTTTCCCGGGGAGACCGACGACGATCTAGCCTCCGTGCGCCTGAAGTTTCTGGGCAAAGCCTTTGAGAGAAGGCAGGAACTATTAATCCGTCATTTGCTGGGCACGGGCTATAGCGGTGAATGGATGAGTCAAATCAGCTTAGGGGAGCTGATGGGATTATCCTTGGACTACGAGGGAAGGCGTCTGCGGACCCTTTATATCTTTGCCTGGCGTAGGCTTCATCCTGAGTGGTCAGAAGCGAACCTTGCCTTTGTCGCATTGAGCGGAGACCGGTTGGATCCAGGACAACTGCCGAGCTATTTGCGAAAGATAGGCGGCGTCCGCCGCAACGCTGAATACAATGGATTTATCTGCCGTAGCCTCCTTGCCGAGCGGAAGTCAGATTTGGCGGGTGCAAGGGAATAAGTAACTGCCGACAGGCACGCGCGACGACCCTGTGAAACGCCTTGGAGTACTGACAAGCGGAGGAGACGCGCCGGGAATGAACGCGGCGATCCGCGCGGTTACCAGGGAGGCGTTAGCACGCGGAATCAGCGTGACCGGTTTCTCGCAAGGGTATGCCGGAGTGATGGAGTCGAAGACGATTGAACTCACTGCCCGTGCCGTGGGAGGTGTTATTCAACACGGCGGCACCATGCTCGGTAGTGCAAGGAGTCAGGAATTTTGCACCGAAGCGGGACTCGAGCGGGCGATTAAGAACCTCCAGGCGCTCCAAATAGAAGGGTTGGTGGTGATTGGGGGAAACGGCTCGCAATCGGGCGCCGCCGACCTTTCGGAGAAGGGATTTCCCGTAGTGGGAGTAGCGTCGACTATCGACAATGACCTCTATGGGACGGAGCTATGTATCGGTGTCGACACGGCACTCAACACTGCGATGGAAGCGGTTGACCGGCTGCGAGTTACGGCGTCCTCTCACCGGAAAGCTTCTCTGGTCGAGGTGATGGGGAGGAATTGCGGGTACCTGGCGTTGATGGCAGGGCTTGCCTGTGGTGCGGAAACCGTGGTGATACCGGAGATAAAGACAGATCCAGATGAGGTCGTGGAACGCCTTAAAGCAGCGTTCGAAAGGGGTAAGGAATATGCGATTGTCGTGGTGGCCGAAGGCGCGGAGTACAACGGAGTTCGGTTAGAAAAGTACCTTCAGAGTCTGAGGCACAAAATTGGATTCGAGATACGGCTCACCACCTTAGGACACATTCAACGTGGCGGTACACCAGGAGCTTTCGATCGCATCCTGGCCAGCAGATTGGGCGCCAATGCGGCAGATCGGCTGATTGGAGGCGAATGCGGCATCCTTATTGGATTGACAGGGGGGGAGCTCAGTTCGGCCTCCCTGAGTGACGTAGCGCGCAAGACTAAGATCCCTGATGTAAGAATATTGGAGTTGATCCACCGGCTGGCACAATGAAAGACCGAAGGTCATCGCCGGCCACGGCGACCAACCTCCTGCGCTTTCTATCTTAAAGAAAAGACAACTAGACAAACATCCTATGAGCATCATGAAACGTTTTTCAGGCAAAACCGTGGTGGTGACCGGCGGCGGTCGCGGCATCGGGCTGGGCATCGCGGAGCGCTTCGCGGAAGAAGGAGCTAACCTTGTTTTAGCAGATAGAGACCCACGAGTAGAAGAAGCGGCAGAAAAAATCAAATCGTTCGGGGGCGACTCCCTTGGAGTGGCCTGCGACGTCACCAACAAAGCCGAGGTCGAAGGCCTCTACGCACGAGCGGCAGAGCGGTTTGGAACTGTGGATGTTTCCATCCAGAACGCAGGCATCATTACAATTGCCCGGCTGGATGAACTTTCTGAGAAGGACTGGAATCGGGTGCTGGCCGTTAACTCGACCGGCGTGTTTCTATGCTGTCAAGCCGCCGCCAAATACATGATTAAGCAAGGTCAAGGCCGGCTGATCAACAGCTCATCGGCGCAGGGTCGGCAAGGCTTCATTTACACCCCGCATTATGCGGCCAGCAAATTCGCAGTGATCGGCCTTACCCAAAGCCTGGCCAAGGAATTGGCGCCCCACGGCATTACGGTGAACGCCATTTGCCCTGGAATCATCGAGACCGACATGTGGGCTTACAACGACGAGCATTGGGGAAAGCTTCTCGGTAATTATAAGCCGGGCGAACTGATGAAAGAATGGATTCAAGGAGTTCCCCTCAAACGCGGCGGTAACGCCAAAGACATTGCGGGACTGGTGAGCTTTCTTGCTTCTGATGATGCCTCCTACATTACCGGGCAAGCGGTCAATGTGGATGGAGGGCTTGTCATGTCTTAGGCCCACGGCTCACCTCCGGCGTTGAGTGACTACATAACCCAGGGCGGCTTTATTTTAATCAAAACAGAAACAGCTAAAATCCAGTAATCGAAAACCCCCTAACTAAGTTCCTATCATGAAGGCCATAAAATTAATCCCCTGCCTGCTGGCTATCGCAGGCGTTGTTATTTGTACTGCGGGAATCGCGGCTGACCAGCCCGCGACGGTGCCACTGAAGCCGATCACCAAAAAGCTAACATTCATTTACATCCCTAAGCTTGTCCATCCCTGGTACGAAGAAGTGAAACGGGGCGTCGAGTATGCCATCCAGGAAGAAAAGAAAGAGGGTGTTGACGTTGAGTACATCTGGGATGCGCCAGCCCAGGCCGATGTCGATGAAGAGAACAAGAAAATTGAATCCGCTATTTCCCGCAAACCCGATGGCTTGGCCGTTTCGTGTTTGGATCCGGCTACCAACTCCCAGATGCTGGACGAGGCC
>DATHPI010000071.1:0-4970 GCA_035484035.1 Chthoniobacterales bacterium
CAGGACCAAACGGTGATTTCCTTGTTCTCAGCCCCGTCGGCTGATGACCCAAGCAGGCAGACTAACCCGGAAAGGGCAATGGCAATTCTGTGTATTTTCATTTTCTATCGGGGTGCACGTAGCCGTCTTTTATACAAGAGCAACGCGTTTGAAATGGGGGTTATTTTAATTTTGTCGATTGCGATCATTTGGGCCGGGCGAGTGCGGATGCAGGGCTCAGTCCGAGCGCGGAGGCCATGAAGAAAACTAAACTGACAGCGGCGTTCGTGAAATTGCAGGCAGGTCGGTGCGCTCTTCTTCGAGCCTCTGCAGCAACGGCCCAGCCTTGCCGCAGGCGCCGATCAGCGACAACTTTCTGCGGGCCACTTCGCTTACCTTCGCACTGGCGTGGTTCATCATGACGTGGTGCAGGGGTGCGTCGCCGGCCTTCAACGATGCCCCTTCCTGGAGCCCGGCCACCCAGGCCCGGAAACCGTCTGCCCCGATGTTCACTTTAACGACATTCATGTGCAAGGCCTCGCGCAGGTCGTCGGGATGGATCCCGCTGCCCCCGTGCAATACCAAGGGCGCGGCGCTCACGCCGGCAATAGCTTCCAACAACGGGAGGTCCAACCGGCTATTGCCGCCATGAACGGAACCCACCGCGGGGGCCAAATTGTCAATGCCGCTTTCTTCCACCATCCGTCGGCTATCTTCAACCGAAGCTTTCTCCACCCGGGCGGCATGACCTTCACCGCCCCCGAAAAGGCCTAGCTCAGCTTCCACCACGGCCCCCATGGCGTGAGCGATTTTGGTGATGTAAGCGGCGCCGCTGATGTTCTCCTCCAGCGGTAAATGCGCCCCGTCGTACATCACCGAATAATAGCCGCGCCGCAGCGTCTGAAGGATCAATGCGTCATTGTCGGGGTGATCCTGATGGACCAGCACCGGAACCCGGGACTGCTCGGCCAGAATCCGCAGGAGTTGGGGCAACACGTCAAGACCACCGTAATAGAGGTCCCCAAAGTAACTCTGCAGCATGACTGGCGCATTTTCAGCCTCGGCGGCGACGATCACAGCGCGGGCCATTTCCAGGTTGCAGACGTTGAAGGAGGGCACCGCGAAGTGGTTTTGCAGCGCGTGGTCAAAGAATAAACGGGGCTTAGTGACGTACATGAATTTGTTAGGTTTGTGCCTTTTAAGGCATTCGCTTTGAGGTGAGGATGAAAAAGGGGCGCGTCCGAACACAAGCGGCTGATGCCTGCCTCAGCAGGGTTGTTGGAGTGGGCACACGAACGTCAGTTTTAGTGACCGAGCCTAGAAAAGAAGTTTGAGGGTTTCATGTGAGGACCGGGAGATTGCAGGCGTGGCGTCAACGATTGGATAGCACACTTATACCTGTTTCTGTGTAAAACAGTCAACTATCTTGTTTAAAACCTGCATTTCCCACATATTTATTTGGTTTTCTCTAAGATGCACTTACTTTCCAACGAGTTAGGATTAAGATGCATTCTGCCCGTTTGAGCGGACCAACCCCTTATGAGCAAGAATCGAAATGCGCCACTCGCCCGCCGTCATCGGGAGCTGCTCCGGCTGGTTGAGGTCCAAGGCCAGATGAGCGTGGACGACTTAGCGCGCCGTTTCAGCGTCTCGGACGAGACCATCCGACGCGATCTTCAGGAGCTAGAAAAACGCAAGGTGCTGCTGCGCACGCACGGGGGCGCGGTTTCCACCGCCTTTCTAGGCCACCGCGAAACGCCATTTTTGATCCGGGCCAACGCCCATGCCGACGCGAAAACCCGGATCGGACGGGCGGCGGCCCAATTGATCTCGGACGGCGAAACGCTAATCGTAAACGCCGGGTCAACGACTTTTGCGTTTGCCGCCAGCCTCGGGCCACGTCGAGATCTGACGATCGTCACCAACAACGTGGCAATGCTAACGGCTTTACCGGCGGAGGTGGTCCAAAGGGTTTACCTTCTTGGCGGGGAATACAACATGACCTTGGGATCGACCGTAGGTTCTGTGGGCTTCAACGCCAGTACCATCAGCGTAGATACGACTGTCTTGGGAGTCAGCGGCTTAACGAGTACGGACGGGCTTTCTGCGACTTTACTTGAGGAAGCATCGATGTTCGCCCGAATGATCACTTCGGGTCGGCGAACCATTGTTGTCGCAGACGCCTCGAAGTTCGGCTTCAATGCCTTTGCTCAAATCGCCCCTTTGAGCGCGATCGACATCTTGGTGACCGACGCGTCGCCGCCGGCCGCCCTGTGCCAGGCCTTAAAGCAAGCTAAGGTTGAAGTCATCGTGGCAGGCAAACTGGATTCTGAATTGCTCGGGATCGATTCAAAAACCTAAGGTGAGAATGACCCGCCGTTTCCGAACGTATTTTCGATCGATCTCATTATTCAAAATCATCGACAGGAGAATCGTATGAAGGCGGCGATTGTCAGGAGCTATGAACGCGACCCGGAATATGGGGATTTTGAGGAACCCATTGCGAAAAATGGCGAGATATTAGTTACTGTGAAGGCGGCTGCACTAAGCCGTCTAGTGCAGTCACAGGCTTCAGGAAAGCATTACAGCTCGGACGGGTGCTTCCCCTTCGTGCCTGGCGTGGATGGCGTAGGAGTTTTGCCGGACGGACAGCGGGTTTACTTTGCCTTTCCGACTCCGCCGTTTGGATCGATGGCGGAGAGGACCATGGTTCCGGCTTCGTTATGTGTGTCTTTGCCTGACGATCTGGACGACGTCACCGCGGCGGCAGCGGCAAATCCGGGGATGTCCTCCTGTGCTGCTTTGATGGAACGAGCGAAGCTGATGAAAGGTGAGAGCGTGCTGATTAACGGTGCGACCGGCGTATCGGGCCGACTGGCGATACAGATGGCAAAGCACCTTGGAGCTCGGCGGGTTATAGCGACGGGAAGGAACGATGCGAGTGTGGCAGGACTTGACGCGTTAGGTGCGGATGCTTTGATTCCGCTGGATCAGCCGGCAGATTCGCTGATGAGGGCTTTCCGAACAGAGATCAAGAACGATGGCGTTGATGTAGTTCTCGACTATCTATGGGGACCCTCAGCGGAGAGCCTGATAGCAGCGGCGGCCGGACACGGTTCACGAGATGCGGAGCCGCGAATTCGATTTGTGCAGATCGGATCGTTGTCGGGAGGGTCGATTACTCTGCCAGCATCATCATTGCGTAGTTCAGGATTGGAGTTAATGGGAAGTGGGCTGGGGAGCGTTTCGAACCAGCGATTAGTGAACTCGGTTGGAGAGGTATTGCGAGCAATCATCCCGAAGGGCTTCCAGATCAGCGCTGAACCGGTTCCGCTCGCGCAGGTTGCTAGGATCTGGGGAACTAAGACGAACGAACGGATGGTATTTACGATGTAAAGAAGGGTTACACGAGGGATGCTGCCATCTACGAATGTGATACTGGTCACGGCCTGCGCCCCCTCTCAAGGTTTCTTTTCTGCCGGTCTCGCCTCCACTCGTCACGCTGCGTCGCAATTTTTGAGTTTGCCGTCACGCGCTTCAGTTTACTTTGGTCTGTGGTGGCACGAACGTTTCCCGAAGCCAACGGGAACGCCGCAAGAGTCATGAAGCGATTTTGTATGGTCAATGGGTGAAAATCAGTAAGTAAGCAAGTACTGAATCGTGACTTTAATTCCAAGAACCAACAACCTGAACCAATGCAGAAAGGCATATTTCCGCTTCGCGCCCAGCAATGCCCTCGGGCCATTAACTCCGGAACAAAGACGCTTGTTCTCCTTGT
Organism: Chthoniobacterales bacterium; assembly: GCA_035484035.1. Lineage (GTDB taxonomy): Bacteria > Verrucomicrobiota > Verrucomicrobiia > Chthoniobacterales > JAFAMB01 > JAFAMB01. The sequence goes on from DATHPI010000071.1 coordinate 3,758, forward strand.
TGCAGTCCTCGCAAGCCTTCTGATAGGTTCCTCAGCGCCCGCCGGCGAAATCCGAATCGCTAACCCATCAGCCCAAGAGCAGGTTCCGACAGCCCTTGAGAAAGCCACGAAGGACCAACCTTGGCAGAACAGCCTTGGGATGAAATTCGTACCGGTACCCGGGACGCAGGTGCTCTTCTGCATTTGGGATACGAAGGTGGAGGATTATTCAGCGTTCGTTGACGCCACCGGCAACGACACAACGGGTGGGATGTGGTCGCTTGGGCAGGATGGCTGGAAGCAACTCGGGGCGACCTGGAAGGAGCCTGGCTTTAGCCAGGGGCCGACGCATCCGGTCGTGGGCGTAAGTTGGTACGATGCAACGGCGTTTTGCGCTTGGTTGACAACGCGAGAGCGCCGTTCTGGGGTGCTCCCCGCTGGCGCCTCTTATAGGCTCCCCACCGACCAGGAATGGAGCATAGCTGTGGGATTGGATTCCGAATCTGGGACCACACCGGAAGAGAAAGACTCCAAGGTAACGGTTTTTGCCTGGGGTACAATGTGGCCGCCGCCACTTGGAGCTGGTAACTACTGCGGAGAGGAGGCAAAGATTGGAAACGAGCCGGAAGGTTTGATCGTGATCGAAGATTATTACGATGGGTATCCTCGCACGAGTCCGGTGGGGAGCTTCCCGCCAAATAAGTATGGATTGTATGATATGGTGGGCAACGTCTGGCAATACTGTGAAAATTGGTACAATCCGGAGAAAATTTTTCGTGTGTTGCGCGGTGCATCGTGGTACGACTCCGATCCTAAGCGAATCCTCGCTTCATTTCGTCGCCTTCACACGCCGGATCGTCGTGGTGCGGATGCTGGCTTTCGTTGTGTTCTTGCTGGAGAGTCTCCGAGGTGAGGTGCCGCAGTCCTCAGCGAACTTTAATTCGTGGACTGGAGGCCTATCTAATGGCTTAGATTCGTGGAAACACTGTACTTAAATCGTAGATAGCCCCGATTTTTGGAATTTAGCTGACGCGCGAGGATGATCATCAGAAAAACGCCAGCACCCGGACACCGTTTCTATCCGCCAACCTGACCGCTGCCGTCCGGAATTTTGCGACGAGCTGGCAGACCGGACTTCGAGAGATGCCAAGCTCGCCACCCGCGGTAACCACAAGTGCCTCAGTCACTTCCGGTTGATCGGTCAAGGGACGATCCCCGTCTCACGCGTTAGCGC
>DATHPI010000072.1:0-6300 GCA_035484035.1 Chthoniobacterales bacterium
AGCATAGGCTTCCAGCCTGTGTTCTGTCGCACCGAGCGATGTTTTCCAGCTCAAGGCATTTGATCATTTTGGTGCTCGCGATGATGCTGGCCAGCCGGTGCTGGAGTTTTAACTCTCACCCTGGCATTAAAAAGCATGTCAAAGGCCGACAAAAGATTAGCTGTCCTTTCGCCCATAGCCTGGCGTACGCCGCCTCGGCAATATGGCGCCTGGGAAACGGTAGCTAGCAACATCACTGAAGGCCTCGTCGCCCGTGGCTGGGACGTAACGTTGTTCGCCAGCAGGGATTCTGTGACCCGCGCGCGCCTGCATGCCGTGGTGGACAAGGGGTACGAAGAGGATTCAACCGTCGATCCTAAAGTGGCCGAATACCTTCACATCTCCGAAGCCTTCGAGCACGCGGGCGAATTCGACCTCATCCACAGCCACTATGACTTCATGGCTTTGACTTACTCCCGGCTGGTCAAGACACCCGTCCTGACAACCATCCATGGCTTCTCATCAGCCAAAATCCTCCCCATCTATCGGAAGTACCAGAACGGATACTTCGTTTCGATCAGCAACTCCGATCGAGCCGCAGGGCTGAACTACCTGGCCACTGTCTATAACGGTATCGATCTCGCGTTGTACCCGCTTCAGGAAACCGGTGGTGATGACCTGATTTTCCTCGGTCGGATTCACCCGGATAAAGGAGTTCATCTGGCGATCGAGGTGGCTCGTCTGAGTGGTAGACGTTTGATTATCGCTGGTATCATCCAGGACCAGGTCTATTTCCGAGAGCAGGTCCAACCCCATCTAGATGATCAAAACATCTCTTACATCGGACCCGTCGACGTGGCGGGCAAAAACCAACTCTTCGCCCGAGCTCGAGCTCTACTCCACCTTAACACCATCCCAGAGCGATTCGGACTCGTCCTGGTCGAAGCCAATGCTGCCGGCGTGCCCGTCATCGCTATGGACCTCGGCTCTTGCCCTGAGGTGATCAAGGATGGGGAAACCGGTTTTCTGGTTAGCAACGTCGCTGAAGCAGTCCGCTCCCTCAAGCGAATCTCTGAAATTGATCGTTATGCTTGCCGCAGCCGTGTCAGCCAATACTTTTCGATTAATACTATGGTGGAGGGATATGAACGGGTATATGCGACGATTTTTGATCTGGAGCGCAGAGACTATGACTCAGACGCGCGCCTTTAAAGGGAAAATCCCCGGTGGTTCTTTATCTAGCGGTATGATTAGAGTAGCGAGTGGTCAGGAGGCTAACGGAAAATCATTTTTACAGTCCTTTCGATGTTGAATGCATCGATCGGCGAGAACCGGACGAGTACCGGACGATTTTTCAGACAGACCGTGACCGCATCATTTACAGTTCAGCCTTTCGACGGTTGCAAGCCAAAACCCAGGTCTTCCTTTCCGGGGAGTTCGACTTCTATCGAACACGGCTAACCCATTCGCTTGAAGTGGCTCAGATTGGTCGCTCCATCTCTTCGTTTTTGAAGCAAACCTCTCCTTTTCTCAACGAAAGCTTTTTCATCGATCCGGATCTGGTTGAGGGTGTTTGCCTCACACACGATCTTGGTCATTCCCCGTTCGGCCATGCTGGAGAACGCACCCTGCATCAACTGATGAAACCGTTCGGCGGATTTGAGGGAAACGCTCAAAGCCTCCGGATCATCTCAGAAACGATTTATCCAGGGCTGGATTCTCGCCGTGGAATGAACTCTTCCCGAGCTTTTATCGACGGGATCCTGAAATACAAGAGACTATTCCGAGAGGATTTGGCGGCTCCCAATCAATTTATTTATGATGAACAAGAATACCTGCGGAGCTTTGTCCTGGGCGAAATCAATCTCTCGGATATCGGCGAGCCAAACAGTTTCCGCAGTCTGGAGTGTGAAATTATGGATTGGGCCGATGACACGGCCTATTGCCTGAACGATCTGGTGGACAGCATGAACGCAGGTTTCCTCCGCTTCGAAAGAGTTAAGCTTTGGGCGGAAAATCAAAACCTTCAAGGAGCCCTGGCTCGACATGCGGAAACGATTCTTTCGGCGATTCGCGAGGGGAAAGCGGAAGCCCGTTTCAGCAAGAAAATCGGGTCATTCATTCGATGTTGTTCGTTGGTCGAACGTTCCACCCCGGCCTTTTCGACCACCAACCGTCATCGCTTCGGTTTGCTTGTCGAGCCCGCGGTCCGGATCGAAGCTGATTTCTACAAACGACTCTCCCAGGAACTCGTCTTCGATCATCCTCAGCTTCACCAGCTGGAGCGCAAAGCCAGAGTCATTCTGGAAGGCATTTTCGAAGCCTTTGCTGAGAGTTACCTGGGCACCAACACCTCACGCCTTTTGCCGGAAAGCTTCGATCGAATTATCCGGTCGCAGCAGGATCGCCGCGCTCGCGCTCGCGTTCTTTGCGATTACATCGCCGGCATGACGGACGGTTTTGCGATCAGAACCTACAAACGGCTGTACGACCCTGATTTTGGATCGTTGCCGGACCTTGGTTGATTCATCAGGTGAAGCCGTGTCAACGAGGGTACGCGACGTACGTGAATAGCTGTGTATAAATGTGAACAACCTCGGAGTCCGGTTTCTTGTTCTTCGTTTCCAGAACCGTGTTCGAAAGTTATTAACAAGCTGAGAACGCACGTTAGGCGCTGTCCTGGAAGGCTTTACTTGAAGTAACTCCACTCATGCACACACTTAATAAGAAGAATCTTTGTGGTTTATTTAGAAGAAATAATCTCAGAGATGTTAACAAGTTCGGAGCTCACCCCAAGAATCACACATTAGAGGAATAGGGCTAGTTGTTAACCCCCTCTGTGACCTCTGTGCGATGCCTTCTTAGAAATGGATAGCCAGGCCGTATGCCGCTCCGGTCGCTTCGTGCACCGCCTCGCTCAAAGTCGGATGGGCATGAATGGTGGCTTCGATCTCTTCAAACGTCGCTTCGAGGGTGATGGCTAAACCGAGTTCAGCGATCAATTCCGTCGCTTCTGCCCCAATGATATGCGCTCCGACAATTTCGCCATGCGGTTCAGCCACGATGAGCTTGACGAAACCGTCGGGCTCTCCGATCGCTAATGCTTTTCCGTTGGCTGAGAAGGGAAACTTGCCAACTTTGAATTTCAACCCCGCTTCCTGTGCCGCCCTTTCAGTCAGACCGACGCTGGCCACCTGCGGCTGGCAGTAGGTGCAGCCTGGGAAAACGCGGACGCGCTTTGGCTTATGAGAAGTAAACATGCCCTCGACCGCCTGAATCGCCTCCCAGCTTGCCACGTGGGCGAGCCACGGTGGCCCAATGACATCTCCCGCCGCGTAAACCCCTTGAATGTTGGTCGCGTAACGGTCGTTCACCTCGATGAAACCCTTTTTGTCGAGATTCAGGTCTATCCCCTTCGGCACCAGAGGCGCAACCCCGACGGCGACCAACATACTGTCGCCTTCCAGTCTTTCCTGCTTTTTGCCTTCGATCGTTACGCTGACGCTTTGATCTTGAACTTCGGCTTTAACCAGCTTGGTGGAGGTGAATATTTTAATGCCTTGTTTTGCCAGTGATTTTTCCAGGGCCACACTGATCTCCGTGTCTTCGACCGGAAGAACATTGGGCAACATTTCAACGATCGTCACCTCCGTACCGAACGTGTTAAAAAAATAGGCAAATTCGACGCCGATAGCCCCCGCCCCGATCACAATCAGCCGCTTAGGCTGCGGGTCCAGGATCATTGCGTCGTGACTGTTCAAGATGGTTTTACCGTTCGGAGGCAGACCAGGGAGATCTCGTGAAACGGCACCGGTCGAAATTAAGATGTTTTCCGACTCAACTGTTTCCTCCCGGTTCTCTTTCGTTTTGTAAACGATTTTGCCAGGGCCGGTGATCGAGGCCTCGCCGCGGAGATAGTCGATTTTGTTTTTCTTGAAGAGAAATTCCACTCCTCCCGCCAGCTTGTCTGCGACACCGCGGCTGCGCGAAACGATCTTCTTCCAATCGTAGGAAAGATTCTCAAAACGGAAGCCGAAATCGTTCGCCCGTTTCTGGAGCAGATGAAAAAGCTCAGCGTTCCTCAGTAGAGATTTGGTCGGGATGCATCCCCAATTAAGACAGGTGCCCCCTGCCCGCTCCTTTTCGACACAGGCGACCTTTTTACCAAGTTGCGCAGCGCGAATCGCTCCCACATAGCCGGCGGGACCGCCGCCGATCACTACCAAATCGTATTTCATAGGGCAAATGTTCTTAAGACTCTTCAGATCAGTAAAAGCGTCGGGTTCTCCAAAAACTTCTTTATTTCCCCGAGAAACTGCGCTCCAACAGCACCGTCCACCACTCGGTGATCGCAGCTGACACCCAAAGTGATTCGTTGCCCAGGGACTATTTCGCCGGCAGCATTAATCACCGGTTTCTTAACGATCGTTCCCACCGAAACGATCACGGCCTGCGGTGGATTGATGATCGCATAGAACTGTTCGACTCCGTAAGCACCGAGATTTGAGACAGTAATCGTCCCACCCTGATATTCATCGGGTTTCAGTTTTTTGGACCGTGCGCGAGCGGCAAGATCCTTAATGGCCGCGCTGATCTGGCCGATAGTCTTTGACTGCGCTTCACGAATGACCGGCGTGACAAGACCTTCCTCCACCGCCACCGCGCACGCGAGTTGTACGTTGGCAAATTGGATAATCGAGTCGCCGCCGAATGCCGCGTTAGCAAGAGGAACTCGAGTGGCTGCCACCGCGGTGGCCTTGAGAATAAAATCGTTCACCGTCAGTTTACCGAGGCCGGCTGATTCCGCCGCTGCGTTAATCGTTTGACGCAGACTGGTGAGCGGTCCGGCGTCAATCTCGGCCTGAAGATAGAAATGAGGAATTGTGGTTTTGCTCTCGAGCAGCCGTGAGGCAATCGTTTTCCGCATCCCGGATAAAGGTATCTTTTTGTCCTCCAACGCGGGGACTAGGGCGGGCGCTTTCGGTGCGGACGGCGGCGGCGCCGATGCGGCTTTCGGTGCGCTGGATTGACCGCTCGCCACGACATCCCCTCGAATGATACGCCCACCTGGACCGCTCCCGTGCAGACTACCTAGGTCAACGCCCAATTCGGCTGCTACCTTCTTCGCGAGGGGTGAAGCCTTGATTCGGCCCGGCGAACTTGTTTCGGGAGGCGCAGATGGCGTTTCTTGCACTCCATCCGTTTTGGACGGCGCTTTAGTCTCGACCGTTTCTTTAGGTTCGGTCGAAGCGGTCTTTTCTTTTTGTTGCTCCGGCTCAGGTTTGTTCTCTGGAGAAGGCTTGGGTTCAGCCGATTCGAGCTTTTCACCTTTGGCCGCCAGAAGCGCCAGCTTTTGGCCTACTTCCGCCTTATTTCCGTCTTGAACGTAAATCTCAGTCAAGACACCATCGTCAAATGCCTCCATCTCCATGGTGGCTTTGTCGGTTTCTACTTCGGCAAGGACATCGCCGACAGCGACGTTGTCCCCCACCTTCTTGATCCACCTGACCAGCGTTCCTTCAGTCATGGTGTCACTGAGTTTCGGCATTTCGATGGTGATAGGCATAAGCAGCAAAATGTTAGCAGATATCCAGGACTTTCGCGATGATGCGCTCGGCATCCGGTAATTGTCTCTTTTCAAGCGGCGGGCTGTAAATTGCAGGAGCGTCCAAAGATGTGACCCGCCCAACCGGAGCGTCCAGTTCGTCAAAGATTTTTTCCTGCAAAGTCGCGGCAATCTGCGCGCCCACCCCGCAGAACGGTTTGTTTTCCTCGACAACCACCGCTCGATGGGTTTTCCGGACTGAAGCGAGAATCATTTCTTCATCCAAGGGCCGAATTGAGCGGAGATCAACGACTTCTGCATTGATCTCGTGTTGGGCGGCAAGCAGTTCCGCGGCCTTCAGACAAGTCAGAACTGCTCGTCCATGGGCGATCAGCGTAATGTCGGTCCCAGGTCTTTTCACATCCGCCAAGCCGAGCGGAATGAGATATTCCTCGTCCGGAACCTCCCATTTTTCGCCGTACAAAAGCGTGTTTTCCATGAACATGACCGGATCGTTGTCGCGAATGGCGGTCTTCATCAGACCCTTCGCATCGTAGGCCGTCGCAGGAGTGACCACTTTGAGTCCCGGGGTGGCCGCCAGAAGATTTTCCGGGGTATGAGAATGCGTGGCACCGACATTGGTTCCGCCGTTGGCTGGACCGCGAATCACAATGGGTACCCGAATAAGCCCACCCGACATGTAGCGGACACACCCGGCGTTGTTGATAATCTGGTCGTAAGCGACATAAGCAAAACTCCAGAACATCAACTCGACG
>DATHPI010000073.1:0-14420 GCA_035484035.1 Chthoniobacterales bacterium
ACTCCGACACCAACGCCGACTCCGACACCAACGCCGGCTCCGACACCGACGCCAACCCCGACCCCGACTCCGACTCCGATTCCAACGGCAACTCCAAAGCCCACCCCAGCGCCTGCGGCCACGCCCGCTCCGCAGAATACCCCGAAACCTAAACCGAGTGCAAAACCGCACCTGGAGTCTGCGGTCAAGTCGGTGGGAACAGGAACACCGAACCCGCACCCTGCACCTGCCCCGAGATTGACCAAGGGCAGCGCCACCGGCGCCACCAACGGAACCGGGGATGGTGGACCGCGTTCGGGACTGCTGATTCGGAGTCCGCGTCCTCCCTACCCAGCTCTAGCGCTTCAGTTGCACATTTCCGGCGATGTGCGCGTCACTATAACGGTGGAAGGTGGAAATATTGTTGATACCGAAGGCTCGGGTCCGCCCATGTTGGCCAGTGCCGCAGCACGTTGGGTGAAGGCCAACTGGAAGTTTAGTCCGACGGCTAATGGAACGTTTACGCTTCCTGTTTCATTTGTTTTGGCTCAGTAAGCCAGGCAAGGTGCTTGCGTCCTGTCCCCGAAATAGCGGCTACCTGCTAATATGTGTATGGCCGGTCAGACGGCCCAAGGGGCCAAGATAGCTTAGCCCAGGGTTTACCCGGGGTTTACCCTGGGTTAGTCAAAAAAAGTGCTTGGCCCTGAAGGGGCCCGAGGCACCGAGATGTGCGCGCCGTCCGGTCTCGCGGTACCCAGCCCGGCCCCTTCAGGGCTCATTCTGGTGGTGGGAATTAACCCAGGGTAAACCTTGGGCTATGCTATTTTGACCACTTCGGGCCACGGATTTGGCGGCCTTCAGGCCGCAGGAAAGGCGCAAAACACTTACACCGGCTATTTCGGTGACAGGGGACCAGGCGCCTGCGTCTCGTGGATAGGCAGCGCGGACCGAAAAGCAGTTTCCAGCGGTTGACGAACCAGCACACCCAAAATGCCAGAGGCAATAACGATCAGAAGGGTGCGAGCTAACGCTTTCGTCAGCCCAGGCTGCCCGGCCGCCCGGGCAACGAGTGGGATATTAATCAACACGCTTGTCAAAGAGGCGAAAATTGCTCCGTTGGCAGCCACCGGAAACGACACTTCATGGTGTGCGGCCGCGATGCCAGCCGCTGCAACCGCGGAGGCGCTGGAGATTAGGCCACCAGCAATGCTGATCGCGTAGAATCCATAGACTCCCAGGCTGCGGTGAGCCAATACGCCGGCGACGTTGAGTATCAAAAAGATCAATCCGAACTTCAAAGCGGCCTTGAGTGAAAACGGCTGCTCAAGCTTGAGGTCCGGCGGAGGCTCGCTCGTGGCACCTGAGACTTTCCGAGCGCCGAATCGGAGGGAAAGGAGGGCCGTGACCAGCATGAATAGCATCGGGACAAGGCTGTAAGCGAAACATTGAAAGGCCAGTATCGCCAGAATCAAAGAATTCCGCAAAAGCATCGCGCTCGTCGCCAGGACCACTCCGCGGTAAGCCAGCTTGATAAAGCCCTCACCAGCCTGACGGACGCGGCTCGACAACTCCGCTACGGCCGCCGTGCTATTGACCAGGCCCCCCAGGAAACTGGTAATATCAATACTGCGAGGTCCGTAAATTTTCCACAGAACGTAGTTCACGAATCCGAGTGCGGCGATCAGAAGGATGGTTGCCCAAGTTTCCTGGAGCTGGATAACTTGGTATGGGCCGACCGGATGTGCGGGTAAGACCGGATAGACGATGAAGCTCAGAATGGCCAAAAGAATGGCCGATCGTAACTCGATGTCGCTCAGACCGGTGGCAAAGCCGGTAATCGGCTGTTTCCAAGCCAGTAACGCAGCCGTAATGACTGCCGTGGCGACCGGAGTAAAAGTATGGCCTTTGCCACAAAGAACCCCGCAGAATGTGACGATGATCAGCGCTGCTGACGTTGTTAAATTCAAGTTCTGATGCTGGCTCCATTCGCGGATATTCAAGAAGCAAACGAAGAGGCCGATCAAAGTGATTGCCAGGAGCGCATAGGAATTCCCAAGAAATCCTCCCAGGCAGCCAATTAAACTCGCGAAGGTAAATGTTCTGGCGCCAGCTTTGCCACGGTGTTCGCGTTCCAATCCGACGAAGGCACCGGTCCCTAAAGCAAGTGCTAAGCGCATCAAGGTGGGCAGAAAGGGCCAAGGCAAAACCGTGTTTGTGACATCAGGAACCGGCATTTAACTTATACAGGGCCATAAAAAACAGCTTTCGGCAGACCATCGTTTTCCAGTAGACAAATTCCGCACGTAGACAAAGTGAACCACAAGACCTACTGATTACCGACTACATCTTCCTTGCTTCTGATTTCCGTTCAATTGAAAGACCGATCAACCCTCATGAACCAGATTTTTGAAAAATCGAACCAGTGGCTCAAGGACCTTGTCAGTTACGTCCCTGGGAAACCGATTGAAGATGTGGCTCGGGAACTTGGGTTGGAACCGAGTCAAATCGTCAAGCTTGCCTCCAACGAAAACCCGCTTGGGCCCTCTCCGTTGGCGGTCCAGGCGATGCAGGAGGCCCTGCTGAAAGCGCATTTCTATCCGGATGGCGGCGGCTATCATTTGCGTGTCGGTATCGCTGAGAAATTTGGTTTGAGCATCGATAACGTGATGCTCGGCAATGGCTCAAACGAGATTATTGAATTTCTCGGACATGCCTTCCTGCAACCGGGTGACAACATCGTTACCGCTGAACACGCCTTCGTGGTTTACAAGATCCTGGCGAAACTTTTCGGTGCGAACACCATCGAAGTGCCAGATCCAAATCTAACCCATGATTTGCCCGCGATGGCCGCAGCGATCAATGAGCGAACGAAAATTGTTTATATCGCGAACCCCAACAATCCAACCGGTACAATGGTCACCGAGAATGAACTGGATCAGTTCATTACCCGCGTACCGGAAAACGTTGTCGTGGCCTTGGACGAAGCTTACTACGAGTTTTTGCAAGAGCCTCCCGACACTTTGAAGTACCTGCGGAACCACCCGAACGTGATCGCGTTGCGAACCTTCTCAAAGATCCAGGGTTTAGCGGGGTTGCGAATCGGTTATGGATTGGCGCATGAAGAATTGATCCGGCTGCTGCAAAAAACCAGGCAGCCGTTCAACGTCAATTCAATCTCGCAAGCCGGTGCGCTGGCCGGTTTGCAGGATGATGCCTACCAGGCGAAAACGAGAGAGATAGTCTGGCAGGGGCGTGACTTTCTCCAGGCAGAGTTCCGTCAGCGTAATCTGGAATTTGTCCCGAGTGTCGCCAATTTCATCCTGCTCAAAGTCGGCAACGGGAAAGAGGTATTCCATCAATTACTTCAACGAGGGATGATCGTGCGGGCAATGGACGAGTACAAGCTCCCGAAATGGATCCGGGTCACCGTTGGGACACCCGAACAAAACCGCAGATTCCTGGAAGATCTGGATCGAGTGTTAGCCGCAGATTAGAGTTTTTGGCTAGTCTGTGAAATTTGCGGGTAATTTTCCGTTGCTGTGGCTTTTGACGACACCATCGCCGCAATTTCTACTCCAATCGGTGAAGGAGCGCTCGCTGTCATTCGATTGTCGGGTCATGACGCATTGTCGGTTCTTGGTCAGATTTTTGCCGGCCCACTCGTTCCTGAAAAATTCGTTCCCCGCCAGGTGGTTTTCGGGCAAATCCACGACTCTGCCGGAAAAGTAGACGAAGTCCTGGTGACTTATTTTCGTGCCCCGAGCAGTTACACAGGGGAGGATCTCGTCGAGATCAGTTGCCATGGTGGAATCCTGGTGACTCGCCGGGTGCTGGATCTGACATTGGCGGCCGGGGCTCGAATGGCAAATCCAGGAGAGTTCACCCAACGGGCCTTTCTGAATGGGAAAATGGATTTGACCCAGGCGGAAGCGGTTATGGATTTGATTCGAGCCCAGACGGAGCTCGCGCTACGGGCCGCCAACGAGCAGTTGGCGGGACATTTGGGGAACGAACTGACCGAGATTCGTGAACTCTTGCTGACCACTTTGGCTCATATCGAGGCCTACATTGATTTTCCGGATGAGCAAATCGACGCGGATACAGGCAAGAGGCTGTTGGACCGAATTCTGGTCCTGGAAAGCCGCCTCAATCGCTTACTAGCGACCGCCGACCAGGGCCGGGTGCTTCGGCATGGGTTGAGGACAGTCATCTATGGAGCCCCGAACGTCGGTAAGTCGAGCCTGCTGAATCTCCTGCTCGGATACGACCGGGCGATCGTCAGCGACGTTCCCGGTACCACGCGGGACACCATCGAAGAAGTCATCAATGTTCGCGGCATTCCGGTTCGGTTGATCGACACCGCGGGGGCGCGCGATTCCACCGACTTTGTGGAAAGCGAGGGCATCCGGCGCACCCAGCGGCAAGTGGAGCAGGCCGATTTCGTCATTCAGGTAGTGGACGGCAGCCAGCCTCCGGTTGATTTGCAGATTTTTTCTGACTGCGAAAGCCTGCTTCTTCTGAACAAATCCGATCTGGGAGTTCACCCGCAGTGGAGCGAGTTTGTCGGCGTCCGGTTTTCCTGTAAAGAGAGAACCGGTTTGGAAGATCTGAACCAGGCCATTTGGGATCGAGTGATGGGGGAAAAGATTAAACTGGCCGATGTCCGGGTGGCGATAAACGCGCGACACCAGGCCTGTCTTCAGAGCGCAAAGCAACTTTTGGTCGCGGGCGGCCGAAGTTTGCAAGACGGCAAATCTCCCGAGTTCATTTCGATTGAGCTGCGTGGAGCCCTGGATGCAGTAGGCGAGGTGATCGGAAAGCTTGATACAGAGGACCTACTCGGAAAAATCTTCAGCGAGTTCTGTATTGGAAAATGAGGTTCCTATTTTCTGTGGGTAACTTACGTGCGTAGCGCTGTGCTAAAAGAAAGATGTACGAACGTTTCCTCAAGCCGATCCTTTTTTCGATTGACCCGGAACTGGTCCACGAGATTGCGATTACTACCCTGGCGAAGCTATCTCACCTTCGGTGGTTGCTCGATACCGTGCGCCGGTCTGGCCATGAAGGACCGGGCAAGGAAGTGTTCGGGCTCCATTTTCCGAATCCCGTCGGTCTGGCGGCCGGTTTCGACAAGAACGGGGTAGCAATTCCTGCCTGGGAGGCGTTGGGATTCGGCTTTATGGAGATCGGCACGATCACCGCGCTAGGCCAACTCGGGAATCCGCGTCCGCGGATTTTCCGAGTTCCAGAGATGGAAGCCCTGATCAATCGCCTCGGTTTCAACAACCAAGGCGCTGAAAAAATTGCGATCCGTCTGGAAGAACTCCGGCGATCCTCGCATTGGCCAAAAATTCCGGTCGGCATCAATATTGGAAAATCCAAGATCGTTCCACTGGAGGAAGCTGTGAGCGATTACCTTCGCTCGTTTCAGCGGTTCCAAGGGTTGGGCGATTATTTCGTTCTGAACGTGAGTTCGCCCAATACCCCCGATTTGCGCAAGCTGCAGGAGAAAGCAGCAATTGGTGAGCTTTTCGGAGCGATCCAGCAGGTGAATCAAGGGAAACCGCTGCTGGTAAAAATCGCTCCCGATCTAACATTTGCACAACTCGACGATATTCTCGCACTTGCTGTGGAATACCGACTGGCCGGGGTCATCGCAACGAATACGACGACTGATCAGCAGGCCATTCCGGAACACCGACGCCAGCAGGGCGGGTTGAGTGGGAAACCATTGCGGATGCGCTCCCTCGAAATTTTGCGCCACCTCAAAAGGCAGAGCTCGCTGCCAGTGATCTCGGTCGGCGGTATCATGAATGAGGATGACGCGAAAACGCGATTCGATGCCGGAGCCGAGCTCGTTCAGATTTACACTGGGCTCATTTATCGCGGACCACGTTTGCTGCGACGAATCGCTGGTTTAAGGTCAGAATCTGGAATTGATCCTGAACTCCTAACTTCTGACTCCTGAATTCTGGCTCCTGGTTTGTGGAATCCCTCATTCAACTCGACAAAGCGCATGTCTGGCATCCGTTTACGCAGATGCGCGACTGGGTTGCGCCGGATCACCAACCACTCATGCTGGTTGCCGGGCACGGAGCGTGGCTGGAAGACAGTCTCGGCAGACGTTATCTAGACGGCAACTCTTCAATCTGGACCAACATCCACGGGCACAATCATCCGGTCTTGAATCAGGCCATTCGGGAACAGTTAAACCAGGTTGCGCATACTTCTTTCCTTGGTTTTACCAATCCTAAAGCGGTCGAGTTGGCGGTCCGCCTGGTAAGGCTTTTGCCCGGATCTTCATTGACGAAGGTATTCTTCTCCGATGATGGCTCGACCGCGGTCGAGGTGGCGATCAAAATGGCGGTCCAATATTTCCTGCAGACTAAACGCCCTAGGAAGACAGGATTTGTTTCTTTTGAAAACGCCTATCACGGAGACACCCTCGGGGCTTCCAGTCTCGGTGGAATTTCCCTCTTCCATGGCCAATTCAAGTCGCAACCATTTCCCGTTACACGAATTAAATCGGTTGAGGCTCTCGGGGCGATAGACGGTTCCGAAATCGCCGGCTTGATCATCGAACCTATGATCCAGGGCGCAGCGGGTATGCGCCTTTGGCCCTCGGGCATCCTGAAAACATTGCGTCAATGGTCCGATGACAACGACGTTCTGTTGATATTCGACGAAGTGATGACCGGCTTCGGACGGACAGGAAAATATTTTGCCTGTCAACACGAAGAAGTGTACCCGGACTTTTTAGCGATCGCCAAAGGCCTGACCGGTGGTTACCTCCCGTTGGCGGCAACTCTCACCACAGACCGCGTCTTTTCTGGATTTTTAGGCTCCTATGAGGAGGCTTTCTTTTATGGCCACAGCTATTGCGGTAATCCGCTCGGTTGCGCCGTCGCCCTCGCGAACCTTGCCGTGTTTGAAGAGGGGCGTGTCCTGGAAAAATTGGAACCGAAGATTGAACACCTCGCCCGGCGATTGCAGGGCCTGAAAGACCTGCCGAATGTCCGGGAGATTCGGAGAGCCGGATTTATTGCGGGGATTGAGATCGCTCAGCGAAACGGAGATTCTTTCGATGGGTGTCACCAGGTAGGAGCGCAGATCTGTCTTGCCGCGCGCCGTTACGGTTTGCTCACGCGTCCGATCCGTGACGTTATCGTTCTCATGTTACCCCTCTGTGTTACGCCTGAAGAGATAGACTTGGCGATCCAGGCGATCGAACAGGCGGTTACCGCGATTTGTGAGCGGGCTGGTTAGGCTGGCCGCAAGGAAGCTCGACTCTTGAGCTAAGCGTAGAGCTGACCCCATCGAGGGATCCGTTACACAGAACCCGTGAACTACCCTAAGTTATTCGACGGTCGGCTCGACAAGATTTGATCTTCAATTGCCCGATTGCGCGGGTCGGTCGGCTCAAGGTGGATGGCGCGCCGGATCGCTTTTTTTGCTTCACTCATTCTCTCAAGCTTACTGAGGGCCAACGCCAGGTTCCCCCAACTCGCCGCCGTATTCGGGAAAATCTCAACCGATTTCCTGGCCGCCATTTCGCATTCTTCCCACCGGCCAAGTTCCGCCAGGCACCAGGTTAGCTCGAGCCATGCCTCCCCGTTCATTGGAGAAAGCTGCACCACCCGAATGAAATGATCGGTGGCTTCCAGCCAGCGCCGGATCATCCGAAACCCTAGACCCGCGACAAACGCGGCCAGAATTTGATGACTTCCGGCGACTTGGAGGAACGTCTGGGCGCGTTCGGCCTGCCTCAGAATTTTTGCTTCGAGTTCTTCGACGAGTGGTTGCCGTCCTTCAGCACTGGCCCGATCGGCTTCCTGCTCAAGATCCCACAGGTAGTTTCCCATCTCGCGGAGTTTTTCGTCGTAATCGGCGTCCGTTAAACCGGCAGAATTCATAAATGGGCTATTTCTTTTGGCATTCCGGGCTGCAACGTATCGAAATGCAACAAGGACTTCGTTACGAACAAAAGAACTTGATCAACACGTCGCTTTCAAGCGTTATGGAGTTCGGCAATCGATGAGTTCCAAGGTCCTCGCATTCATCAATTTCAAAGGTGGCGTTGGGAAGACCGCGACGGTGGTCAATATTGGGGCGACGCTTGCGAAGCTGCATGACAAGAAAGTTCTGATTGTCGATCTCGATCCACAATCCAACTCAAGTCTTTGGCTGATGCGGCCGGATCGTTGGCACGAGCACGTCGCTAAGGGACGGCGTTCGACTTTTCAAATTTTTGACGATGCGCTTCAAGGCAAGGCGCGGTTCATTTTCGAAGAAGCGTTGGTGAAAGGTGTCGTCACCTGGACAGGATTCACCGATTTAGCAAAACTACACCTGCTGCCGGCAGCGGTCGAGTTGCTGCGGGTTGAGGACAGGATTCATGAGCTGCGTCCCGCCGTGATCTATCAAATCCTGGATTCGGCGCTCGGTATGCATTTCAAGCAATACGACTACGTCCTGCTGGATTGTCCGCCAAACCTTTACAGTACAACAAAGTCGGCCATTTTCTCTGCCGACAGCTGCGTTGTGCCGTATGTCCCTGACTATCTGTCGCTTTCCGGCTTCCAGGTTTTGGCGGAGCAGATCGCCGAGATGCGCGAGAAATTTGCTCCCCACCTTCCTGGGCGCCGGAAGCCCAATATTAGCGCGCTCATCGTTAGCCACTACCGGCAGACGGGCAACGTTTTCAGACTGGCCGTGAACGAGCTCGAGCTCTCGATGGCCGTGCTCCGAGAAAAAGGTCTGCTCTCTGATCAGGCGGCCCTGCTTCAACCTTATATTCGGCATTGCGTACGGGTCTCTGAGTCCACCAGCGAACATCTGCCGGTCATCCTCTATGCGCCGGGGAGTATCGGCGCACAGGATTTTGCCGACTTGACACAACATTTTGTCGACCTTTTTGAGAGAAAAAAATGAACTATTTGGATCTCGCAAACAGGCTTTCGCAACTCGGAGAGCGGCTAACCAAAACCTCCGATAAGTTGGAGGGTGAAGATCTCGGCCGGTCGGCAGCCAAACTTGCCACCCAACTAACCCGGTTCGAGGAACAGCTTGAGAACCATCTTGCCAGCCGAAAATCCGGGGAGCTTTTGCTCGAGAGTTTACTTCGCTCTCCGGCCTCGAAAAAGCATCTGACCATTGCTCTTTTGAAGCTTGGGCTGCGGGAGATCTGCGCGAAACGCCTGAAATCGGATGACCTGCCAGGAGCGAAACGCGAATTCATCGAATTGATCCATGGAAGTGGAAAACAAGATCAAGGGGTAAGATTTTTGAAGGAGGCCTTTGCCAAAGCGGCCCACGTAGAATCCGGAGGCAAGGATAAGGCGCTTCTGCAACGTGAATTTATCCATCTGGGGCAATTGCTGGAGGAAGAATTCACTATAGAGATTGGCTCCCGAACCTTAACTGAACTCCGTCGACTGGCCACGATGAACGGCGTCAGATTTAGTGACAAAACAGACAGGCAGCGTTTGGTGGTGCTAATTCGTCGCTACGCTCAACGCGCCGCTTTCAATGTCGGTACGGCTCGTGTACCCTCTCGGAATTGAGGTGCCGTAGCAACCAATCGGGAGCGAGAGAAGTAATTCAGGATTTTGGTTTAAGGGATCAAATTGATGCGGAGTGACCTGGAGAGAGTGCTTTTTCGCGAGGATGAAATTGCCGCGCGCCTCGATCAATTGGCGATTCAGATCACGGAAGATTATCGCGGGAAAGATCTGACTGTGCTGGCGATCCTGAATGGCAGTCTAATCTTCATGGCTGACCTGCTCCGCCGGATTCCGCTTCCACTCCACCTGGATTGCCTGCGGGTAAGAAGTTACTTTGGCGGGACGGTGACGACTGGGCGAGTGGAATTCGATCATGCAGCCCTGCCGCCCATCCACGGAAGGCACGTCTTGCTGCTCGATGATATCCTGGATAGTGGAAATACTCTGGCCGCGATCATTGAGACTATCCGTCTCGAAACAGGACCTCTGAGCCTGAAAAGCTGTGTGCTTTTGCGGAAAATAAAAAAGCGAGACGTCTCGATTGAAGCGGACTACGTGGGGTTCGATATCGAGGACGAGTTCGTGGTCGGTTACGGCCTCGACTATCAAGAGCGATATCGAAATTTGCCGTTAATCGGCGTTCTGAAAAGCTGAGCGTGTTGATTGAAATCCAATATTTTGCCCAGCTTCGTGGTCTAAAGGCACCGGGTTCGCTCGAGTTGCCGGAAGGAACAACCGTCGAGGATTTGCTCGAGAAACTGTTCCAACTAAAGCCGGCGCTGAAGGTTTGGAATAAGCATCTTTTAGTTGCCGCACAAACCGAATGGGTCCAACGGGATTACGTGGTTAAACCGGGTGATACGATCTCGTTGATGCCGCCGGTGCAAGGTGGATGAACCTGCGAAGAATGAACGCCCGCGAATCATGCGGTTGGACGCGAGAAAGAAGAATAGGTTCCTTAGTGAACCCAGCTGTGTCTGTGCGAGAAGTGGCCTGAAGTACCGTCTCCTAAATCCCTCAACGAATGCATCTCTTTAGCGCGAGCATACGGCCCGAAGGGCTCTGGAGTTTGGATTTCGAATCCGATGGCCCGAAGTGGCCAAAAGAGCATAGCCCAGGTTTTACCCCGGGTTTACCCTGGGTTGCTCCCCCACCGAAATTAGCCCTGAAGGGGCCTACCAGGTACGGCGAAAACCGTCTCCGGACCCTAGACGCCTAGCCCCTTCAGCTTTAGGGCGAAACGTTTATTTCATACCAACCCAGGGTAAACCCCGGGTAAACCCTGGGCTAAGCTTTCCTGCCCCTTCGGGGCGGGGCCCTTCAGGCCGCATAAACGATGCTAAACACATACGCAGGGGGAATTTAGGAGGCGATGCACTAACGGGAAAACATTGAATAGATGCCACAGATGGGATTGGCTGTTTGTCTGTGAGGTTAGTCCCGGAAATTCCTGAAACTGAGACCGACCCCGAAATCCTTGCCGCGCAAGAATTGAATCACCGCTTGAAGTTCGTCTCTCTTTTTGCCGGTCACTCGGATTTGTCGATCCTGGATTTGGCTTTGAACTTTGGCGTCTAGGGCTTTGATCGCTTTGATGATCTCCTTGGCCTTGTCGCCTTCAAGTCCCTGCTTAACGTGAATTTCCTGACGCGCATGGCCCAGAGGCGAAATGGCCGGATCTTTTCGTTCCACATTGCGAAGATCGATGTTTCGTTTCGCGAATCTCCCGATCACAATTTCCATCAACGACTTTAACCTCCCAGCGTCTTCTGCAGTTAGTTCGACCAGCGCGGGATCGGTCATTTCGATAGTGGCCTTGCTGTCTTTGAAATCGAACCGGGTACTCAACTCTTTCCTGGACTGGTTGATGGCGTTGTCAATCTCTTGCTTGTCCACTTCGGAGACGATGTCGAAAGAAGGCATGCCTGATCCAATAGCGACGCCGCGAGGTTAATGCAACAACCGGGCGCGGACAAAATTCGCGATCTGAAAGATGTCTGGTCGTTCTTCGCTCGCCTTCCTCGATTCACCTCTGAGGTTCGACCGGACCTGATAGATCCGTTTGGCCTTCCATATCCAGGCCTCCGGATTGTACGGTCCCACTGCGCCGGGGTCGCTCCAGGTATGAATCGAGAGTAATTCCGGGGTGATCGCCGCGGCAATGTGCATTGGGCCGCTATCGACGCTGACTATGAAACTGGATTGGCGGAGGAGCCAGATCAATTCCGCTAAATCGGTTTGGTTCACCAGCGAGAGGCACTTCCGATCTGTCTTGAAGTGCACCCTGGAGCGACCGACAACCACCACTGGAACTGGAACCAGCAGACGGGTGAACTCGAAGATCTCTTCAGGCGTTAATGATTTGCCGGCTCCGCGCGCAAACGGGTGCAGGACGACGAAACGCTCTGGCAATTTAAGCGATCGAATCGTCTTACCGCACGGAAGAGGAAATTGAATCGGTCCAGAGGTGTCAGCCCCGGCGAGTCTCGCCAATGCCAGGTAGCGATCGACAGAGTGTTGGCCAGGTTGAACGAGCGCTTGCCGGTCATAAAACAACCGGGTTCCTTCTCTGGAATCCGACAAACCGAACACTAAGTTGCTCCTCGCACTGCGTGAAATCCATGCGCTTCGCAGTAAGCCTTGAAAATCCAAGGTAAGGTCGGGTTTCAAGCGAGATAGTCCGCGGCACCAGCGTACGAATTTCAAAGTCCCGATCGGACCACGGAACTCTTCCCTGGGAAACGAGATGACCGTTTTCAGGTCGGTATTTTTTTCCAGGAGAGGCACCCATTCTGTGTTTACGATCCAGGATATTTCCGCGTCCTGGAAAGTCACTTTCAAGTGATGGACAGCGGGCAGAGCATGGACGATATCGCCAAGCGAGCTTGGTTTGACGACCAACACGGACGATGGCGTCATTTTCCGAACGCCAGGCGATCAGCAAGCCTCGGAGGAAGTCCCGACTTCAGGATTTTTCCCTGAGTTTTTGCCAAATCATACCGCAGCCGGCGCAATCGGATGGTGCGCTTTTCTTCATCGAGCAGAACGTAAGCGGCTCGCCAGTCTCCATCCCTTGGCTGGCCAACGCTGCCAGCGTTGATAAAGTACTTCTTTCTCGGCTCCAGGATCAGCTGTTCAAATGGCACGCCTACGACGGAACTATCCTTTATGTAAGCCCTTGGAGTGTGGGTATGACCAAAAAAGCAGAGCTCTGTTGTTTGTCTGGAAAAACTGGCAGCTGCGTCCAATTGGTTTAAGACGTAGCCCCAACCCCCAGGGTCCTCCAAAGAAGCATGGACAATTGTGAATCCACGGACCTCGGAGATCAGCGGGAGTCCGCCAAGCCAGAACTTCTCGGAAGATGTCAACTGATCACGAGTCCATTGAATGGCGACTTCAGCGAGCGGGTTAAAGCTTTCCAGAGAACTCTCGGACGAAGCGTAGTCATCATGGTTTCCCTTAACGACGGGACATTTTAACGACCGCACCAACTGCAGGCATTCACGAGGATTGGCGTTGTACCCAACCACGTCGCCGAGGCAGATGTAAGATCCACATCCCTGATCCCGAGCGTCAGCGAGAACAACTTCAAACGCCTCAAGATTGGCGTGAATGTCGCCGAATATCGCAATCCGCATCGTGCTGCGAAGTATGAGTCCGAACGTGATTACAGTCTACGAATTTGTGTTTGGAGCTCTATTTTGCGCGGAGAAAATATGCCAGCAAAAACAATCCCGCCGAAGATCACTAGCTTATCTCGAATCCTTTGACGCCCTTTTTCAAGGGAATTTCGCGCACCACGAATCGATTGATGTGACGCCGCAGATGGCTTTTGAGAACGGCCTCGAGAAATTCGTCGACTTCACTTTCTTCGCCCTGAACTTCGAGTTCAACCCGGCCGTCGATCAGGTTCTTCACGCATCCCACTACATCGTACCCCGTAGTGATTGATTTGACGGAAAAGCGGAAACCAACTCCCTGGACGCGTCCCTCGTATAAAACTTGTTTTGCGACCATCACCCCTTCCTCACCGGGTCTCTGGTGGGTTGTTTGAAAAGCGAAGCAGGGATGCCAGTGATCTTAGGGGTGCAATCACAAAGCGTCCAGAAATAGAGATCCGTCGAAAAGATCTGAACGACCCCCCGGGAACCGCTTTATTCACCAAGCATTGGCGAAATTAGCGGCGCCCCTGAGGGTGCGTCGGTGCATTTAGCGCTTCCAGTCGAGCGCGCCCTTTTTGATAGCGTAAACGAAACCAACCATCAAGATCACCACAAACCCGAGCATGCTGCCAAAGATGGTCCATGGGTTGAATTTGTCGATGTAGTCTCGGTACACCACCGCCCATGGATACATAAAGACGATCTCGATATCGAATAGAATGAACAACATCGCGACCAGGTAAAACTTGACGCTAAATCGCGGCTGCGCTTCACCGAGCGGAAGCATCCCACACTCGTAGGCTGAATCCTTGACGGCGTTGCGCTTACCGACGCGACCAACAATAACGCTGAACACCAGCGCGAAAGCGGCAAACCCGATCGCGACGATCACCTGCAACAGGATCGGTAGGTAATCCTGCAACATAAAGGTATATTTTAGGCTTAGGATTTGGAGGCAGCGACTGCGGCAGCTTGCGCCGTGTTTGCTGCGGTCATTGCGGCTAAAGCAGACGAGTCACCTTTATAAATCTTGCCACTCTTTTTGACTACGCCCCGAGCGACCAGGTTTTGCAGTTTCTCGTAAGCGCGTAAACGCAACATTTCTTCGCCTCCGCTTGCAGCGTTTCGCTGACGGAGATTTTCGTGAACGATCTCGAAGAGCTGTTTAAACTCGAAGGATTTCTTCTGAGAGAGTACAGTGACAAGTTCTTCGGTGACCAGGTCAGGGAGGCGTCGTGAAAAGGCGTTTTTCTTCTGAATAGCCATAGAGGAACGA
>DATHPI010000074.1:0-34826 GCA_035484035.1 Chthoniobacterales bacterium
TCTGTCCCTGTTTGCGGCTTCTCAGGCCGCCTTCGAGCGATCTGCGCAAATCAATGATCGTGGCTATTATTTTGACCTGCTAGAATTCAAGCGGAACGCTGAGGAATTCATGACGCCCAGCACTCCGACCATCCCGCACATCTATGCTTTGCGATCAAAGCTGGACGACATTTTCAGCGAAGGCCTTGAAAACAGGTTTGAGCGCCATCGGCAGACTAATCGCCTCGTTCATGATTGGGTTAATGCGAACGGATTCGAATTCTTCGCCGAAGAAGGCTATCGATCGATCACGTTGACCTGCGTCAAGAACAACCGGAACATCGATGTGGCGACGTTAGTCAAACGAGTCCGCGATGAACATGGATTCCAGATCGACGGCGGTTATGGAAAGATCAAGGGCAAGACCTTCCGCCTCTCCAACATGGGAGATGAAACCGTCGAGACGATGCCACCACTTCTCGAAGCGCTCACCGCAACGCTCAAAGCGTTGTAGACCTGATGGCCGGCTCAGGTAGGGCCAAGCTCCGCCTGAGCCGGGGACTGCATGCCATCATGCCGTACAGTTTCCCATCTAATCCTAACAGCCGCCGTATGGACATTTCACCCATCGGCCGCTGTTCGTTTCAGCTGCTGAAGAAGTTGCTGGTCCGAAGGGGAAGGACCTCTCACACTGAACAGGTCTATGGTTTTTCGTGCGGCGATCGGCTGCTGAGAAACCAGGACCAGGACCCGAGCAAGATCGTCACGCGAAAGCTTTGGTCCCGCTGTTAAGGGATGAGTTGCTCCCGTGATGCGAAGATCAGCATGACCGGCCGCCCCGTTCGTGAGGATTGGCGCGCGCACAATCGTGTAGTCCAGCCCACTGGTTCGCAGATAACGTTCTCTTTCACTCAGGTTCCGCTGCAGACCCCGTTTAACCCGGTTAAGTATGCGAATCATGATTGATGACCGGTCAGCACCAAAAACCGAAGGAAGAATGATCCGCCCTTGGAAGCCGATCGCCCGCGCCGAATCGACCACGTTCACCAGCCCCTGATAGGTTACGTTGCGAATCATGGTCTCCGATGCAAACAGGCCACGGCCATCCATTCCGCCCGTCGCGGCCACCGTGAAAAAGATTGCTTTGTCGTCTGCGGCCAAGGCGACGCGAAGCGACCGGGCATCTGTCACATCACCCTGGAGGATATCCGCTCGACTGCCCAGAAGCCGTCTGGCTTTATCCGGATCGCGCGCCAGAACCCGGAGGCTGGACCCACTTTGCAACAATTGCCGGGCAATGCTTAAACCTGTCCCGCTGGTGGCTCCGACAATGCAGAATTTCGGCTTCATTCAATAGCGTTGCAGCGAAGCGGTGTTTGGCTGCGGCGTCTCCATCGATGGTTGATCCTCACAACATTGCGATGACCGGACCCTCCTGGTCCAGCGGTATCCATTTCTTTGCTATCTTCGTCTCCTTCTGTTCAAATTCCCTTTGTGATGACCGGTGAATCGGAAATGCACCGACGCCTAAAGGAGCAGGCGTTCCTTTGGGCGTATGAACGTGGCTTTCGTTGTTGCGCCATGGAGGTTCGAGCTCCGCGATCCCCATTTCGTGTGGATGTCGCTGCCATCCGTCTGGATCGCAGACAGGGCGAACCAGTGGTTGCGGTGTTTGAATGCAAACAGAGCCGGGAAGACCTGGATCGGGACAACAGGCGTCAAAACGAGCTCAAAGCCGCGTTAAAAACCCTGCAGGAACGCCGCCTAAAACTCGAAAGCCTGCTGGCTGTTCATTACCCTTCTCTTCGAACCTCGGATTCGCTGTTCCCGGAATGGGCAACCTTTGATTTCAGCTTGATCGATCACACGGCTTACCGGCAGACGATCCAGAAGATTGGACGCGTGCATCGTCAATTGTTTGATCACACGAAATTTGACCTGATGAGCCGATACAAACTCGGAAATCTTCGCTATTTGGTGACCACCCCTGGGCTGCTTAGTGAAGGTGAGGTCCCACTTGGCTGGGGCCTCCTCGAAGGGGACGGGGAATCGATGGTCACCGAGAGGTCCGTTCCCACGCGGTTCTCGGGAATCGAGATGCGGGAGTGGCTGGAACGAATAGCCACAGCGGCAACGCTTCTAAACGCCAAGCCTCTGCGCGAGCGTCACCGGAGGGGAACCCCCCTTTTAATGAACAACGAGGCTCAGCAGAAGCACGAAGGTCAGGCCCAGAACCGACAAAAGAGTCTCCATCAGGGTCCAGGATTTGAAGGTGTCGGGGAGGTTCAGTCGGAAGTACTCCTTGACCAACCAAAAACCTGCGTCGTTCACGTGGGATAAGATGATGGATCCAGAACCGACCGCCAAAACCATCAGCTCCTTGCTGACGGCTGGATTGCCAATCACGATCGGCGCCATAATTCCCGCACCGGTAATCGTGGCTACGGTGGCGGAGCCGGTCGCGATTCTGACCACTGCGGCGGCTGCCCAGCCCAGAAAGAGCGGAGAAATATGCGCCTGAGTCGCCCATTGGCCGATGAGCTCGCTGATCTTGGTGGCAATCAGCATCTCTTTGAACCCCCCACCCGCTCCTACGATTAGCACCACCGCCGCGATCGCACCCAAACTCTTGTTCAGGATCCCGTCGAGACGATCCATTGAGAGTCCCCGCCTTAATTCCAGAGCGTACATTCCAAAAAAGAGAGCAATCAAAAGAGCCGCGATCGGATCCCCCACAAAATCGATCAACCCTTTCAAAAAGCTCGGTCCGGGAAGGAAAGCATCGGCCAGCGAGCGAGACATCATGAGAACCGGAGGCAAGAGGATCGTGGTGAGGACCGCAGCAAGGGTAGGTCCAGGCGCAGCCGTTGATCGCGCTTGTGTTCGTTTGGTCTCCTCTTCGGCCGATTCCGGGCCAGGGAAAAGCGCGCCGGCGGCGGATCCGGAATGAACCCAGCCGGCCGCGAAGTTAGCGAAGATAGGCCCGGCTAAAATGCCGGTTGGAATTCCGACTAAGATTGCATAGAGAATTGTCTTTCCAGCATCGGCGTGAAAAGTTGCGACGGCCAGGGTTGGGGCCGGATGGGGCGGAACAAGAGCATGCGCAACCGAGAGACCCGCTAACATCGGTAACCCGACCCTCAAAATCGGCGTATCCATCCGTTTGGAGATGACGAAAGCCAGAGGTACCAGGAGCACGAACCCGACCTCAAAAAACAACGGCAGCCCAATTAGCAGGGAGGCTACAAACATCGTCCAGGGAATCCATTTTTTCCCCCCAAGCGCAATCAGATCGTTTGCCAATACGTCTGCTCCCCCGGAAGAGATCAGAATCCCTCCCAACATGGCGCCGAGGCCGATCACGATCCCGACAAAACTAAGGACATCCCCAAAACCTTTCTCAAAATGTTTGATGACATCCGTGGGCGGAAGACCGCAAGCAATTCCAAGGAACCAGGACGCCAGAATCAACGCGATAAACGGGTGAATCCGAAATTTCGTGATAAGTACAATCAATGCGAGGATCGCAATGACGACGACCGCAAGGCGGACTGGATCGGAGGCCATGTGATTAAGGGGGATTAGATTGGCGCGAATCCGGCCTTCGCGGCATTCATGCAGCGTCACTGCATGACTTCCGCGAGCAGTCGGTCCGAGCGATGGTAGAGGGCTTCGTTCAATTGCGGTTCATCGAGAACGGCAATAAAAGCGGTCTAGCAACTTCTTTTCGAAAAAGCGACCCCATTCCTAACCTAATTCAACTGGCTAACCTACATCGCTCGCAAATCCTTGGAGATTGATGCAGGCTTTGGCAGCGGGATGCTCCGGCTGCGCCGGAAGATCCGTTGCTTTTTCAAAAAACGGAAGAATTTGAACAGTTTGTTTTAATTGATTGATTCTAAAGTGGGCTCTTAAGATGGCGCGCAGCGTCTGATTAAGAGGTTCCTAGCCCGCAATGAGTTCGTCGCTTCGGACTTTGCGTGATTTTTTGCGGGCTAGTCGGTAACCGCGCCAAGGGACGCCGAAGTGACTTGCGCTGCGTACTTCGCCAGAACACCTTTGGCATATCTCGGTTTCGGCTGCTTCCATTTTTTCAGCCGCTCAGCAAGCTCGGCTTTCGATATCTTTAGATCGATCACCTTTTTCTCTCCATCGATCTCGATTTGATCCCCATTCTTGATGATCGCAATTGGTCCGCCGACAAACGCTTCTGGTGTCACATGTCCGATGACGAATCCGTGGCTGCCTCCTGAGAACCTTCCATCGGTCATCAGCGCAACATCTTTTCCCAACCCTTTGCCCATGATGGCAGAAGTCGGCGCCAGCATCTCCCGCATTCCCGGGCCCCCTTTCGGACCTTCGTAACGAATGACGATCACGTCCCCTTTGCGAATCTTATCATCCAGAATCGCTCGAAGCGCCTTTTCTTCCGACTCGAAGACTCGCGCCTTGCCCTGAAAACGCAGTCCTTCCTTGCCTGAGATTTTGGCCACCGCACCCTCCGGAGCCAGATTCCCGTAGAGAATCACCAGATGACTGCTCGATTTAATCGGATCTTTGAAGCCGCGAATGATCGTTTGCTCCTTTGGATAATCCGGCACTTTCGCAAGATTCTGTTTCAGCGTTTTCCCGCTCACCGTCAGGCAGTCGCCGTGCAAGAGCCCATTGCCGAGAAGCATTTTCATGAGCGGCATGATCCCGCCAATCTGGACCAGTTCCGACATCAGATGTTTGCCGCTCGGTTTAAGATCGGCTAAGACCGGAACCTTTTTGCCAATTCGTGTCCAGTCATCGAGCTTCAGCTTAATACCTGCTGCATTCGCCATGGCAAGCAGGTGCAAAACGGCGTTGGTCGAACCACCGAGCGCGATTACCACCGTCATCGCGTTCTCGAAAGCTTCCTTCGTCATGATATCGGATGGGCGAATTCCAAGTTTGACCAGCTCCACGACGGCTGCCCCGGCGGAAGCCGCGTCGGCCAGTTTTTCCTTCGAAACTGCTAACTGGGCAGAGCTATTGGGCAAACTCATGCCGAGCGCCTCGATCGCGGAAGCCATGGTGTTCGCCGTGTACATCCCTCCGCAAGAACCGGGTCCTGGAATCGCGCAGGATTCGACTTCTTCCAGTTCACCATCGGTAATCTTCCCGTTGGAATGAGCACCCACGGCTTCAAAGATCGAGACGATATCGATGTTGCGATTGCCGATGCAGCCAGGGAGGATCGTCCCCCCATAGACAAATACCGACGGCCGATTTAGCCGTGCCATGGCAATCAGGCAAGCCGGCATATTCTTGTCACAACCCCCAATCGCAACTAGTCCATCGAAGCCTTCACAGCCAGCGACGGTTTCAATGGAATCTGCGATGACTTCCCTGGAAACAAGCGAGTATTTCATGCCCTCGGTTCCCATCGAGATGCCGTCAGAAACCGTGATGGTGTTGAAAATGATCGATTTTGCCCCTGCCCCATCGACGCCCCTGGCGGATTCCTGGGCCAGTTTGTCGATATGCATGTTACATGGGGTGACCATGCTCCAAGTCGAGGCAACTCCGACAATGGTCTTCTGAAAGTCCTCTTTCTTGAATCCCACCGCGTATAACATTCCACGACTGGGGGCTCTCTCTGGTCCATCCAACATCGGTGCTGAAAATTGGCGGGGGTTTGGGGCGGGCTTCGATTTCATAATCAAAAGGGGGAAATTGGACGGCTATCCTAGATGTTAACCGCCTCCAGATCAACGGAAAGGGAGAGAGCGAAAAAGCCGGTCTTCGTGAGTGCGAGCACGAATCGATAGCAGAGTACTTAGGGAAGGAGACGTCGCCATTCAACTGCAAGCGACTATACTAAGATGGCACTCGTGCCTGGAGGATCGTGTAACATTTGACCCCACTGCGTGCCTCAGCTCTTATTTTTCCCTATCGTCACTTGCTGCACCAGCCGCAGGCAAATGGTATTCCGGTGCTTGCATGATGGCTTCCTTGGTCATGTCGACCGATATGTTGGAATCCTCATAACTGATACGCCCGACATGTTGCGGAGGGATCGCGATCTCCTTGCCGGAAAACCAATGGCCGGTCTCAACGATGAGCTGACAAATCGTCCAATTTTCATCATTGATGATAAAATCGATGACGTGGCCAATTTCTCCTTCGCTGGTTTGGATATGGTAGCCGCTGACGGCTCGGGTACTCCGCAACCCAGGATCTTCGCCAATCAGAGACTTGTCACCTACCCTCGCCTGCTGATCCGGCGAAGGATATGGCGGCGGAAGAAAATGAAATCCGCCCACACCCCACAAATCGCCTCCCTCCCAATAGGACGGCCATCCATAGTAACGGTAATACTCCTCTTCATATTGGCGTGAGACTGGCTTGTGCGACTCGATCGGAGGACTGTCTTCAATCTGTTGCCGAGTCAAATTCGCCACCAGGGCGTCGCCGGTTGGGTGAGCACTCCCGAAGGCGCGTGGAGAGAGCAGCACTGAAAGCCCTGACAACCATGAACCTGTCTCGACAATCACATATCGGACAACCCATTGTTGATCATTAAAATAAAAGTCCCCTATATGGCCGACGTCGCCATCGGAGGCGCTGATTTTTTTCCCATACAACTCTTTAATGCTTTGCAACATAACTCGCCTTACACTCTAGCTTTCCGATGAAAATTTCTCAATCGATTGACCGATCAAACTACGGCAAGTTTTCAGCTTCTGTTATACTCTTTTGCACCTGGTCTGATTGCTTTTGGTGATAGCCACTTGCGCCGGTAGCACGCAGTGCCGCGTCATCCATGGAGCTGTGAGGCACCCGGGCAAACGTGCCGATCTCAAGGGCCATCTCCTACCCCAATCTGCTGTCCTTTGGAGATGGCCAAACTGTAGGCTGCGATTCGAATCGCCAATGAAATTTACCGCACTTACAAGATTAGAGAACAATGCCCAACGGGTCGGTGAAATCATCGGCGTGCTCGCGAAATACGGCTTGGCCGACTGGGTCAAGGGTTGGAACTACTCGTGGATTCAGGATCGAATTCAGAGTTTTGACGGCCAGCATATCCCCGACCTTAAAGTCGAAGAGCGCGTACGCCTGGCACTCACCGAGCTCGGCACCACCTTCATCAAGCTGGGCCAGGTACTCAGCACACGGCCCGACGTGGTCGGAGTCGAGATGGCCGGCGAACTCGCCCACCTGCAAACCGCCGCCCCAGCCGATCCACCCGAGACGGTTCGGGCCACGATTGAAGGCGAATTCGGCAAGCCACTGGGTGAAATCTTTGCTCAATTCGAAGAGACGCCTTTGGCATCGGGCTCCATTGCCCAAGTCCATGTGGCCCGTTTGCACTCGGGCGAGCAAATCGTGGTCAAAGTTCAGCACGCCGGCATTGCGGACAAGATCATGCCCGACCTCGATATTCTTGCCGGCTTGGCTGAGTTGGCACAAAAGCAGGCTCCGCAAATTCGTCTCTACCAGCCCGCTGCGGTCGTCCGGCAGTTCCGTCACACCCTCCTCCGCGAATTGGATTTCACTTCTGAACTTCGCAATCTCGACGAGTTCGCGCAGCATTTCGCCCAGGACGACACCGTCCATTTTCCTCGCCCTTACGCACAGTTCTCAACGCGCCGTGTTCTGGTAATGGAACGAATCGACGGTATCCTCGGCACCGACTCCCTGGCGCTTGCCGCTTCGGGAGCTAACCTCGAAGAATTCGCACGCCGCGGCGCTCATATGTATCTCCAGATGATTTTCCGCGATGCGTTTTACCATGCCGACCCGCATCCCGGCAACCTGATGCTCCTCCCCGGCGGGGTGGTCGGGGTGCTGGACTGCGGGATGACCGGCCGGCTCGACGAAGAATTGGCGGAAGGCCTCGATGAAATGCTCATGGCCGTCGTCAACCACAACTCGGTGGATCTGGAGGAAACCATTCTTCGCCTGGGCTCCGTGCCGCCCGCCACGCCCCTTGACGAATTGCGCGGCCAACTCACCGATTTCGTTGACGATTATGTGGGCCAGTCCATTCAGGACATCGACATGAGCGGCGCGTTAAACAGCCTCCTGGAAATCATCCGGCGCTATAAGATCATCCTCCCGCCCCCCTTCTCACTCCTGCTGCGCACGCTGGTTGAATTAGAAGGGACCGCCCGGCGATTGAGTCCGGAGTTCAGCCTTGCTGAAGTCATCCGCCCGATTTACATCGCCACGGCCCGCCGACGGCTCTCGAGCCGGCGGATCCTTGGCCGGCTCCAGCACGCATATCGCGATTGGGAGCGACTCGCCGAGTCTTTGCCGCGCGACCTGGGCGATGTTCTCAAGCGGGTACGCGACGGCACCTTCTCCGTCCACCTGGACCTTCGTCATATCGACCCGGTGATCAATCGCCTGGTGCTCGGACTATTGACTTCCGCGCTGTTTGTCGGCTCTTCCCTGCTCTGGAGCATGAAAGCGCCGCCTACCATCGCCGGCGTTTCGGTCTTTGGCGGTGTCGGCTATCTCTTAGCGGCTTATCTCGGTTGGCAGCTGCTGCGCGCCATCAAAAAGTCAGGTGACATCGATTCAAAGAAATAGTAGGCGGCAGCGGGTTCGGCGCGACGGCGTAAAGTAGAACGTCTTTCTGTGTTTTGGCCGCATCGTTGGGAGTTGGCCGCCATCCCCGAAGCACGGAGCTTGGACTAGTTAAGTTACGGGCCATTCCTCAGCGATCAGCCGATTTCTCACTCATCCTGTTCAAACCGGCCAACACATGATTCAACTGGTCGGCGTGGTGCATGAAACCAGTTGCAGCCGCGTGATCCGAGTGAACGAAGAGTTGATGCGCCTTCAGTGCGGTGTCACGTGCGATTTGGACCTCATCGTGGATCGTCCGTGCAAAATCTTGAGGAGTCCCACTTTCGCCAGGTTCATTATCCATACTTGGGGCGAAACATACTAGCGATCAAGTGCACCGTCTCGCATATAATGGTGACGGCACCGTGCACTAATGCACCGTCTCCTAAAACCTGGAGAGAACGTTTGGGGTAGCCTGCCCCATCGCCGGAACATTTAGAATGGCCAAAATCCGAACGGTGCAGGAGTCAAAGTCCGCCCCTGATAGTAGCGAGGATTGTTGTAAAACTGATCGTAATAACGCTGATTGCCGTCCCGGTTGTAAACTTGATATTGCCGGTTCCGCGAAATCGATCCGAATACAATCACCGGAGTTCCGACAGAGACCGCCCGATAAAAAGCTATTGCGTTCTGCTCCGGCATCCGCACGCAACCATGAGAAGCGGGATAACCCGGGAGATATCCTGCATGCATGCCAATACCAGGGGCGAACTGCATGAAATACCGCATGGGCGCATTGACGAACTTTGTGCTGGCCGGGGTTGGCATGTCCACATCAGCATCCGCCACCACGGTCC
This sequence comes from Chthoniobacterales bacterium, assembly GCA_035484035.1. Taxonomy (GTDB): domain Bacteria; phylum Verrucomicrobiota; class Verrucomicrobiia; order Chthoniobacterales; family JAFAMB01; genus JAFAMB01. The sequence continues at coordinate 9,381 of DATHPI010000074.1, forward strand.
GGCCTCGCCGGTCAACGATTCGTCCATAGATACTGGAGACGTGGTTCAGATCCTTGTTGGTGATATGAAACGTTCCCGCCGGCGTCAAATGACCGGGGCGGCCGGAGCTAATCTGGGATTCCATGATTGCTCGGTCGTTGTAAAGAAGATAAGCCTTTTGCTCCGTGAGATCGAGTTGCACGGAGTATTGGGCAAGAGTCAGCCGTGAGAAACCTGTAAGGATGAGAATTGCGGCGAGAAAAACTTTCATCTCCTGTGGTGGTCCGTGCGGATCGCTGCCCACAAGGTTACCTTAGCAAAGGCAACTGATCAATTCGGTTAGCGTATTCTCGAGGCTCTCGCGAGACATCGCCTGAGTTGGCAGGAATTTGATGAACTTTATGCGCCGATAGATGAAAATCCCGTAAAATTTTACGAATGATAGAAACCACTGCGTGGCTCTCCGCTGCGGCAATGCTGATCGGTCTGGCATTTCTCGCGGTGGTATTTCAACACCGATTCATTTATTTTCCGGCACGCTACTCGACAGCGCAACTAAAGGAAGCGGGGAGAGCCTTTGTTCAGGAAATCCGGTTCCGAACATCGCGTGGTAACCAAGCCGCTTTCTTCTGGCGAAACGAGCATTCCGACATCGCCCCGAAGATTGTTTGGCTTCTGTTCGGCGGCAATGGTGACCTTGCCTTATCCTGGATGAGCCTGATTCGGGAGTTTCCTAATTCCGACAGCGGCTATTTGCTGATCGACTATCCCGGTTATGGAATTTGTCAAGGAAGCCCAAGTCCGAGCGCGATCCTTGAGAACTCAGAGCGTGCTCTGCAAACTCTTCTGGAAAAGAAATCCTGGAAACTTGCTGGCGAAAGATTGTGCGTCCTCGGGCACTCGCTTGGAGGAACCGCCGCCCTCCAATTCGCAGCCAGGAATCATGTTAGCAAGATCATTCTTGCTTCCACCTTCACCACCATGGACGACATGGTTCGGACACAGATACACATCCGCTTGGGGCCCCTTCTCCGACATCGGTTCGACAATGTTGTTTCTCTAAAAACGATTTTATCCCAGGATGTGATCCCGGAAATCTGCATCTTTCATGGAGAAAAGGACGATATCGTCTCCTCAAAAATGGGGCGATCCCTGGCACAACTCGATATGCGTCGAATAAAGTTTCTCGAAATTCCGGGTGCCGGCCACAACGATATTTTCCAGACACCTCTCCCGCAGTGTCTCCGATCGGCGCTCGTCGATCCCATCCCACCGGTTTAAAGGTCGATTCCTCTGGTTTTTTGGCCAGCGTTGTCCTCCTCGATCGGAGGAAAAGAGATTATCTTCAAGCGCAGCGGGGTTCCCGTCAGGAGGTCCCTCCAACTCGAACTGGCAATATGAACTGAAAGATCGCGCCTCTTGGCGCGTCGGCCGTCGCCCACAAACGTCCATCATGAGCTTCGATAATCGAACGGCTAATCGCCAGGCCCATGCCCATCCCTTGAGGTTTAGTCGTATAGAAAGGCTCGAAAGCGCGCTGCAGTTCCGTCGCGCCTAGCCCAGGGCCTGAATCTTGCACCGCAATCAATACAGCGGTTGATGCCCGGTCGATTAAAGAGTTACCGTCAATCGTTTCTTTACCAGCTTCAGCCACGATTTCACTAACTTTCCGTGAACTGACGCACAGCTCTCGCTGACCCTCGGCAATTCCGTTCATCGCTTCAATTCCATTTAATACCAGATTGAGAATTACTTGTTGTAACTGTATTTTATCCGCAATCACAATTGGTAGATCATCAGCGAATTGAGTCCGTACTGATACGCGATTTTTTAGCAATTCGGTCCGGGTAAGGATGAGAACTTCTTGGATGACCTCGTTTATCTCGACCGGCTCTTTCGCTGCCGAGGCCTTTTTCAGGAGAGCCCGCATGCGCGAGATCACATTGCCGGCCCGATTTCCATCGCGAATGATGCGGCGAATCGCCTCGCGAGCTTCGGCGAGGTTAGGCGAATCGCCAGCCATCCACCGCAGGCTGGCGTTCGCGTTCATTACTATGCCCGCAAGCGGCTGGTTCACTTCGTGGGCTATAGATGCCGCCAATTCTCCCATCGTTGTTACCCGGCTGACGTGAGCCAGTTCGTTCTGGGCTTCACGCAAAGAAATTTCTTTTTGCTGCAACTCCTCTTCTGCACGCTTGCGCTTAGTGATGTCGATAATGACCACTGAGAAAAACGCAGAAACGCTTCCGCTGGCAGGAACGAACACCGAACTGACGTCCGCCCACATGACCCTGCCATCTTTGCGCAGGTACCGCTTCTCAAGACGATAAACTCGTCGCTTCCCTTCCTCGGCCTCCGCTATCCGAGCCATCGTGGCAGCACGATCCTCTTCATAGCTAATGTCAGAAATGGCGCGCTCTTGGAGCTCCTCTTCAGTGTAGCCTAGCATTTTCTGAAGAGCCAGATTTGCCGCGATGAAGCGCCCGTTCGGAGCGGTCAGTGCAATGCCAGCCGATGTATTCTCAGCCAGCATGCTCCACCGCTCCTCACTGACACGCAGAGCTTCTTCAGCCTTTTTACGGTCGTTATTTTCCTGGATTAGGTCGGCATACAATCGGGCGTGATCCAAAGAGATAGCTGCCTGAGAGGCTAGCAGTTCCAGCATGGCCAGCCGCATCGTCGTGAACACTCCGGGCGCCAAGTTATTCTCTAGATAAAGCACTCCCATCAGCTTTGCCTGCTTTATTAGTGGCAGGCAGAGAACCGATCTGGCGCGCTGTTGCCGAAAGTATTCGTCCTCGGAGAATAGATTATTCCGGACCAACGCGTCGTCCAAAATCACGCTTTCCTGTGTTCGCATGACGTAGCGAAGCAGCGAGTCGGGCAGGTCGGCGGCTGTAATCGGTGCCTGCTGCAGGTAGACCTCGACCTCTTCACGTCCGGTTCCGGCTTCCGCAGCGACTTGAAGTTCTTCGCCATGTGACAGAATCAGAAAGCCGCGCTCGGCACCAGCGTGTTCGAGTGCGATCACCATCAGCGTTTTGATCAACTTCTCCAGGACAATCTCACCAGAGACCGCATGCGACGCCTTCATGACCGCCCCCAAGTCCAGCTGTTCAACAGATGTGCCGATTGTGGTGGTCGGGCGCACGGCGGCCTGCTCCTCGATCTTAGGGTAGCGTTTGTTGAGCTGCTTCACTTTGCCTAAGGCCCCCCAACGGAGATAGCAGTAGCGAGCGTTTCGCAGGTAAGCTTGGGCAATCGTGCCATACCTCCGATCGAGGTAAAACTTGGCCGCTAGCTCGTTACCGATCGCCTCGTTTTGGACAAACCCGTGATTGCGCGCCGCGTGGATCGCATCTTCGTAGAGCCGCATTGTATCAAGTTCCCGCCCTTCGATGCGCGCAAGCTCTGCCGATACCAGGGTGTATTTGTCGTGGAATGTTTCCCGACAACTCTCCAGCCATTCCCGAAGCCACTTCAAGGATTGCTCAACCAGCTCCAGCATTTCGAAACGCTTCTCCGCAGCGGTTGCTTCATAAAGCGCGGCAGCCGTCAGCGCGCTATAGTAGTAATAATCGACTGACTGGATGTGCTGTTCGGCGGACCAAAGCAGCCCCCTGGCTTTTCGAGCTGCCAGCATCGCAGCGTCTTGCTCACCCAGAATATACGCCGCCTGCAATTTAAGGGTCCAGTAATGAAACGCCATGAAAGGCTTCCGTGCCGCCGCAAAGTCTGTTTCAAAGCTCTGCTCGTCGAACTGGTCATCGGCGACACCAGCGGTGACGGCTGTTTCACCACGTACCGCAAGAATGAATCGTTGTTGGCAGCGGACGATTCCGTCCTCCTCGCGGAACTTGACCTTCCGCACGAACTCCATGCCATTCTGTGATTCATGCCACACATCATCGAGGCGAACCCCCTGTAAAAGAAGGCCCGTCACTAGGTGATGCCAGCTAAAGCAGGCAAACACCATGTCATGTGTCTCGACACCGGCATCAATGGCACGCCGGGTAAAGTCGATCGCTGATCTGATCGGTTGCGTCCAAAGCATCGCCCTCTGCATGCAGAAGTACACTTTGGTCTTATAGGTATTGAACCCATATTTCTCAATCAGTCGACAAGCGAGCTTTCCGAAACGATATCCGTCGAGGTAACGATGAAAGACAGGGCCAAGGATCGTCGCCAACTCGGCGTACCCGTGCGCGGAAGCACCCGTTGTCCCGTACTCCAGACTTGCGTTCACCATTTGGCAAAAGAACAGATACATCAGGTTGATGTCTGTATTGAACGCCGCCGCGGCTATGACCGAGAGTATAGCCATGGCAGCCTGCATTTCCGGATCGGTCATTAACGGCAGATCAATCAGACTTTCGATGGACCGACTACCCAGTTTTTGGCGAATCCTTTCATACTCCACTTGCACATCCTCGCGAGTTGGATGAGCCGGCATCTCGATGCCGAAAAGACGGAAGCATTCAAGCCCACTGTCAATCGCCTGCCGGTACTCCGCCTTCATTAGCTGGAGCAGGATTCTCAGGCGGTACGCGGCCACTTTGTCAACCTTCGACCTAGCCCTATCCAGCAACTCAGCAATCAGTCCTTCTGCTTCGTCGAATCTTCCATTCAGGTATTCGGACTCTGCTCGCTCCAGCCATAAGCGGAACGCGAGGTCGTACCTGCGTTCCCATGCGTCGTAGTCCATCAACTCCATCCCTGATGACAAATAGATACAAGCCGAGTCATACGCAGCCGACGCTTTAGCTTTTGTCCCGGCGCGAAGGTTCAATCCAGCCACGAGGTCTTTCTCATGGAGATCGGAAATCAGCAGGCGTCCCGAATTAAGCTGGCTAACAATGTCGAAGATCTTGTCCTCAATCTCGTCCTGATTCATTTTTGCAATGAGGGACCGACCGATTCGGAGATGAAGTCGTGCGCGCAATTCTTTGGGGATGAGCGCATACGCAGCCTCTTGGACGCGGTCGTGGAGGAACTTGTAGGCGCTATCTTCGCGAAAGACGAGCCCGGCATGAACGGCTTCCCAGAGCGCCGCGTGCACCGCTTCTTCCGTTTCCCCGTAAACGAGGGCGAGAGTGGCGATCTCGGCGATGTTGCCCAGGCAGGCCAGCTGTTTCAGGACCTCCTGGGTGGTGTCGGAAAACCGCTTCAGTTTCACTGCCATCAGCTCCACCACGTTGTCGGTGAAACCCCGAGTGTTAATCTGATTCAGATCCCACTGCCATACCGTTTTGCGGGCGTCGAATGCTACCAGATGTTCTTCGGCCAGCGCAGTAAGGAACTGGATCACAAAGAAAGGGTTTCCAGCAGTTTTTTCGTGCACCAGTCGCGCGAGGTTTTCGGAACGTACCCGCTCACAACGGAGAGCGTCTGCGATAAAGTGGTTTACGTCCTCGAACGAGAGTGGCTTGAGAACGATCTCGTCCACGATTACTCCCGCTTTGCGGATCAAGTCCAGGGTCACTATCAAAGGATGAGATGGGCTCACTTCGTTGTCCCGATAGGCGCCGACGATCAGGAGGTGTTTTACATCCGGATGACTAAGGAGATGTTCGATGAAGTTGAGAGTCGCGACATCGAGCCACTGAAGGTCATCGAGAAAAAGGGTCAGTGGATGCTCTTTCTGAGCAAAGACACAGAGGAACCGTCTGAACACCGCTTGAAACCTATTCTGTGTTTCCTCAGAAGGGAGCTCAGGAACGGGCGGCTGTTTACCGATGATCAGTTCGAGCTCGGGAATAAGGCTGGCGATGAGCTGCCCGCTTGGCCCGACAGCTTGCCGGATAGCCTGCCGCCATTGGTCGACCTGGTCCTCGCTCTTGCTTAAGATCTGGCGGACTAACGTCTGGAACGCCTGCGCTAGGGTGGCATACGGAATATCCCGCCAGTGTTGGTCGAATTTCCCGGCTATGAAGATGCCGCGCGGTGAGACGATCGCTTTCTGCAATTCATTGACAACCGACGACTTGCCAATGCCGGAAAAACCGGAAACCAGCGCCAATCTGGAAACTTCGCCGGTGACGACGCGTTCGAAGGCGTCGAGCAACACCTTGACCTGGTGGTCGCGACCGTACAACCTCTCAGGAATCCAGAGCCGATCCGAAACATCGTGCGTTCCGAGGGAAAAGGAATGGACGCGCCCCAGTTTTTCCCACTCTCCCAGACATCTACTAAGATCCGATTCAACGCCAGCCGCCGTCTGATAGCGTTCTTCGGCGGTCTTGGACAACAACTTCATCACGATGGATGAGACTATTGGTGGGATCCCACTGGTCCGCTCATCCGGCGGCGTTGGCCGTCTGGCGACGTGGCAGTGGACCCACTCCATGGCGTCTGAGGCGATGAATGGAAGTAAGCCGGTGAGCATTTCGTAAAGCGTTACCCCGTAAGAGTAAAGGTCGCTGCGGGAGTCAGTGGAACGATTCATCCGCCCGGTCTGTTCGGGTGCCATGTAGGCCAGAGTCCCCGCGATAAACTCGGGAGCGTCGGGAGGTTGGCGCTCGCGTGGCAGCCGCGAAGCGATCCCAAAACCCATCAGCCTGACCGTGTCAGTGGCCGAGTTCACCAGGACATTGGCGGGCTTGATGTCCTTATGGACAATGCCGCGCCAATGCAACTGGCCAATCGCATTGGCAAGGCTGATCGCGCGACGCAGGGAAGCTCCTAAGTCCGGTACCTGACCAAGCAGTTGATCAAGGGGAATACCGCCAGGATCCTCCAGCACTAGCACCGGTCGATTCCAGTGGAACCCGATTTCTATCGGTCGAGCAGCCCACGACGGGTCGAGGTCAGCTTTAAAAGAATATTCATGCTCTAATCGCTTCAGCCTCTCCGGCGAGGCTTCCTCCTTAGCTGGCGCGAGGACAAGAACCTGCGATAAATCTTCATGGTTGCGCCCGCGATAAAGGATTGAGTCCTCATCTCTTCGCAATGTTTCAAAAACGTGTCTTGACAGTTCAATCAAAGCTGAGCCTTCTGTCGCACGCAACTTACGATCGCGTGATCTAATCACGTCTGGTATCGATTGTAAACGAAACCAACCCCTCGGAGGTGAAGATCATCGGTGATCCAGATCAAACGAATCTATGATCCGTCCGCGAAAGAGGATGGTACGCGTTTTCTAGTAGAACGTCTCTGGCCACGCGGGATAAAAAAGGACGCGTTACAAATGGACGCTTGGTGCAAGAATCTAGCGCCGAGCGGCGACCTGCGACGCTGGTTTAGCCACGATCCAGTCAAATGGAAGGAATTCCAACGACGGTATCGGGCCGAGCTTAGCGGCAATCCTGCAGCTTTCCAGCCGCTGTTTGACGCAGCCAGGCTGGGCAATGTTACCCTCCTGTACAGTGCCCACGACACGGAACACAATAGCGCCCTCGCGCTAAAGTCGTACTTGGAGGAGCGGCTAAAAACGCCAACGGCCTAAAGCACCTCCGCATGGCGGCGCAATGACGTGATGTTCTGGCGCTTACGCTTCTCCCAGGAAGGTGACAGTCTGCCGTCGCTCACGAGTTACCCGTAAAGGCCAGGCAAAGGTAGTAGACACCGGCTAGGGAAAGGGCAAGTAACCTTCTCATTTGCTGGTGAGCGCACGGCCGTAGTCATCCGTTGGATCACGGTAAATGGTGTGAACATGATCCTCGCCTGGCTGAGGCGCGTACTCGATAACGAGCTTTGGTCCCTGAATCCGGTAGTAAGAGGTGCCGTTTTTACCCGGTTCCACCGCGCTGGGTCCGCTCCAGGCAAACCAGGTGTCTTCAAGGCCCGCTTTAATTTCCGCCATCCGAGCCGCAGCGAAGTTATCATTCGCGATGCCCACCCATTCCGAGATTAAGTTGAGGAGCATCAAGCGCTGCTTCTCGTCCATGGCGGACGCCTTCAAACCTTCAGGCTGGATCGTCTGGCCATCGTGCCCGGGGCCGAGCACTAGATCGGCTACTCGGTAATTCAAGATCGCCTGCTTGCGCTGGGCATCGTCCAGCGCATTCAACAGGGCGAACCCTTTGTCGTTTTCCTGACCCAGCGGACGCACTGTTTTGCCGTTAGCCGTATATGTGCCAGGTTGAGCTCCGGTAAGACTAGGAGTGAGAGTGCCTCGTTCTCCCACCATCGTAATGTTCAGCGCCAAGTGATGACCGCCGAACTGCAACATCCATGGATCTTTTTCCGAAGGCGTTCCCAGGATGGAAATATAGTAGAGGTTTTTGCCAAACATCTCGTGATTTGGCGCGCCGTTTTTGAAGCCGCCACCTGCCAGGCCATTTTTAGCATCGCCAAACGGGGGATGCCCTGGCCCACCCTCCTTATTATACCCAAATGGAGGATGCTGATGCGGGGTTGCCTTAAAAACGTCGTCGGCCTCCCTGATTTTCTCGACCTTTTCGAAGCCTTTCAGGCTGAGAGTTGAGGCCACCAGAGCTAACGCAGCCTTTTGCTGGGTGTCGCTCAATTCTTCCAGGCTCAACCCGCCACGCGGTACAAATCCAGTCGGAAAATTAGACCATCGGACCCGCTGCTGGTCGTCGTCGAATTTGTAGAGCACCGCAGATCGCTGCTTCTCGCTCAGGGTGGCAAGGAAGGTGTTCGCGTCCTCAACGATTTCAGACGTCGCTGATTGCGGCGTATCTGCCTTCGCTGACTTGGAAGGCAAGACAACTATTGCGGGGGTCAAAATGACGGCCGCTAAGATCATGTCGCGAAACACCCGGATGACCTGCTGCCTGGTTCGAAATTTCACCTTCTTACTCACGAGCATTTTTAATGGCGTAGGGTGATTTCGTGGGCTTTGCCTCTCTCGCCACTGGTTAGGATCGCCGCCGACGTGTATCCGTTATGCCAATCTCGGATGTAATCCAGAAAAGCAGCCATGCCGGCATGGTCGGTGTTATCGCTAGCCACAATTCCCCCGGACCGAAGTTGCGGCTCCAGAAGTTTGAGGACACCAAAGTAAAGACTCTTGGCTCCATCGAGAAAGATCATATCAATCGCGCGGGGCGGATCGGATAGAGTTTTTAAGGCATCGCCGACGCGAAACTCAACGCATTGCTCCAAACCGGCGGACGCGAGATTCCGCTTTGCCTGCTCTGCTTTTTCGGGTTCGAATTCGGTCGTGATGACCTTGCCAGACCCATTGTCACGGATCGCCGACGCCAGGAAGATCGTGGAAATTCCGAAAGATGTTCCAAATTCGACCACCGTCTTTGCTTTGCTGCTACGTGCCAGGCTATAAAGTAGGTTTCCAAAATCACGGCCTACTGCCATGTATGACTTCCGGGCCGCTTTGTAAAAATCGGCTTCGGTCTTTCCTGCCGCATCCGAGCCCCGGACCGTATTGCGCGTTAGAGCATCACTTTTCGCCGCGTCCGCGTAGAGTGCGTCGAGGATTTCCGTTACTTGTGGATCGTTAAGCGATGATTTCATTGCGAATCTTGGATAAAGCTTCCATTAGAGCTTAACCATGGTTGATAATGTCTACCATGACAAGTGGTTCTGTTGATAATATCAACCGTAAATCCGTCCATGCCTCCGACGAGGTATTTGATTTGATCCACACCATCATGCATCTCTTTCGATCGCAGCAATATCGCGGATTGCCGGACGGCTCGTGTCACATGACCCACATGGAAGGCAAGCTTCTGGGCTTTTTTGCGCGTTATCCCGGCGCGACCCTGAGCGACCTGGTCGCGCATTCCGCTCGTGACAAAGGACAATTGGCCCGTCTGATCAAAAGCCTGAAGGAGGGAGGCTTATTGAGTGTACAAAAGGATCGGAAGACAGATCGGAGAAGCGTTGGACTTGAGTTGACCCGTGCTGGACACACCGTCCATAGAACGCTCCATCGCCAGAGCAAACGTCTGGCCATGCTCGCCGTTAAGGATCTGGACAGCGAAAAGCACCACCAGCTCTTGGTTCTCCTGCGTCAGATTAGAAACAATCTTGAAAACCTGTCGATTTCATCTTGATGAATAAGCTCGACCACGAAATTTGAAGATCTCGAATGGAAGAGAAACTTGGTTCGTTATTTTGGCCGCGATCGCCTTGGAACGGTATTCCCTGGGGGGCTTTATTACCTCTTGGATTTGTCGATAAGCGATGAGTTTTGAGCGGCAACACCAGCAAGGCCCCGTGCCCGTTTCCGCCAATCTCTACGCCTCCAATTCATCCAGTGGATCCATGGGAAGGGTCCTGGACGAACGAATGCGGTATCTGAGTTCAATCCGTATCAGAACCCAGCCGGCGTTCATCAGGACTTCGCAGTAGCCCGGTGGACCCGGCTGATTCGCCGTAGATTAAAGTCACATTCCACCTCTATGACCTCTGTGCGATGCTTTCTCCGCCCCCTTTGGTTTATCAAGTCACCGGGTAGAGGCTGAATCGCCCTCAAAGGCTTGACAGCATATGTTCTCTTGAACACTGTTCGAGTAATGACCTCGCAAGAACTTCAAAAGGTGCTCGACGAACTGGAGGCTTCAAGATCTTCGCGGAGACGGGCGTGGGAAAATCTCCAAGAGATCCGATGGGTGCTCCAGGATTCTGCCGGGATGAAGCTTCCGCCAGCGGCAAAGAAGACAATCGATTTGGAAGGCAAGCTGATCAAAGACGGCGTAAGAAAAGCGATCACGGACCGTCGGAATGCCCTCCACGAACTTCTCAACGCGATCAATCAGTACCGCAAGCTTTTAACCCACGAAGGATCGGACTATGCGAACGCCGTCTTAGAACTGAACAAGGCGATCGATCACGCAGAAGGATTGCTGCTGCAGTGACGACGGGCATGTCGGATTCCTAAGGCAAAAGCCAAACCCCAAAGACTTGCAAGGCGATCCCGACGATGGCGCACCACAAGCCGACTCCACTCCTGATATCCCAGCGCCTTTCAAGCGCGATTAATTCCTTATTTGGCTTATCGACGGTCCAACTGAAAAGAACACCCTCCGTCCGCTGACGTTTCGGCAAAGCGTATTTGAATAGCATGATAACGCCCACCAGATTTAACCCTAATCCGACGAGGGATACAATTTTCCAGGTTGCCATTGTTTCAGGAAATCCCGCCCATCCTGAGACCTTACACTACAATGCAATACATTTCGACCTCGATGACGATCCTAACCGAATCTGGTCGTCCCTGGGTATTTGCTGGGCTTGCTGCATAGCAAGACCGATGCGAAAAGACAACATGGACCCCCAAGAAGATGTTATCGTCGATATTCCCAAAGACCGCGTAAAATTCTTTGGTGGTACGGGAAAAATGCTGTTACCCAGTCCTGCGACCGTGGCAGCCCTGATCAAGAAAATCCCTAAGCGCAAACTCATTACGACGAATCTCCTTTGTAAGGAGCTCACCGATCAATTCAAGGTGCAAGGGACTTGTCCCGTTACGACCCAAAGAGCTCTGCAGGCGATTGCCCATGGCTCAAGCAAAAATTTCCCTTATTGGCGGGTCATAAACACGAACGGAGGGCTCATCGCTCGGTTTCCTGGCGGCGCAGCAGGTCAGGCAGCACTTTTGGTCGAAGAGGGGTTCACCATCGACACAAAAGGGAAGGTATCAAAGGTAAGAAAGTTCAGAGAAAGCCTCGTTTGCTTTAAATCAAATTAATCGGTGATTTATCGATAAAGCATCATTTCGCTGAGCTACCCGCCGCTTGGCCTGCGGCATCGGTCGCGGGGGGCGAAAGCGATCCGGTTTTCGGCAGAACTTCAGTCATCGCCCGTTCGGTGAGACAACGGAGAGTTAAACTGGCACTGGCACTTCCATTGGTCTTTGATGTCTTCGACCAACACCGACCGCTGCCTATTTCGAGATCCACGATCTGGACCAAGCACGAACAGATTATTGAAGCTATCGGTTCCCGCCCGACCAGCTTTGCTTCGGTCCTATGCTCTTTAGTCAACGGGAACGTTTTTTTCAAAAAGTCTTTACTCGGTGGTGGGTCCGGTTGACGGTTGCCGCCCCTCAAATTAGGAAATCAAAAAAAGGACATTTATTATGGCGTATTCCTGCGATATCGGAAATGGACAACGACTCCTCGTTCAAAATAACGGCGAAGAAACACAGGTCGCCCTGAGCAGCGGTGACTCTGGGCAACAGCAAAATCAGAGCACCGGTTTTACGACCGGTGAATGGTCGAAGCCCCCGGAGTTGTTTCGGACCCGCGAGAACCTCGTTCTCCGTGTTGAGGGCAAAAATGGCGTTCGGTTTATTGGGGTCCACAATGATCAGATCGAATTGATGCGCAGCGAGCCCAAGTTGGAGAATGCGGAAAAACTGACGCTTAAACAATCGAATGAGAAAATCGCTCAGATGAAGCCGATGAAACCAATGGAACCCATGAAACCAATGGAACCGATGAAGCCCATGAAGCCGATGAATTGACGGTAGCAATTCGACTAAGATACGTGGCCCGGGTGGCCAGCTTGCCGGACTTGCCCTGATGGGCTTCGGTGGTTGGATACTCTCTCAGGAATAGGGTTCCATATGAACATGGAATATACGTCTTCGCACAGCCCGTTATGGGCCCAGTCGGAGACCTTGCTGGCTACTCTCTGGCTGTAACGAAACGACAAGCTTATCGTTCTTCAATGGTGTTTCAGATAACGGGGATACCCGGGAATTGTACCGGTCCACGACGCAGCTATACGTAACATACATCGACTACCTTCCGCGATTGCGGAGATAGTGCATCAATTGGCCAGGAAACAATTTCAAATGGGGAAGCTAAAGGGAAACCGGACGCGCTAGGCGAAACGCAAATGGGGTCCCTGGCGGTGCCACCACTGATTTGCGCTGGCCTATGAGCCCAGCGGCAGCACCAGCAGCCGGAGCTCCAAACGCTGCCCCCAAAGTTCCGATTACGGTGCCCGCAGCAGGAACTCCAAGCGCAGCACCGATCACTGTTCCAAAAACGCCGATTGCGTAACCGGCAGTAGTGCTCCCAATCGTAGCCATCGCCGTCCCCCCCGTAGTTCTACCGGCAGTCGTGCGCCCAATGCGAGGACCTGGCTCCCCGTAGCTCTCCGTCGCAATCGCCACCGGACGTCCGTTGATTACGATTTGGGTGAGACTTAAGGCGAGCTTTGATTGTCCCGCTGAGGGCTCGACACGGCCAAAAACCACACTGCCCGCAGGAGCCGTCACCCTGCCTTTTACAATCAGATTAGTATCGAGTTGCGCAGCGAACTTCTTCCCGGCTTTGTCTCCCGAGGACACCGGCTCCAGAGTGCGTACCGACAATACGGTACCGCGAGGTACCGTAGAAGCTAGCCCGGCAAGTGGAGTTAGCAATGCGCAAAGGCTACAAGATAATGCAATGAAATATTTTGTCATGAATTTTATAGAGAGGTACCGATTTGATCCAAGAGCCTGCGCTCGATGCGGTAGTCCTAATAGCGTCGGATTTCCAGTACTCATTTCCGGAACCATTATTTTTAAAACTCTGTTCTCTCCGCGACCTTTGTCTTAGTGGCAACTCCAGCCTTCGATGAAAGGCGACAAAAACGCGCTGGACGAACTCAGAGTCAAAATCTGCAATGCGCTTTTACTCGTCCTCAGTTGCACCTTAGCCGCCGAGAAAGAGTGCGAATTGATTTCTTCGTCTATGCGGCCAAGCTGTCTCCGTGACGTCACGTCATTGACCGCCATGCACTAGTGCACCAGTCACTGACTTGGTGCACTAGTGGTGAACGCCGGTTTTATTTTCCATGCTTGGGGAGAAAGTTTAGGGGAGACAACGAAACTGCCGTTGCGGTTCATCTGGACCCATAATGTGCGGTAGCGCTGGAAACTCAAAAATCGGCTAGTTGCTTAGTTTACTGAATCGTCCACAACGGGAACGACTGCCCCGCTTTCAGGTTGGGATCTCGGTAATATATAAGGTCGAGTCGTCCGTTTTGACAGAACCCTATCAGCGGTTTGTTTTCCCCAAACTTCAAGGTGTTGAAGGAACCTGTATACTTTCGAAGTAGAATTCGAACAAATACTCTGTGCTTTCCCGGTTGCTTTTCGACAGCAAGGATTGTTGCGGGTAGATGAGTCATGTTTCTCACTTTCTGCGAAATGAGTCTCGCCCCTTTAAATCGGTTTTTCCTATACTCTTTTCGACAGGTTGACCTTGCCTCAAGATATGGCAGAGGATGATCGAAGCAGATGATGCCCTACCTCGCGACAATCCTAATCACCCTCCTGCTATCGGTCCCGGCACTATCTGTCGAACTGTTTCGGTATCGAGGCGCGGCGAAGGACGGCGGCACGCTGGAATACGTCTTTGACGCTGGTGAACAGAATTCTCCCAACGCGGTAACAAAAGAGAAAGCGGCAGAGATCGCCGCCGATTTTATGACGACCTTCTACCACGTACAGGTCGGCGCGCTGGAATCGCAAGAATTTCGGACAACGCCCGCTGCATTTTGGCTGATCTGCTTTTCAGACACCATCAAGGGACCGATGAGACAAATGTTTTTTGTCGTCCTGCTACCGGATGGAACAGTAGTTGTACCGAGGGTGGAGAAACGGCTTTAATTAAGCGTGTTCCGAATTTCTGAGATTGCTCCGGTGGGTCTTTCGCCGTCTCGCATCACCTCTAATTGTGAGGTCGTTCATGGTAAGAGTGTCTTGGCTTCGTCCCAAACACGCCGGACGAAATCGGCCGCAGGCTCCGCCCGGGCGAGAGCTGCGCTTTGACCCGCCCATGCGGCCATTCGTTGGACGTCGTTCTCGGCCACTGCGGCTTGTCTCATGGGGGCAGTCAATCCGCCTTGAGCCGGGTATGGAGCGGGTCTGGGGGCTTCGGGCGAGTTGATCGCGCGCGTGTAATCAGTCTCAATAGCGCGGCCGAGCCGACCGCTGAAGGCGCGTGTCAGAACCGTTGCCTCGGGTTCAAGATCGGCTAGCGCATCGGCCCAGGCAGTATTGGTCTGAGCTTCTGGACATCGCAAGAATGCCGTCCCGATCTGCACGGCGCTGGCACCCAGGGTCAGTGCGGCGGCGATCCCTCGACCATCCCCAATGCCCCCGGCCGCGATGATAGGAATTGAGAGTTTGTCTGAAAGCCGAGGAATTAAAGCGATGAGACCTACACCTTGACGCTCGGCCGCGGCTTGGTCGAAAGAACCACGATGACCCCCCGCTTCGAGTCCTTGGGCTACGACGGCATCTGCCCCGGCGAGCTCGGCCTCTCGCGCCTCACTAAGCGTCGTGACACAGGCGAACCATGCTATCCTGCGATCTTTTAATCGGCTCACGAAGGCTTCTGCAAAGAGGCCCATAATCGACGAGACAACAAGGGGCTGGGCGGCAAGAAAAGCTTCGCATTGCTGTTCGAAATCAGGGAACCGCACATCGCCAACTTCGGCCGGAACCGGCGGCCCCCATTTTGACAGGAAATCCCGTATTCGTTTTTCTCCCGCTGGGTCACGCGCGGGTATTGGCTGAGGAATCCAACGGTTCAACTGAAATGGGCCGTTACTTTGGGAGCGAAACTCCGCAACCCACTCGGCAATGCCCTCCGGGCCCGTCATTAGCGCACCCATCCCTCCCAGACCACCTCCATTTGCCACCGCGGCCGCTAGGCCAGGTGGACACGAGCCCGCCATCGGTGCTTGGAGGATTGGCACTTGCAAACCGTAGCGTTCACAAAAAGCTGTAGCTCGGCTTCTTGCACCTGGGAAACCCGAAGACCTTTGTTCAGACATTGCATTCGCCAGTTAAGTTTTTGGACGGGTGGCCATCTTCGACTCTTGTACAGCTACTACTACGTTTGATCGAGTTCAAAAGTCGGTGAAAAACTGGCAATAATTGATCCTCCATACCGCTCCTGAAAATCTTGCTTGAACTGCATAGGACGGTGGCAGAACGACAAGTGCGATTAGCACTGGAAGCCGCGAAGGGACGGTTGGCGCGCGCCGCTAAGGTTCTTGCCCCTAGGCATAAGGGCGGAGAAATGGCAGAGTTTGACGCGGCCTATGAAGCACGCTTGCTGTAGAGCGCGTCTTGGCGACTAAACTCGGAGGACCTCTCAACGTATAACTTCCTTTACAAGTCCTTTCAACCTTTTCGTCTCCGTGCCTTCTTCTGTTTCGCCGGTTTGCTCGGCGGTCGATCGTCCACCTTCCGCATGAACTTGTCCCAAGCTTCCTCTCGTACCGATCCGTCTCGGTTTTCGTCAACCTGGACGTCATGCATGGTCTGCCACACCTTCACGTAGGCACTCGATTTGTTCTGCTGGTCCTTCCTGTCATGTACCGCCGACTTGAAGTTGCTATAGGTCACCGCTTCCGCCAGACGCCCGGCCAGCTTCACGAAGTCCTCTTTCGAAACGCTCATCCGCCAGCGGTAATCTCTGCTCGGATCGCTCGTCGGCTCCTCCATGCTCGCCAACGTCTCGTGGTACTCGTTGTAAAGGTTGAAGATATCGGCGCGACACCGCGCCCGCACGAGCATCCTGCCGGGTCGCTGGTTATCGATCACCACGCTGAACCAGCCTTTTGTCGTTGCTAACCACATAGTACGCGATCCCCGTTCTTCTGCGCTTTGGCTTCTGCTCGTTGCATCATCCGACAGATCGTCGCTTTGCTGACTCGTTCATCACATGCCGCGTCTGCTTGGGGTCTTTTCCCCTGATAGATCGCCGATCGCTCGCAACCGGCTTTCTCCAGCGGTTCAATCTGGTTCGCGCTATGCCGCTCGTCGGTCGATACCCTGGCGTACCCAACATTCTTCGTTCTTTCTCGTTTCGTTGCGTGAAACAGTTCACACGTGCGACTAGATCTTGCAACGTATATCCTAGGCAGAATCAGCTTTTTCGCGTTGCAGAATACAACCGATTTCGCAAGGCGATGCTACCAATAAGGATCACTAAACCACGCAGTTGGACCAACGAATATGTACGACATGGGGCCCGGCACGCTATTAGCCAGTTTGGATATTGGCGCCGGAAGAGTCATTGGGACAGTGCTTGAACTTGCTGTTGAAACCAACCGGAACCTATATCCTCGTGATGCTGTCTGGCTTCATTTGACCATTTCTGTATAGCTTCCGGCGTGTGGTATGACCAAGGTCGCTTTAAAGCCGACCAGTCGAGGTCCAAGAAGCTCCTAGTCACCGACGCTCAGGATAACCCAGTGGAAATTAAAAAAACTACACCGGACATGTTTTGGGCGGCCCTAGATCAGCGACACCGGACAACGGGTGCTTCAGGAAAAATAGTTAGTCGACACTCTGACTGGGTATCGGGCCAGAGGTCTTTAAAGCGAACGCCGCACGGAAGAGTGTCGAATTTGAGAACCGACATGGAAATCGGATCGTTGGTTCACGGTCATAATATCATTCCAGATAATTTCGCCCGGTGGGGGTAATATGGCAGCGCAAAGCGTAAGCCTCGAGTGGCCAGTAAGCGTAAGTCACCGAAAACAAAGCAAACCGGACTACGGGCTAACCGAGCGCGACATCCTAGCCGGTGTTTACCAGTACGATTCAAGTGATCATATCCTGACGACACAGGATGGTTGGATGATCAGAATTGAGCCTGGCGGACGCTTCATCCATTGCTGAATCCTGACGATGAAAATCGAAGTGGAAGAAATCACGATCAGTGGTGAGCAAGTTTTTAAACTACGTTTGAATTCCGCCCGGGTGACCGGCCCGACCTCAATATTGCGTCTCCTTTTCTATTGCTTAAAGCTGAGAATTACTTCCGGGAAAAAAGTTATTCACAACTCAGCATGAGGCATTCCAAATTAGGGCAATCACACAATGAATGTTTCCCGTTCGTGGGTGCGTCACGAAGACATGTCATGACATCGACAGTTGCCGTACAGCTGACAACTCAGCATTTAGGAGTTGTTCACAACTTGTGAGTTATCAGGGATTCGGAGATCCACGCTCTTGCCTGCAGAGATCAGATGATTGTTCTCTGAGAGATACTCCCACGAGAATTTCCACCCAGTGATCGGGTCTTCCTGGGTCTTTTGCTCTAGCTCTATTCGTCGCTATCCGACGCTACAAGCCAGCGCCACTCCAAGCGAAAACGGCCAATATTGTGCCCACAAGAGCGACCAGTCCCAGTCGGAGGCCCGGTGGATCGGAGGTCATTGAGTTGACTCCAATACGGGGCGGCGACAGCTGTCAGAATTTAGCCGCGACAAACCCATAATAATGATTCACAAAGGTCCTTAGCAGCATATAATCACCATTGTTTGGGACGGATACGCCATCCCCCCAGCTGTTTACTTTTAATCTGACGCCGGCGCGGTCGGCTTCGACGGGGGCGCCCGGCTGCCACCAAAGATTTATTTCAATCTCCGAACACAGTCCGACCCAGTGATCGGATGTCGGGACCACGGCCTGGGTGCGCGCTTTGTCGTCGTTGAGCAACCGGGCGTTGATGAGCAAGACGACCCTGTAGCCCTGTAGAAACTTGTCACTGGCGTCGTTCGCGTTGTCATAACCAACGCTCTTGTTCCATGATGTCCGATCGGTCACGTTGACGTACCCAGCCGCCTTGAATCCCGCGACGACATCACTGGGGAAGTTAATGGCGGAGAGCGTTTCGCCGATGAACGGGTCAGGATACTTGAACACGCTGTTGAACGCTTCCCGGATAGACGCCAGGATGATCCAGTCGGCGGGGTCCATCCCCTGTGGCACCGGATGCTTCTTCAGCTCGGGGGAAGGCGCTACCACTTTCCCGCAAAATTGGCCTCTGCCCACCCGGCCCCGGCCGGTTTCGTAGAGTTGAATCCCCAGCCATGCAAA
Organism: Chthoniobacterales bacterium; assembly: GCA_035484035.1. Taxonomy (GTDB): domain Bacteria; phylum Verrucomicrobiota; class Verrucomicrobiia; order Chthoniobacterales; family JAFAMB01; genus JAFAMB01. The sequence continues at coordinate 28,129 of DATHPI010000074.1, forward strand.
GTCGACCGGGTCGTCCTGCGCCCAGTTCCGCACGAAGCCGACAATGCCGCAGACGTTAGTGGCCCCCTGCCTAATGGTGTCCGGCTTATCGACTCTGGCGTGCAGGCCGGCGGCCACCAGTCCCCGGTCGCTGACGTTGAGCCAAACACTCCCCCCCGCCCGCGATGCGAAGTCGTTAATGATCTTGTACGCCCACTCCTTTGCTTCCATATCGTTTCTCCCCGCTTTCCCAGAGCGGATGATATTTGCCCCCGCTTTTCCCGATAGGTGCCGTCTGGCGTTTAAACAACGAGCCTACCCCAGCGAAGGAGCGGTGTCTACGATTTTCTCGACTCAACAGCCTTACGGTCGATGAAATTATGAACGTCACAGCCGCGTTCTTTTTCCGCCCGACGTTCAAGCGCATTTGGGATGGGCGCCCGGTAATCGCGCATTCCGATTGCCGGGTGATCTTGATTGCATGCTCCTTCGCACGCCTTGGTTCGCCCCGCGATGGAGCCTTCCGTTAACCGGTGGAGTTGAAGTCGTCTCCACGGTTCCCTAGGCTTATCCGATTTCAAGGAATGGTTTTTTCCTAGCGATTTACGACCTGGATAAATTTCTTTTCGTCCCTCATTTTCTTCAAGGTTCGCCCAAGCATTTAGCAGTTGTTCACAACTTGTGAGTTATCAGGGATTCGGAGATCCACGCTCTTCGCCTGCAGAGATCAGATTATTGGTCTCTGAGAGCTGCTCCCAGGGGAAATTTCCACCCGGTGACCGGGTCTTCCTGGGTCTTTTGCTCTAGTCCTCGCTATCCGACGCTACAAGCCAGCGCCACTCCAAGCGAAAATGGCCAATATTGTGCCCACAAGAGCGACCAGTCCCAAAGTCAATTGCAACACAAACATCCGCACAGATGCCGAAGCAACCCATAGTTGCGAAACGTCGATGCCTGTCGCTAAATATCGAGGAGAACTTGCCGTCCGGTGGAGTAAATCAGAGCGAAAAAACGAGGTCAGCGAAGGACGCGGGACATGAATTCTCATGTTTCCGAAAGTGGCAATTTTTTGTGGAGAAATCAATACAAGCTTGTAGGAACAATTACTCTTTAGAAAGCGAGAAGCCTTTTTCCGCGAATGAAAATGGGAGCCGGTGTACCGGGTGACCCCTGGAGTTCGGGTTTGAGGCCCAGTTTCAACAGGCACTCGAAAGCCTTTAGCATCAAATTGTGTTTAAACAGCGAGAAAGGGCATCCCTTAACGGTTTGTCCTTCAGGCTTGGGCCAATCAAGATCATGCAAGACTCGTCCAGCAAGAAGTGAAACCAACCGTAGTAACTAGTGGATATTGACCTTCTGAAGCTGGCCTCTGTGCTGCGTTTGGGACTAGCCAGAGTCCCAGCCGTCTCAAGCAAGTCAGAGCTTAAAGGGGACATGCGTCTTTGCCGTCAATTTTGACAAAGATGTAGGGCCAGAAATCGCTCGTGGTCTCTGCCAAAATCGTATTTCGTATCCATGACAACATTTGCGTGACCGAGGGAGAAGTAATCTCTTCGTCTTGCATGTCTACTGGAAAAACGACTGTAACGTCGAGGCAACTTTCGCCTGAATAGTCCGTCGACGGCACTATATCGATCGACTCCGGCAATGGCTTGAGTCCCTGCTTCTGGATCGCGGGGGATTGAAACCAGCTTTTTCAGTTTTGCGACATCCGGCAACAAACGGGGTTGAGCGAATCCGCTTACGATCACTTTTCCTGCGGCTTGCGATCGGACGACCTGATGTTTTGCGAGGTGAAGTTCACTGAGTGGACCCGGGACGAACGTCTCCGGCAGCCGGTCCTTCTTGGAATCAGGGAAGTCAAAAGTGCGAGCGAAGTGGTCAGGGAAGAGGCGGCTGGCGCTCGCCGAAGTAACCAGGCTGAAGAAAGCAAGCGTCCGTAACATCCGACGATTGTACCGAATTGCGAGCCGACGCCAAGTTGCTGTGGCTCCTCCCGCGACTTATTCCTGCTTTCGCTGGCGCGCAACTTCCGACAGGTCCTGGCCGGAGATCGTATCGCCCCGGCAGAGCGCCTTTTGACCAGAGACGAATTCTGACCAAAGTTCTCGCTTCGATCGGCCAATTCTGTAGTTATTAGAGGCGCTATGATGGCGGTCGTTATCCAACCCTCGGATTTGTGTTGGTTGCCTGCGCATCTCCTCCCGCTCTTCAAACGTCGCAAGTCCGTCCTGCGGCTCCACAAACCGCGCCAACGAAAACGATCCAGATTATTCCCTGGGCGGGGCTAGAATTGATGTTTAACGACGACTACGGAGGAGACGCTCCACTCTCAATCACTGCTCCAAGAGTAGCCGTCAGTTTTGCGAAAGGAATGACGATTTGGCCACACCCACGGTCCAGGGAGAATATGTGCAAGCCAAGTATTTCGACCGCACCTCAGAAGTCCCTGCGCGCGCATTCATTTAAGCACGCGGATTAGAACCGGCCCAACTGCACTGACTTTTGTGACGCCGATCAATCGAGCCCTCGGGTCGTTCCTCGCTGCGGGCCCACCGCAAAAGCATCTGGGACTTTGTTCGGGAGCCAAACAGGGGATTTGCGTTTTTGGTGACCGTGGACTCAGTAAGAAGTATATGAGACCGGAGGAACTTTTACCGCAGCATCGGGATCGGGCTCGAAATGGCGAGTCGCCCAATGCGGGTTTGAGGGAGGACCCAAGCGCCGGGAATTGCGAGAATACGTTCAGGAGAACATTTTGCGTGTGCGGTTTTTAAGGCATTGTGTGGAGTCCACGATACCACGAACGGCGCTGGCGGCATTTGGACTTTTTCCAATATTGCTGCGAACTGAAGCAATTCACCCCGATTGCAGAAGACCTCAAGCATTGATTTTAGAAATATCTCATCATGAAATCCCTGAATGACATCGTCAAGGTAGCGCAGCAGATTGTCGACTACTATGTCACGAAATCGATGGATCCTTGGCACTACGTGACAATAGTAATCGCCCTGGGCGCATTGGTGTTCAGCGTGCAGTCATTTTTTTTTGGACATAAAACTAACTATGCTAAGGCGCTTCGAGAGCGATGGGATAACATATTCTCACATTGCATAGACAACCCGGGTTTCATCGACATTACACGAACGGAAAATTACTTTGATTCGATGGATCAGGTTGAACAGCTAAAATATAACGCATTCTGCTATCGCCTGTGGGGCCTAATCTACGAAATGACTGAGGCAAAGCTCTCAAAGGACATTCGCTTTGGCGCTCTTGTCGAATGGGCTTGTCATTATCATGGCGCTTGGTTGCGACGCAATCCACGAGTATTTCCCTCAGATCGCTTCTGGCAGGAATTTGACAGGGCAAGGTATGAGCCTTTTCCCGTGACTAGATATAAGCGCTTACCGACCAAGGATGAGGATATCGACTGGGCCAAGATTGCAGAGTCTTATTGCAGATATATTTTGAGCCCGTTTGCCCCTGTTATGATTGAGAATGACAAGGAAGGTAACACTCGCAACGAACTGGTGAACTACTTGAAGAGGCTTCCAGATGAGGATTATGCTCATTGGGATATCGCAGAGTTTGGCTGTGGCCCAGGAACGCTATTCGATGCCGTAATAAAACATAAAATTCCCCTTAAACGGATCACCGGTATCGACAGAATTCAGCCAATTTTGGACGAAGCCCAAAAAAAAGCAGCAGCTGCAGGCGTAGTTTTTAAACCCATTTTAGGAGATATCCGGAATATGCAGCTCAATGAAAGGTTCGACTTGATCATATGCTCGAATGCTATACTCCCACCAACCCGTGTCGAAGTGGTGGAGATTTTGCAAACCGTGCGTAGGCATCTCAAGCCAGATGGACGATTTGTGGCTATAATGCCTGCCTTTGAAACAATACTGGAGGTGCTCGATGAGATAAGAAAACATTACGCAGCGACTTCACCGCAACACGCAACGCGCATCGTTGATGGAATCAAACTACTAAAGAGATTGGATGATAATGACCTTTCTTACGCGGACGATGGATTCACAGTGCAGTGTTATCACACCATAAACTCAATGGCCAAGGAGTTTAACTACGCTGGCCTTAGTTTGGATAATAGCCGGACGAAGAAAATCTTCTATCCGTGGAAGCTAGCGAAGAATTTCGACTACGGAAATTTTGAGGATAGGCCAGAAGTAGTGTACGACTATTTTGTCCATGCGGTGCGTTCGGACGCCGTGAATATAAGGAACTATCGATAAGTTTCAAGATGTGGAGAAAATCACCAAATTGAGAGCGATCGCGGTATTTGATGGCGACACTTTCAGGAAAATTGAGGGAATTGTCGGGGGGTGACCATGGGTTGGCGCGTGGCACACCTGCAAAGTGGTTAATAACAATAAAAACTCCGGTTTTGGAGGCTATCTCAATCGCCGCTGTTAGATGAGGCCAATTGTTAGGTGCGATCCGATGGAGGTGAAAGAACGGATGGATTTATCGCTTTTTTCCCTGCCCCGGCGAGAACGACGGTCTTTGCTCGTCGCCAGCGACTACTGGCAGAGCCCGATTGCCGCTGACGCATGCACCACCGGCAACATTCTCAGCTTGAGAGCGCAAAATGATCTGCCCGTTATTATTCGGGCTGCAGCAGCTTCGAGCAGAGAAATTCTGACTTTTTACAAGAATGATTTCCCTGGGGAACTACGATGCAGACGTTTGCACGCCTTATCCCGCTTAATTGCATATGAATCACGCTCAGAACAACGGTACGGAAAACATGGATCCAGCTTACCCGAAGCCTAACCAAGGGCCGCAGCTTATTCAACAATTTTTCGACCGGAAAGTGGACGACCTTCTCAATCTCTACGACACAACGGTCGCCGTTTCGCACCAAGGGGAGAAGGGAATATTCAGAGAACTCCTTATACGCGGCATATTGGGGTCGGTTCTCCCACCCCATTTCGGTCTCGGCACCGGAATTGTCGTGGACAAGTGGGGCGTGGCAGAGCCGTCAAACTGATATTATCGTCTTCGATAGAAGAGTTCCTCCCGTGGTATTTCACGAAGGACATGGCCTTTATCCCATCGATGCCGTCCACAGAACCATCGAAGTGAAGAGCACCTTAAAGCGAGAGCATCTGCAGGAAGCAGAGGAGGCGGCTCTATTATTAGACCCTCGCAATCCGGATGGATTAAAAATTGCTTCCCCAGGAGCGTTGGAAGATTCGCGCTCTTTCTACCCGTTTTCCGCTATCTTCGCGTTTGACGCAGATTGGGGCATCTCGGCCGACTCTCTTCCGGACGGAATGAAGGGCGAGTCCGCTCCTTGCGGGTTGGTTTCCGTAGCGAAGCGAAATTTCTGCGCTTGGCATGGTATAGACTTTAAGGCTAACTCTCCTGCCCACGCGGTGCGTTTATTTGCCTTTTTCATTCTAGAAACGATCGAGGCTTCTGCGGCAAGTCGTAGCAAATTTAGTCTTGGAGTATGGCTGGACATCTAGCGCGCATCACCGCCGCCACGGCAGTGTTGCGACTTCGGAGGCTTGACCTGCCGCTACCCCGCTGAAGCGTGTGGGGTGAGAAGGGTTAGTAATCGCTGCCTTGGAGCGTCAGGTACCAGCCAACAGCAAGCAGGATGACTTCCGGGCCGATATGGTCCTCGCACCCTCAGTCGCCGGTCTGTTCAACATGAACCTAGCCTTTTGGTCTATCAGCTTGGTCCTGGACTGCGTGGCTGTCCAAATTGGATAACTACGCGACACATAAACACCAAGCCGCTCAGCACTGGCTCAAAGCTCACCGCCGTTTCCACATCCATTTTACACCAACCAGCTCTTCCTGGTTAAACCTCGTCGAGCGCTTCTTCGGGGAACTAACCTCCGAAGTGGTCCGTGAAGGAAGTTTTCAATCTTTGCGCGAATTGGTGCGCGCGATTGAATCCTATCTGGCAGAACGCAACCAGAACCCAAAGAAGTACGTTTGGCGAGCTTCCGGTCAGAAGATCCTTGAGAAAATCCGAAGTGCCAAGGAGGCGCTGGCAGCGCGCTGAAGTTATTATCGCTTAATTAAGGGACGCAACACTAGCGGGAGCTTCGGTCCAAGCACTGTTCAGAGGACAATTAACGCGTAATAGGGCTTCCGCGTCGGAGGGAGGTATTGTTCCGCTGTAATCGATAAGATTCGCTTTCACGTGGTGATCTCCACTCAAAACTCGCCTCAGCTGGCCGCGGCACTTTCCCAGGGGCTGATTGATGTCGCTTTTCTTCGTCAGGAGGATGGAGGTCCCGGGCTGGAGTATCCCGTTGGAACTGAGACCGCAACAGGCTCGGAACCATCGACCATAAACTTGTAGGTGATATCATCGCGGCTTACCGCGACGGAGACCGGCTGTCCCCACCAAGCTGTAAACTCAGAAAAGTTGGCTCCGATGTGGGGCAGAAAGCCACCATCGCTGCTGACCAAAGCAAAAGAGGAATTAGCGGCGAGCCAGAGGCTCAAAGCTATTATAGAGAGTGTTTTCATACCTTATACTTGTCACGGAAAAGCAAAAAGCCGCTCTTTTTAAGGACGGGCGGGCGATTCGTAAAGCCGAAGCGGTCAGTTGTTGAGACGATCAAGGGCGTCGAACGTCGCATTCACGTTCAGAACGGTGTTCAAATCATCATCACCGATTTCGTGTTGTTTTCTCCAGTTTGTGAAATCCTGCACGGGCATCTGGTTGTGAT
>DATHPI010000075.1:0-8811 GCA_035484035.1 Chthoniobacterales bacterium
CAGTCGGATGGCACCAGTTGGATGGCGATGTATTGCCTGAATCTGATGCGAATCGCTTTGGAACTGGCCAATCATGACCATGTCTACGAGGAGATCGCGACGAAATTTTTTGAGCACTTCCTGCAGATTGCGGAGGCCATGACCTATGCCGGAGATGGTATCGGGTTGTGGGACGAAGCGGATGGCTTTTTCTACGACGTTTTGAACCTGCCGAGTGGCACGGGGATTCCGCTCAAGGTGCGTTCCATGGTTGGTCTGATCCCGCTTTTTGCAGTGGAGACGCTGGAGCCGGAATTACTGGATCCGGTCCCCGGGTTCACGAAACGTCTCGAATGGTACCTCGACCATCGTCCTGAACTGGCAGCGCTGATCTCGCGTTGGAGCGCGCCGGGGGTCGGCGACCGGCGACTGCTTTCTCTTTTGCGGGGACACCGGATGAAAGAGGTGTTGCGACGGATGTTGGATGAATCCGAATTTCTTTCCGATTACGGCATCCGAGCGCTCTCCCGATATCACTTGGAGCATCCGTACCGTTTCGAATGGAACGGGTGCGTGATGACGGTGGAATATCAACCCGGCGAATCCACTTCGGGCTTATTCGGGGGTAATTCGAACTGGCGCGGCCCGATTTGGTTTCCGGTGAACTTTCTTATCATCGAGTCATTGCAGAAATTTCATCACTACTACGGCGACGAGTTCAAGATCGAATGTCCGACCGGGTCGGGTCGCTTTATAACGATCAAGGAAGTCGCCGAAGAACTAAGCCGGCGTTTGACGCGACTTTTTACTCGGAATGACAAGGGACAACGCCCTGTCTTTGGCGAAAACGATCAACTCCAGAACGACCCCCATTTTCGCGATTACATTCAGTTTCACGAATATTTCCACGGGGATAATGGTCGGGGAGTAGGCGCCTCCAACCAAACCGGGTGGACAGGCCTGATTGCCAAAATCATTCAACCCCGTGTCGATTCATAACACGATCCGATCGAGCCGCAGCAGTTCTCCCATGGACCAGCCCTGAAAAGGACAGCCGCGCGGCGTGTGTGGCGGGTCGGCATCCGCAATTTCCGACAGATGACCAAGCCCCGCTTGATTGAGATGGTCTCGCAACGGTTCCAAAAATTGTTTTCTAGCCAACGCCTTGACTTCTGGCGAGTCGCCCCGAACCCGAACCCAAGCTTCGACGAACGGACCGATTAACCAAGGCCAAACTGTCCCCTGATGGTAAGCGGAATCCCGATGCCAGACGTCGCCCTGATATCGCGGAACATAGCCGGGTTCTCCTGGGGCCAAGGAACGCAAACCAATCGGAGTGCAAAGGGCCGCCTCTACAGCGTCCACGACTTGGCGCGCTCGTTCAGCGGGAAGAAGTACCAGAGGCAATCCTCCGACTGCGAAGATCTGATTAGGACGAAATAACGGATCCGCGGTGCCCGCCCGATGGTCAACATCGATCACATCGTAAAGCTGCTGGCGGGCCTCATTCCAAAAGCGAGTGGCAAAGGCTTCTGACGCTTTGGCAAACAATGATTTCCATTGCGGAGAGAACGATTGACCAACCCACAGAGCATTGATCCAAAGCGCTTGCACTTCGACCGGTTTACCGATCCTCGGGGTGACCACTTGACCACCCACCTTCGCGTCCATCCAGGTGAGTTGAACACCGGGTTGACCTGCGGCGAGCAAGCCATCTTCGTCCGCCTTAATTCCGAACCGCGTCCCCTCACGGTAGCCGGAGAGAATCGCTTCGATCGCTTGGCGCAACTTCGTCGTCACATTGCCATCGTCGAGGTTTGGTTTCCCCTGGGCGGCACGCAGATATTCAAAGACAGCGATGATATACCAAAGCGAGGCATCCACCGAATTGAATTCCGGTTCCACACCGCGGTCCGGGAAACGGTTTGGCAGCATTCCCTGGGAAACGTTTCCGGCCCACTCGACCAAGATATCTCGGGCGGTTTCCAGACGATTTGTAGCCAGGCATAATCCTCTTAACGAAATAAAGGTGTCGCGACCCCAATCCCCAAACCATGGGTACCCCGCGATAATGGTCATGCCGGAACCGCGTCTGACCAGATAACTCTCTGCCGCGGCATCGAGCGGAGACGAGAAAGCCTTTCGCCGCTGGAGTTCTTGCGCTCGAAGCTGGTTTGCGGTTTCGAGACTGTCGGGTAATTCGTCGCCGATCTGTGCGAAATCTTCGGCAACGAAAATCAAGGACGCCGCGTCGGTTTGTAATTCCCATTCGAAGAGACCAGGACTGGCGAGGTCTTCCAGATAATCCAAACCGCGTGCCCGTTCTTCGGCGTAGCAGAAGTTGCGGTACCAAGTGGGCGAGTGATGGTAGGTGCCATTCGATCTCGCAACAACCGCGGGAACATCGTGGTAAGGTTTCCAGCGAACTCGACCACCACTCGATTCCGGGTCAAACCGGAAGGCGCTATTTTCATGATGCGTCGCGTGAAAATCTCTGCCGGAGAGAAGAGGGCGGACTGTCAGTTTAACTTTGGTCCCGGGATCGCCGGCCAGTTTCCAGATTAGGACGACCGCGGACTGCCCAAACGGCACAAAGACCTCTTGTTCAATTGCGAGATTTTGATCCAGCTCAAAACGCCACGACGGCCACGGCCATGCCTCGAATCCTTTGAGGTGCGTCATTCCATTGGGATAGACCACATCAGGACCGTAGCGCTGCGAACTCAAGAACCAACTGCCATGGATGGTTTCAACCCACGCCTCAAACCCGTTCACCAGGGTCTTTCGTTCCGACGGCGGAGCTGTCGCCGTCAGCAACAGCGCATGGTATCGTCTGGTGCGAATGCCGGAAGTTGTTCCGCTGGCGAAACCCCCGAGGCCATCCGCTTCAAGCCATTCTGCCGAATCGGAGACCAGAGACATGGCAAGATTGATTCCTAGGTGATGGTTCGTGAACCGCTACCTCAACGGGTATTGGTTCCTGTCCCTTGGAATCTGATACCCCCGTACTTCCAGGGCAGCCAATGAGTCACATCCAGGCCTCCACCCCAAGCGTGGCTGTCTGAATTTGCGCTGGATCCAACGCCTGTGGCAAACGTTCCGAAGGCTCCTGTTTCGAACTCGTTGGCTCTGAAAAACCCGGAAGGCGGAGAAACCGCCTGCGTCGAAGATGTGTCCCGTTGCCCGCCGAAGGCGGCGATTCCTAGGGAGGTGAATATCACGATGGCTAAGGAGGTGAGTCTCTTCATCTTCGCTTTTCTGCATCCGCGCTGCGGCCGCAGCGTTGACGGGATAAATAGACGTTATAAAGGGTTTTTGCAAGGACGTAGGGTGAAGCTTCAGGGAGGGTGCGGCTGACCCGAACGGGTGTGGGCCCCGGCGCAGGTATTGTCAAGCATTCCGCTTTTTGCAATGGCATTTGGGGAAAACTGCTTGCGGCTTGGGCGCGGCCAAATATTCATACGGATGCAAAATGTCAACATCATCGGCGCCGGAGGCATCGGAGTCGTGCTCGGTGGTGCTTTGGCAAGGGCGGGCTGGAATGTCACAATGGTGGACATCCATGAAGCGAAACTGGAAGCCGGTCGTCGAGATGGAATCGAGGTCAACGGGATCAAGGAAAGAAAACTCCGTTTCGCGTCCTTTGCGGAGTGGAGGCCGGCCGATCGCACCATCCTCTTATTGTGCACGAAGACCTACGACAACGCTGCGGTGCTGGCGCGAATCCCGCTGCGGCATTTACTGGTTCCGATTCAGAATGGCTTCGATCCAATGTTGAACGAATCAAGCCACCCCTTTGAGGGAATTGCTTCCTTTGTCTCCCAATGTGAAGCGAGCCGTCCGTCGACGAAAATTACCCGCAAGGGAGGACTCTATTTGGGAGGTCGCCGGCGTTTGGTCGCAGACGAGCGCGCTGTCCTGGAGAATCTTGCTGGGGGATTTCGTCAAGGGGGGTTGAATCAAGTTAGCACCGTGCCTCTGATAGGCGGTTATAAATACGCAAAGCTGATGTACAATGCTGCGATATCTCCTTTGGCGGCAGCGGCCGGTATCGACAATGAGGAATTGCTTGGCGATCCGCTCGCGCAGCGGCTTTTTTTTGCTTTGCTCCGGGAAAACTATTCGATTTTACATCGTAGCGGCGCTCGACTGGCCCGGATTGGCCCATTCCATCCTGCAGTGGTGGATCGCATTCTCCGGGTTCCAGGTTTAGCCCGAATCCTCGCGCATTTATTTCGCCCTGGTCTGCGTGGCACTTATTGCTCCATGGCCCCGGATATGGGGGGGCGAACAGAGATTGCCGCCTATAATGGTTATCTGAAACGTCTGGCTCGGGGCATTGCCTGTCCGATCAACACCGCGGTTCTCGAATTGATAAACACGATGAACGACCAAAAACGCGCCCCCAGCCGCGAAATCCTGGCGGAACTGGAAAGTACACTCGGAATGGAAGGAACTCTTTGATTCTCGTTACCGGAGGGGGCGGGTTTATCGGATCTCATCTGGTCCACCAACTGGTCGAAGTTGGTGAAGAGGTGCGGGTTTTGGAGGAGCGCGGAGCTGAAGTGCGCCACCTTCCCCTGGACGCTATTCAGCTCGTGCGCGGAGATATTCGATGCGAGAAGGAAGTCAGGGATGCCGTTCGCGGCTGCCGGCAGGTTTATCATCTCGCAGCCAATCCCAATCTATGGACACGCGTTCGAAGCGATTTCGATGCGGTGAATAATGAGGGCACACGCCACGTCCTCCACGAAGCCCTTCGCGCCGGGGCCGAAAGAGTCCTGCATACCAGTACGGAAAGCATCCTCGCCCGTGCCCGATCGAATGGTCAATCCGTGGAAAAGCTGCGTCTGACAGATGAGAATATGATCGGTGCGTACTGTCTGAGCAAGCTTAAGGGCGAACAGGAAGCCTTTCGGCTGGCCGATTTGGGAGCTCCGGTTATTGTCGCCTGTCCAACTTTGCCAATCGGCCCGGGTGACCACAATCTGACGCCACCTACGCGCATGACGCTGGCTTTCTGTCGGGGAAAACTGCCGGCTTTTCTGGACTGCCGCTTCAACATGATTGATGCGCGCGATATCGCTTCCGGACTGCGCGCAGCCATGAAAGTCGGACAACCGAGAATTCGCTACCTGCTCGGCGGCGCAAACCTCCGGCTGGTCGAATGGTTGACCATCGTCGGTCGTCTGATCGGAAGGGAAGTGCCCCGTTGGCAGGTTTCTTACCCACTGGCATTGATCGTGGCCTACGCCAGCGAATGGGCCGCGGATCACTTTACCGGCCGAATGCCGATGGCAACGATCACCGGAGTCAAGCTGACGCGGCACTGCATGCAGTTTGAGGCAGCTGCAAGCCAAAAGCACCTCGGACTGAAGTCACGGACGGTGGAGGAGTCCGCGCGGGATGCGATTGCCTGGTTTCGGCAGAAAGGCTTGCTCAACTAAGCAGGCGTTGGCATCGGCACTTTGTTCCATTGTTGCTCGCATGGATAACGTCCCGTCATTGATCGTTCGCATTTTCCTGTACCGACGGCATAGGGTTACTCTTCGAGCCTGGACGTTGGGGGCGTGCGCCGGTTTTTGCGCGCTTTGGGCTGTGCAGGCTGAAGCCCAACATTCGGTTGACCAAGTCGCCGCCTATGGCCGGGTTTCTGCGGGAGAACGTGCGGTGACCCTCTCGGTCCCATACTATCTCAATTCACCGCCGGTGGTGGCCGAATTATTCGTCAAAGAGGGCGATCATGTGGTCCGGCACCAAAAATTAGCTGTCACGCAGAGCCAGTTGCTTGCCTCCGCCGATTTGGCGATGGCCAAGGCACATCTCTCGACCGCGGAGGAACGACTCCAGGTGCTGAATGCGGCGCCGAAAAGCCAGGAGATTGCTACACAGGAGGCGCTGATTAAAAGCCTGGAAGCCGAAGCTAGAGCAGAAAAAGCCAAAAAGCGGCCGGATACGACGGCTGGCAAAGACGAGGCGACTGCGCGCGAGGAAGCAGCTGAAGCGAAAGTGGCGATGAGCCAGCATCAACTGGGGGCGATGCGAGAAGTGCGACCGGCGGACCTGGCAGTGGCGGGGGCCGAGGTCGAGGAAGCAAAAGCTGCCGTGGTGCGTGCGCAGGCCTTGCTGGCATTTACGGAAGTCGAGGCGCCGTTCGATGGGCAGATTCTCAAGATTCTCTCTTACCCGGGAGAGGATGGAAGTCGTGGCCTTCTGGAGATAGGATCGACGGAGGCGATGGTGATCAAGGGCGAGTTGAACGTCGGAGATGCCTCCCGAGTAAGAGTTGGCGCTCGGGCCACGATCAAGAGTGAGGCTTGGCAGGGCGAAATGGCGGGCAGGGTGACCCGGATTGATTCTCGAGTTAAACGCAGCGAACTGACTACCCTCTCGACCTTTGCGAATGTGGACCGACAGATTGTTGAGGCGACAATTACGCCGGAGACACCCGAAAAGCTGGAGGGACTCACAGGGGCAGAGGTGACCGTTACTATCGACGCCGGTCCCGCTGCAAAATGAAGCGTGTTTTAGAGGGTCTCGGGCGCTGGTTTGCTCCGGCAGGTGTTCCCTTTGCCTGGCGTCAGCTTTGCTTTGACCGCAACCGACTCCTGGCGGCTACCTCCGGGATCATCCTTGCGGTGACGTCGATTCTCTTTCAAACCGGCGCCTACAATGCGTTGTTCGCCGGAGTCGCCACGCAATATCTTGCTCTGAATGCTGACCTGGTCATGCACAGCGCGGATTACAAGTATGTGGTGGTGCATGCGCCGTTTCCGCGCGATCGAATCGCGGCGGTGCTGGCCGATCCCGATGTCGAGAGCGCTGAAGGGGTTCGGGCCGCCGTGGGGCTCTGGCGCGTCCCGGGGACAGGCGCAATCGATCAGATTTTAATCTTCGGGGTTGAGCCTTCCGGGACAGCCTTTAACCTTCCTGGACTGAAACTCAACCGACCGTGGCTGGCTCTTCCGACGACGGTATTGTACGATCACTTTTCCCTTCCCCAATTTGGCGATATCGAAGGCCGGCTTTCTCGTCACGAGGCCTGCCCAGTCGAGATTAATGGCCTGCACTGCGAAGTGCGCGGTCTTTTCCAACTCGGCATCTCTTTTACCGCAAATGGTCAGGCTTTTATGCCGAAGATCGGATTTGACCGTGTCTTCGCCGGCTTGCCGCCGGCCGCTGAATCGCTAGGCTTGATTCGGTTGCGGCGGGATGCCCAACCGGACAAGGTGCGGGACCGCCTTCAGGCCCGGCTCGGGCATGAAATGCTGGTCTTGACTAAAAAACAATTGGTAGAGGCGGAGCAGAGGTATTGGAATGGGCGCACACCGATCGGCTTCATCATCCCCGTGACGCTGCTGGTGGTGGTGCTGGTAGGTGCCGTGATTTTTTACCAGATTCTCTACACCGACGTGCAGCATCACCTCCCGGAATACGCCACGCTGAAGGCGATCGGCTTTCATGATTGGAATCTTCAATCCCTCGTCGTGCAGCAATCGATGTGGCTCTCTCTTCTTGGATTTCCGCCCGGCTTGTTGATTGCCTTTATCCTGTTCCGTGTGGCGCGAATTGCGACCCATCTACCTTTCGCCTTATCGATCGGACAGGCCATTCTCGCCTTTCTCCTCACTTTCGGAATGTGTCTGGCGGCGGGCTTACTAGCGATGTTAAAATTAAGGCAGGCTCACCCTGCGGATGTCTTTTAATGAGTGGGCTGACAAGTTTAGTGCAAGCTCGCGACGTGCGTCACGCGTTTGGGGAAGGGGATCTGCGGAAGGAAGTTCTCCATGGTATCTCCTGCGAGATTCACAGCCGGGAGATAGTGATCATCACCGGACCGTCCGGATCGGGAAAAACCACCTTCCTGACCTTGATTGGCGCTTTACGCGGACTGCAAACTGGCAGCGTCAGCTTGTTGGGCCGAGAGCTGCGCGGAGCAAAACCGGAGGTGTTAGTGGAAGCGCGGCGTGCTATCGGCTTCATCTTCCAACAGCACAATCTTCTTCCCGCATTTACGGCGCGCGAGAATGTGCAGTTAGCCTTGGCCGTCGATCCCGGGCTTTCCCCGCGAGAGTGCCGGACGCGCGCGCTGGAACTGCTTTCGGCGGTGGGAATGTCTGAGCACCTGTCCAAGCGGCCGGCTCAGCTTTCTGGAGGGCAGCGGCAGCGGGTGGCGATCGCGAGGGCGCTGGTACGGCGCCCGCGCGTAATTCTGGCCGATGAGCCGACGGCTTCGCTCGATCGCGTGACCGGGCGGGAAATCGTGGATCTTTTGCAACGACTCGCCCGCGAAGAGGATTGCGCCCTGATCCTGATTACCCACGACCAGCGGATTCTCAGCATTGCTGATCGCCTTTTGCACTTGGAGGATGGCCTCCTCTCCGGGGGGAATCTCCAGACGGAATCCGCCGACTAGTTCGGAGGCGTCCAGCGTTCGGCGTGCGCCGTCCTGACTGGAGCCTGGCGGGTTGGAAGGTAGGGCTCCAAAGGACTGAAAAGGACCAACTGGAGATCTGGTTCGGCCGACTCCTGCTCGGACACCTTGATCCCCAGGAGGTCAGTTTCCTCAGGTCCGAGGTGGCGTTGGCGTCATGAACCAACCCCCTCCAACCATCGTGGCGGGGGGTACGCCCGCCCCGGCGATCCCCCCGCCCCGGCGGTCATTCCACGGGCATAGGGGCAAAATGCCCTCAAGGTGCCAAAATCGAACGCACCAGGATGCCCGTAGCCGCATTTTGATCGAGACGCCCCGGCCGTGGCCTCCCCCCTCTGGAGACGAGTGGCCGCAACTCGCGACTTACCCACAATCGCCTTTTTCCGGGCCGGAGGCGC
>DATHPI010000076.1:0-11863 GCA_035484035.1 Chthoniobacterales bacterium
CGCGGCCCGGAGGGTTGCGTTGAAAATGGGCCGGCGGCTGCGTTGCTCGTCGGTTACTTATCGATTCAGATATGCGCCCTCCTCGCGCCTTGCCGTCGGCCCATTTTGAACGCAACCATATGCCAGCTACATATGAGACGACGCACTAGTGCATCGTCGGCAATCACATCGCAATTCGCTGGGCACCGTTCAGGCCTTTCTTGGCTTCGCCTTCATTCTTGTCTTATTCCTTCAAAAGTTAGCCCTTGAAGAGAATTGGTTGCGATCGCATTTCGGAACGGAGTACGAACTCTATCAGAAGCGAGTCAGGGCGCTGATTCCCCGACCGTAGGTTTTCCCCTTGCAGGTAAAGTGGATTAACGAACTAAATCGACATCCTATCCCATGGGGTGGCCTGCGCTTCCCTCTGTTCCCGGACAGGTTCAAATCTTGAACGATCCAGCTCGAAAACGTCTTCGGAATCGGTCTAGTGCATCGTCTCATATGTAGCTGGCATATGGCCGCAGGTCAGTTGGCTGTTTTTCAAGGCGCGAGCGAAGCGCCGATATCTGAATCATCACGGTCGAGCGAGCAACACGGAAAAACAGCCAACTGGCCGCGGCCCGGAGGGTTGCCTTGAAAATGGGCCGGCGGCTGCGTTGCTCGTCGGTTACTTATCGATTCAGATATGCGCCCTCCTCGCGCCTTGCCGACGGCCCATTTTGAACGCAACCATATGCCAGCTACATATGAGACGATGCACTAGCTTACGATGACCCATGGACACTTCTGGTTTGATACCTGCCTTTGCCGCCATCCTCGGTTCAACCGTCGGCGGGCTGACTACCTTTGCAACGACCTTTCTGACTCAGCGCTACAGCGCGCGTCGTGATATGCGGGAAAAGGACGTCGCCAATCGGGAGAAACTTTACTCCGAGTTCCTTTCGGAAGTAGCAGATCTGTATGTGGACTCCCTGAATCGAACGCTTAGCGATCTCGGTAAACCGGCTGCCTTCGTGGCGGCGTATGCGCTTCTCGGTCGTATTAGAATGATCAGCTCGGAAGCTGTTTTGAAGGCAGCTGACGGAGTCATCCTAGACATCATTGAAGCCTATAATCGTCCTCCGATCAGTATTCAGGAGCTGAAAAAGCTAACGGACGAGAGACCAGCGGACCCATGGCACGAATTTACGGAGGCATGTCGAGCAGAACGGGAAATGTTGCTGAAGCGGTTGTAGTCTCCTGAATGGCTCTCTGTCCGCAGACGCAAAAAAGGCTCCGGGATCAAATCCGGAAGCCTTTCTTCGAGTAAAATGATGGTACCGATGGCGGGACTCGAACCCGCACGACCCTTTCGGGTCAACGGATTTTAAGTCCGTTGCGTCTGCCATTCCGCCACATCGGCCTGCGCCCATAGGCTAGGAGCGCTCCACGGTTCTGCAAGCGCAAAATGGCGGGGTTAGAATTCGGGCTGAAGAGGAATCAACCGACCGGAAGCTTTCCATCGACAGGCTCCGAGGCCGGTTTCGGTACCGGAACCGTGCGATCAGTTTTGCTGGCGCCGGTCTTCAAATTTCCGGTTTGGCCGGTGTGATAGATTTCGGTCCGAAAAATTGGAATCTCTTTAGGAGCCTCGATCCCAATCTTAACAGCGTCACCGTCGATCCGGGTGACTTTGATATGGATCAAGTCCCCGATGATGATTCCCTCATTGACCTTTCTCGATAAAATTAGCATCCTGGCTTCCTTCTGTAATATGCGCTTGTGAGTCGTTCCCTGATTTGGACTGATGGAGATTGTCTAGGCTGTAGCAGATCCGGCGAGCGATCCGCCGTCATACTGTGGAAGGACTTCCAAAGAGAAATCTCTCCTTGAGTCCTTGGTTTTGTCTAAGGCGTTCCTGCATTCGATTGCTAAGACGATCAACCTCTGAAAACAATGCTTCGAGCAGGGGATGCACGTATTCAGGAAAACTCAGAATCACTTCATCGGATTGCACGTCTTCGTTCAGTTGAAATCTGGAGGCAGACTGGCGCAGCGCCAGTTCCCGCGACTGGGTACAGCGTGAAATAGTTCGCAATTGGACCCGGATTTGCTCCTCTAGCCGCTCATTCTCGGGGGCATCCCCGCGGTACAAGGTTTCGGTCTGCTGATTCAGTAGGCGAATCAGTCCTCCTTTTTCCTGGAGCTCGTCTCTGAGAGCGTCCACCAACTGATCCCAGTCAACATTCGTGTCCATCATAGGTTGGTTCGCAGTTTCATGCTAAGAGGCTGCTCAGGTAGTTTCGAAGCTGTCCGACCGTCTGAGTATGGATCTGGCAGATGCGGGATTCCGTTAGCCCGAAGCAGGCCGCTATCTCAGAAAGGCGCATCTCTTCGTAATAATACATGGCCAAAACTTTCTTCGGTACGGCAGGGAGTTGCTCCATGCGCTGCGCCAACAAAGAGAGAACTTCTTTGCGCTCCAGCGCGTCAAAAGGGGCAATACAAGCATCGTCCGGGATAATTTCGTGCAAGGACTGCTCCTCGACTTCTGATTGCTCATCGACTCCATCCAGAGAAATGAACTTTACCGGTCGGACTTCTTCCATCAGGTCCGCTAACTCGTCCTCGGACATGTGCATCTCGGCGCAGAGTGAATTCTGGCTAACGCTTCCACCTTGCTCTTGCTCCAACTTGGAAATTGCCGTTCCGAGACGTTTGGCTTTTGATCGCGTGGCGCGGCTCATCCAGTCCATCCGGCGAAGTTCATCGAGAATCGCTCCACGGATTCGGGTGGTCGCATAACTGGAGAAACTACTCTCCCTCGACGGGCGATAGTTCCGGGCAGCCGCCACTAAGCCGGTCACTCCGATACTGTAGAGTTCGTCCGCTTCAATTTTGCTTGGCAGTTTGCGTCTCATCCTTTCGACAATCGAGCGAACAAGCGGAAGGTGATTCTCGAGGAGACGTTGAAACGCACCTTCATGCTGTGCATCCGTAACCAAGGCGGTTGCTGCCGGTGAGTCGGAAAGTTCTTTTAAGATAGGAGCGGCTGTCATTTGCTTTTGCACAGGTTTGACCTACTCGTAGCAAATAAGATGCCATGGCCAGGGGATCGCGATTCGACTAAATATAAAAGATTGATCGTAAGCCACTTAGGAAGAATTCTTATTTTTGAACGACGCCCCTCACGCTGCCCTCACCCCCTTTTTTCCCGGAAATGAAACGCCGGGTCATCCCGAATGCGGCAAAATTTGCCGAGCTGATTCCGCTACCGGCAGTTTCTGCGCATGGGATCAGCTCTCATCGCACCGCTGCCTGATGGAAGAGCTTTCCAGGTAGGGTGAGGCTCCGTCCGAACCGGGGCTTCCCGCGTTGCCTCGACTGCAACGTCACCCCTACGGAATTGCTCAATTAATCGACAAAGGAATTCATCGCGGATCACCATACGGCAGGATGATCCAAAAGCCCCGGTTCGGACGCAGCCTCACCCTACCTCCGCAATCGTGCTCGCACTCGTCCTCGTTCTCGATCTGTGCTCGTCGCCGGTCAAAAGCGGGCGGAGGGGGTTCTCGCGTCATTCGGCAGGTGAGCGCCAGAAGCCGCGGTTCGGCGAAACCTCACCCTATCTGCGCCGCAGTTTCCAACGGCGGGAAGAGGTTTTCTCGAATCGGCCGGTAATAGCTGTCTCGCTGCATGGGTTCGCGTCCAGCTTCCCGAATGGTCCGCTCCAAAGTCGCTTTGGTCTGCTCCTGAGGTGTCTTCGAACCGGCCATATGAAAGATTTTTTCTTCCATCAACGTCCCGTGCAGATCATCAACGCCGTAGTTTAATGAAATCTGCGCCAGCGGCAGAGTCATCGCAATCCAGTAGCCGGTGATGTGATCGAAGTTATCGAGATAAATGCGGCTGACGGCCAGATTGCGAAGTTGATCCAAACCCGAGGCCGGCTTGATGTGCTTTAACTCGGTCGTTTCCGGGACAAAAGCGAACGGAACAAACCCGGTAAAGCCTCCCGTCTCATCCTGAAGTTCGCGAAGTTGGCGCAAATGATCGACGCGATGTTCAACGGTTTCGATGTGCCCGAATAGCATCGTGCAGGTGCTCCGACCACCCATCTGGTGCCAAAGCCGATGGACTTCCTTCCATTCTTCTGCCGTTTCTTTCCCCCGGCAGATCTTGTCGCGGATGATGGGATCGAAAATTTCTGCGCCGCCGCCCGTGAGTGAGTTCAGGCCAACATCCCGCAACCTTTGAAGCGTGTCTCGAAGTGGGGTCTTGAAGATGCGCTCTGCCAGGTGGCGAACCTCGATGGCGGTAAACGCCTTGATATGGAGACCAGGGTCAAGCGCGCGAAGACTTCTTAAAAGGTTCAAGTACCATTCGCCTGGAAGAGTCGGATGCAGTCCACCGACCATATGAACTTCAGTTATCCCGAGTTGAAGAGATTGACGAGTGGTCTCAACGATCTCTGGTATAGCGAGTTCGAAGGCGTGCGGATCGCGTTTCCTGGCACCAAAGGCGCAGAACTGGCACGAAAGAATGCAAATATTGGAGTAGTTAACGTAACGGTTCAGGATATAGGTGGCGCGATTCCCGTTTTTCCGCTCCCGAACGATGTTGGCGATCAGACCAAGTGCATTAATGTCCGTCGAGCGATAAAGCCGCCCCGCTTCCTCTTCGTTGATTCGTTCGCTCGTCAAGATCTTGTCACAGATCGAGCGCAATTCTTGAGGAACGAGGCGGATGCTCGTGAAACTTTTCACAGATTTAACCTGACACAGGACTAATCTCCCATCAAGCTCGCCGCAAATTTCCGCATTTTCCAAAGCAACATTTGGAGTTGCACCGTGTTGTAGAGGATACGATGAGTCTTGCCCATCGAATGTTAAATCCGTCCATGGAGCCGTCTGAGAATCCCGAGCCCGAAATCGGTTGGATGGCCCGTATTCGAGAGGGAGACATGGAAGCGTTCAGGCTACTAGTGGAAATGCATCAAGCCCGGGTGATTGGCACCATCAGCAAAATGCTGGGAGCCGACGCAGAGTCAGAGGATCTGGCTCAGCAAGTCTTTATCCGGATCTGGAAATCAGCTCCCCGTTATAAGCCAACGGCGAAATTCACCACCTGGCTATTTCGCATCACCCGCAATCTGGTGTTTAACGAACTCAGGCGGAAGCGCCATTTCGCGGACCAAACTGAAGAAATCCCCGAACCGGTTGAGCGTGCGGAAAAAGAACCTGATCGCGTTTTGCTGGAGGGAGAACTCCAGCGCGCTATCCAGGAGGCAATCAACCAATTGCCGGAGTCTCAGCGGATGGCGATCATCCTTCGCCGTTACGAGGAAATGCCCTACGAAGAGATCGCGAAAGTTATGGAAACCAGCGTGCCAGCCGTGAAAAGCATTCTCTTCCGGGCCAGAGCGGAACTCAGAGAGCGTCTGGAAAAGTATTTAGGCTAATCCGTTCCGCAGCTCACTAAAAGCGGATCCGAGGTGAGAAAAAAGATCCGAAGGCAGCATCGACTCCTCGGACGAATGCTTGACCGCGATTTCAGCGGCCCTTCCGCAAAGCCATGCACCGAGTCGTCCCGCATCATAGACGGGAATCTTTCGTGCGAGGAAAGCGGCACAGACTCCAGTCAAAACGTCGCCCGAGCCACCAGTTGCCAGACCGGGAGAGCCGGTGGTGTTGTAGGCCATCGGCTTACCAGATTGACCAACGAGCGTCCTCGAACCCTTCAGGAGCAGCGCCACTGGAAACTCGGCCGTGAACTCTCTGACTATCTCGATGCGGCTTTTACCGGAGGTGGCCCATAGCCGCGCCATTTCACCGGGATGCGGCGTCAGAAGACGTGGTCCGGCGCAGGTCTGAAGCTTGCCAACTGCGGTCGATATCGCGTTGAGGGCGTCTGCGTCGACCACCATCGGTCCGGCGAACCGGGTGACCACTTCCAGGATTTCCTGCTGGGCGATCGAACCGAGGCCGGGACCGACGCCCAGAGCGTCCAACCGTTCGTCGAGTACCGACCGAAGGTCACGGGTCGGTTTGACCATAATTTCCGGAGTAACCTTGCACACCACGAGATTGTAGATCTCTTCCGGGACATACAACGAAATGAGCCCCGCGCCAGCGCGGGCGGCGGCTTCAGAGCACAAGATCGATGCACCAACGAGACCGCGGGAACCTGCCACGATCCCGACCCGGCCGAAATCGCCCTTGTGCGAGTCGAACAAGCGGCGCGGCACGAATTTCAGGAGATTTTCTGCGGAAGAGAGCATGGTCCGATTGAGCTCCTTAGGTCCGCGCGAGGTCAATTCCGGGAGGTCAATCACCACGATGTGGCCGACAAAGTTTGGCGCGTCGTCCCGGAAAAGAGCGGCTTTGGGAAAACCGATCGTCAGCGTAAAATCCGCCACCACCGCGTCAGGATCGATGCTTTCTTCTCCAAGCCCGGTCGGAAGATCTAGCGCATAAACGTTGGTGTTGGATTCCAGGCGGAGCGCATTGAGCTCCCGCGTGAGAGCTTTCAGGGGGGCGTTCAGACCCGACCTGGAACCCAGACCAAGCAAACCGTCAAGGATGGCCCTGGGCCTGTTCTTGGGAAGATCGGTGATCGGATCCGCCACCACGCGCGCTTGCAGGTCCCGCCATTTTTTCTTGGGAAGGCCTTGCAGATCGCTTTCGGGAGCCAGCGAACGAGTCCGAATCTCCCACCCGGCTTTGGCCAGCAGAGATCCGGCCACCATGGCGTCGCCGGCGTTATTGCCTTTTCCCAGATAAGCCACACAGATGCCGGGATGAGGCTCGCGTTCCAAGACGGCGTTTGCGATCCCCTCGCCCGCGCAATCCATCAAGCTTTCCGCATCGATCCCGTCGGCAAAGGCGGCCCTCTCGACCGCCTGCATTTCGTGGGCATTGAGGACTGTGTCAGCCACTGGAGTAGTTCTGTCTCCGGTTATGCAAACAGCCAGAGCCGATCACTGAAGTCGTTTGATCGGCTCACCAGGAGATTTTCCCGGTCGGAAAGCATCTGCGCGAACCTACTTTTTGTCCGCCTCGATGTGCAATTCGATCTTGACGTCATCGCCAACGACCTGGGTTCCTTCGATGACTTTGTTCCAGGCCAATCCGAATTCGCTGCGCTTGATCGCCGTCGTCCCATCCCAGCCGATGAGAACAGAGCCCGGCTTCATGCCGGCCCCTTTACCGATCAGCTCGGCTTTCAAAACCACTTCCTTAGTGACCCCGTGCATGGTGAGGTCACCGGTGACGTCAAACGTATTATCCCCGGTCTTTTTAACGGATGTGCTTTTGAAAGTAGTTTGCGGATTCTTCGCGGCATCGAAAAAATTGGGTGAACGAAGGTCCTCGTCGCGCATCTTGACACCGGTGTCGATACTCGCTGTTTTGATGGTCACCTCTACGGATGACTGCTCAGGATTGGCTTCATCGAAGACGAGGGTGCCACTGAAATCATCGAATTTACCTGGGACATTCGAAAACAAGTGTCGGACTTGAAACCCAATCGATGAATGAGCTTTATCGATAGCAAATGTATCCGCCGCTGATGCGGATTGGATAACCAGAAGTGCAGAGAGACAGGTCAGGATAATTAGTTTCTTCATACCTAAGAGGAGCGGAGATTAAACGTTATCTAGCGGAAGAGTCAACGCTATCCCGGCTTATTCCTGGCCGCAGTGAGAAAACCCGTTAGGCCTACTTGGGCGTCAAACTTTGCTCTTGAAGTCCTTGCCAGGAACAAACTTCACGGTTTTAGACTTTGGAATCCGGATCGGTTGCTTCGTTTTTGGATTGACACCTTTTCGGGCTTTTCTTTCCACCACTTTAAAAGTTCCAAATCCGACCAGCTGCACGATCTTATCCTTCTTCACCCCGACCTTAACGGCATGGATAACCGCTGCTACAGCTCTTTCCACTTCAGCCTTGCTCGTCTCGCCTCCGAGCTGTTTTTGGACCGCTTCAACCAAGCCTACTTTGTTCATGGTAAAAGATGCGTTTGCAGTGAGATCGTGAGCTTGAGAACCTGATACCCAAGCCGGGTCGCGCGCGAACGCTGCTAATTTTGTCGTTTTGACAACATTCGCTACCTTTTGTCAATGCATTAATCTGATTTTATGGCTCTAGACCAAGTTCTACTGCGGCTTGACCGGTTCCTGGGTATAAATCCCGTGATCGCCGGCAATGTTTACATCGCACCGAATGCTACCGTTCTGGGTGATGTTTCGATCGGCCCGGGATCCAGCGTCTGGTTTCAAAGTGTCATTCGAGCCGACATCAATGTGATCCGGATCGGCTCAGAAACCAATATTCAGGATGGGTCGATTCTCCATGTTGCAGATCGGTACGGTCTAATGATTGGAAATCAAGTCAGCTGTGGGCACCGTGCCATTCTTCACGCCTGTACGATCGAAGATCGGGTTCTGGTCGGGATGAGTGCGATTGTGATGGACGGGGCGGAGATAGGGTGCGGCTCGATTATTGGGGCCGGTGCATTGGTCACCAAAGGGACCAGAATCCCGTCCGGATCACTGGTCCTCGGTTCTCCTGCCAAAATCGCCCGCTCGTTGACAGCCGCCGAACAAAAAGGGATCGAAGAACTCGCCGCCAAGTACGTCTCTGTCGGAAAATATTACTTGGGGAAGGATTCAGGAGACAGGAGCCAGGATTCAGGAGTTACAGAATGGGACGTCTGAGCCCGTTCAGGAGTTGCAGGAGCTCAGGAGTCGCAGAATAAGAGACTTACCCAACCGAATTTCCCTCCGTGTAATGCTTTCCCCCTCCTGAACTCTTGCAACTCCTGAACTCCTGCAACTCCTCAGGTTAAGTTCGAATAGTCAATCGTTTTGAGCCGATCAAGTTTCACGCCCAGCCTCGGCACACATTCGATCAGTGCTCGCGTGTAAGGATGTTGTGGCTGATGGAGAACCGATTCTGTGTTTCCGAATTCCACCACCCGGCCGCGGAACATCACGGCGACTTTATCCGCCAGTCCACGAATGATGCCGAAATTGTGAGTGATCAGGATGATTGACATCCGGTATTGGATCTTAAGCTTCTGAAAAAGATCCAGAATTTGCCGCTGGATCGTCACATCAAGGGCCGTGGTTGGCTCGTCGGCAACCAGGATCGCAGGCTGACAACAAAGGGCCATGGCGATCATCACGCGCTGCTGCATGCCGCCGCTCAATTGAAATGGATAGTCTTTCACCCGGCGGGCTGAGTCCGCGATTCCGACCTCATCAAGCCAATGGATCACCTCTTTGCGAACTTCGCGGACATCCGGGCGGTGCAAGCGGATTGTTTCTGCGATCTGGTCATAGATGGAAAAGACCGGATTCAAACTCGTGGCCGGCTCCTGAAAGATATAAGCAATCTGATTGCCCCGTACTCTGCGCAGCATTTTTTCGTTCATGCTCAAGATCGATTGACCATTGAGGAGGATCTGCCCCGCTTTGTAGAGAGCCGGAGGTTCCGGAAGGAGCTTAGTCAAGGCCATCGCGGTCACGCTCTTTCCGCTTCCGCTTTCTCCCACGATTGCCAGAGTCTCCCCTTTCTCCACCGTGAAGGAAACCGAACGCAGCGCAGGGAGCTCCCCGTCCTGAGATCGGAAACTGATGGTGAGATCTCTGACTTCCAGCATCCGTTTTGCTTAGGACCGGCGAATGAAGAAGTAAAGTCAAAGTCAGGAGTTCAGAAGACAGGAGTTCAGGAGACAGGAGTACCCTAAGGAGCGCGTGAAGATTTGTGAAGAAACTCAACACTCGGATTGAGAACTAGAACTTTTGGAGGCGAATGACTTTGGCGCGCCTCAATCGGGAGATGTCCGGACATCGCGGACAACCCCAATTCCCCTCCTTTGTGACCTCCGTGACCTCTGTGCGATGCTCTCTTCACTTCGCGTCTTTCTCGCACGGAACCCACCGTGGCCTCCTTTCCGTGATTGAAAACTGTATCGCTGGAGAATAGAAGTCCGTTTCGTGAAAGTACGTGTCTGGATGCTGCTGACTCTCTGCGGATTGCTCACCCCTTTGCTCAGAGCCGAACAGAAAGAATTAGTAGTTGGGATGGAAATGTCGTTTCCGCCGTTTGAAATGCAGGACTCGAGCGGGCAACCGGCGGGCGTAAGCGTCGATATTGCGCGGGCCATGGGCCAATTTTTGAACCGGCCCGTCCGGTTTGAGAATATTCCCTTTGACGGGCTGATCCCCTCTTTGAAGACGGGTAAAATTGACGTGATCATTTCCTCGTTGACGATGACGGATGATCGCAAGAAATCGATCGATTTCAGCGTTCCTTATTTAAAAATGGGACTGGCCATCCTGGCCAACAAAAACAGCGATATTCAGTCAATCCAGGATGTCGACAAGCCCGGCCGCAACGTGGCCGTAAAAAAGGGGACCACCGCAGATATCTATGCGATGCAGCACTTCAAGAACGCAAAAATTTTAGTGTTCAACGACGAGAGCGCGTGTGCTATCGAAGTGGGACAAGGAAAAGCCGACTGTTTTATTTACGACCAGATCTCCGTGTTCCAAAACTGGAAAAGACACCAGGACAGAACGCGAGCTATCCTACAGCCGTTTGAGCAGGAGGAATGGGCCATGGGTGTTCGAAAAGGGAACGACGACCTTCGAAAGCAAATAGACGATTTTATCCAGCACTATAAAGAAAGTGGCGGCTTTGAGCAGCTCGGAGTCAAGTATCTTGGGGAGAACAAAAAAGCTTTAGAAGATCTCGGTATACCATTTTATTTTTGAGTTCGCTCAACATCATGCCTGAAAAAACGAAGCGCCTGCACTGGCTGAAATACCTGTTCCGCGGATTGTTGGTATTGCTGGTGCTGATCGTCGTTTTTTATCAGCAGATTTTCTTTGGAGTGACACAGCTGGTCGCTCAGCAACTGGCCAAATCTCAGGCCTTCTCATTAGAATTTAAGATTCATGGCTCCATCTTCTCTAACCTGACCATTGAAGATCTGCATCTGCAGCCCCTGCCCGGGAACACCAGTCTTCCATTGGAGCGGGTGGACGCAAAATGGATCGCACTTCGATACAATCTGTTCAGCCTTATAAAAAAGGATCTTCTCAACGTTGTTGAGCTGGTTGAGTTGAAAAATGTCGACTTGGTGGTCCGTCCCACCTCTGCACCTGCACCACCTTCAAAGCCGAACCCTAACGGTTTGCGGATACCCGTTATCCTTCCGCAAAAGATCGATATTCAAGATGTTAATCTCATCGTTCGAAATCCTGCCGGAGATCTCGATGTCAGAAAACTAGCATTGGATTTTCAGCAGGGATCAGAGGGGAACCTCAGCTGTGCAACGCTCCGGATACCGGTGTTTGGCACCTGGAATAACCTCCATGCCGGCCTGAGTTACAATCAAAGCAAACTAGCTCTGACAGATCTTGCACTAGAGCCTCTCTTGGACATCCATCGGCTGCTTATTGACCTCTCCGGTTCGGAACAGGGCAAATACCTCCTAACTCTGGATGGCAAGGCGCTCCGCTCATCTCTGGCGGCATCCGTGTCGTACCTTCAACCGGCAGAACAACCTTCTATCGATTTGAAGCTGAATTTGATCGGCCTGGATCTCGGGCAAATTCAGAAGCAGTGGCCCATACCGATTTCCGGATCGATCCCAAAAATCGATATTCAACTCAGCGGCGAAATGGATCGCCCAAGCAGCTTGTCCGCATCGATCTCCGCGGTAGTCAATGGGCTCCGCTATCAACACTACGCCATTGACACTGCCGCAGCTTCGTTAGTCGCTCACGATGGAAAAGGAGAGCTGGTGGAGGTCTCGGTCAACTCCGGTACAAACAAAGTGCGTCTGACGGGAAATTTCATCCTACCGGATACCTGGGAAGAGCTGCCAAACA
>DATHPI010000077.1:0-3021 GCA_035484035.1 Chthoniobacterales bacterium
TCCCCGATTACGGCGTTCTGGAGAGGAGCGGGCAACTTGGAGATGATCCCTTCGAGCCGTTCGTAGATGGTGAGGAGCGTTTGACGATTCATAAGGATCACATTTCAATTCGAGAACCATTGCCATCGCGGATCTCGTTCAGTCTGCAGCATCAACCGGTTACGAAGCCAGTGCCTCAAGCACTCGTTCTACATGGCCCGGGGATTTCACTTTCTGCAGAATCGACTTTATTTTCTGGTCGGGGCCAATGACGTAGGTCGTCCGGTCGGTCCCCATGTATTTCTTCCCATACATGCTTTTCTCGACCCAAACCTGATAAGCCTTGACCATCTCCTTGTCCGGGTCGCTCAACAACGGAAACGGAAGGCCATGCTTTTCGATGAATGCATGATGGCTTTTCGTGCTATCGACACTTACGCCGAAAAGCTCCGCTTTGGATTGAAGTTCGCGCCACGAATCGCGTAATTCACACGCTTGGGCAGTACAACCCGGCGTACCGTCCTTCGGATAAAAATAAAGGACCAGTGTAGAACCGGCAAAATCTGCAAGCTTCACCTTTTGACCACCACCATAGATGCCGCCCACTGCCGTAGCCGTGAAGTCTGGAGCGGGATCGCCAATCTTAAGTTGCGTACTCATGTTCGTGCCGGCAAAGCTGTCACGCCTAGTGAACCTTCGCAATCCACTTCGCAACTCCTTCTCCTGCAATCGTTCCCGTGACGAAGCAACCTTGGAGCAAATACCCTCCGGTCGGAGCTTCCCAATCGATCATCTCCCCTGCACAAAATACCCCGGGCAAAGAACGCAACATCAAGTCGGCCGTGAGTTGATCCCACGGGACACCGCCGGCACTCGAAATCGCCTCTGAAATCGGTCTGGGGCACTCAAGGACAATCCGACACGCCTTCACCGCTGAGATCCAATCGCTGACAGTTTTCGGATGCGAAACTTCCTCGATCAGGGCGGCGGACGCGGCACTCAATCGCCACGATCTGACGATATGCTCTTTGACGGAGGCGTCTTCAGGCAAGCGTTTTCGCAAATCGGCGGGGGTGCTGCCCGGCTTAAAATCAATCTCTATCTCCGGACAACGCCTCAACTCGCGAGTCAATTGATAGATCGCCCCACCTTCCAATCCATACTTCGTAATCAACAATTCCCCCTTTACGGCCTTGTCCGCGCAGGTGACGATCAGATTCTTAAGAGGTTTCCCATCGGCGACGCTTAGAAACAACTCAGACCAACTGCGCTGCCAGCCAACATTGGCGGCCACAAAATCTTTCGTCGGCACTCCCAAGCGTCGAAATTCTTCAGCCCAGAGGGCATCCGATCCCGTTTGGGGCCACGAAGCACCCCCCAGGGCGAATACAACAGCGTCCGCGGTCACCAGCTGATATTTTGTCCCCCGCTGGAAGACAAGATCGTAAGGACCGTTTCCGAGCATTTGATGAAAGCGGCGACCTACTTGAAAATCAACTCCCAGACTATCGAGTCGTTCCATCCATAACTCGAGAATCATCGGCGTACGGATATTGCGGGGAAAGACCCGGCCGCTGGTCCCAACGAATGTCTCCACGCCAAGTTTTTCGAACCATCGGCGAAGATCCTCTGGAGTAAACTGTTTCAGCAAAGCGCTCCACCGATCTGGGAAGTCATACCGCTTGGCAAACTCTCCCAGCGGCTCACTGTGCGTGATATTCAAGCCACCCCGGCCAGCAACCAGGAATTTTCGACCGGGAGAGGCTTTCTGGTCAAAAATAGTGGTCCGAATTCCCTGGTTAGCAATGACTTCCGCGGCCCGCAACCCTGCAGGTCCCGCTCCGATGACAACGGCAGAGGCTTTGTTCAACGACTAAGGTCTAACATTCGAATGATGGGAAGCTCAGCCCGCTGGCGTATCGCCTCAGGCAACAAAATTTCGGGCGCCAGATTTGCCAGCGCATCTCTTAGCTTCTCCAAGGTGTTTTTCTTCATAAACCGGCAATCGGCGCAGGCGCACGTATCAGTCGGACCGGGGATGAAAGTCTTGCCGGGGATCTCCTTCTTCAATCGATGAAGCATCCCTGATTCCGTGACAATGATGAAGGCCTCAGCCTCCGAATCGCGGCAATAACTGACCATCTTTTCCGTCGAGCAGACCTCATCAGCCAACATCCTGACGGCGAAAGTACACTCCGGATGAGCAACCACCGGCGCGGCGGGATACTGTTCACGAATCGCACCAATACTGTTCTTGGTGAATTCAACGTGGACATAACAAGCTCCGCGCCAGAGATCCATTTTGCGGCCCGTCTTCTCCATCACCCAGCTTCCCAGGTTCTGGTCCGGAACAAAAAGAATGTTTCGGTCAGCAGGAGCATTCTCAACGATTTTCACGGCGTTTCCGCTCGTACAGATGATGTCAGAGAGCGCCTTGACCCCGGCGCTGCAATTGATGTAGGCGATCACATAATAATTCTTGTCGGCATGTTGCTGGAGGAATTTTTCAAGGCTTTCTGCCGGACAGGATTCTGAGAGAGAGCACCCCGCATCTAAGTCCGGCAAAATTACCCTCTTTCCCGGATTGATGATTTTTGCCGTCTCGGCCATGAAATGCACGCCGCAGAAAACAATGACGTCCGCATCCGTATCTTTCGCTTTGTAGCTCAGGCCCAAGGAATCGCCCACAAAATCGGCCAAATCCTGAATCTCTGGGACCTGATAATTGTGGGCCAGAATGATGGCATTACGCTGTCGTTTGAGCTGCAGAACTTCCGCCGCCAAATCATATCCCGCTTTGAGCGCAACCATGTGATCAAAATTATCATTCCGCCTTCGGCCCTTAGCAACCAGTTTTCGGGTTTCGTCCGGGCGTCGAGAACGACGCCTATCGGGAAGGGGAGGAGTTCAGGAGTTACAGAATAGGTCGAGCATCGCACAGAGGTCAGTCACGGAAGAGTTCTTCGTTGTACAGGTGTTCGGCCGTTTCGACAAGCCCCACGGTGTTCAGAAAAAACCTCCCATTCCCCAAAACGGCTTATG
>DATHPI010000078.1:0-17864 GCA_035484035.1 Chthoniobacterales bacterium
CTTTTTTGAAGGCGACATCCTAACCTCCGACGATCCCAAGTTTCCGAGCGGGGTCAGTCAGCAAATTATGAAGAATGGATTGAGACTCGATGTTGCCTTTGCCAAAAGCGTAATTGAAGCTCACGAAGGTAGCAAAAAAGCAAAATGGGAATACAAGGCATTGCGACGGAGTTGATTGAACCGGCCGCCGCCGGGCGGAATTACCCGTTTATTCTTGAGTGCTTGGTCTGAATCTCTCATAGACCGTATTGCAAAGGGGGATTTGATGCTGAGTCAGTACGCTGGGTTGGCGCCGTCGACACCTTTAAGACAAAGGAAGTGCTTGGATGTTTTTTCGGTGTCCTAACAATGAAACCGCTTTTTTATTAGGCGTTAGTGCATCGTCTCATAAGTAGGAGGCATACCGTTGGCTTCAAAAGGGTTTGGATGCAAGGCGCGAGTGAGGCGCATATCCGATGCGATCCTCCTACTTATGAGACGATGCACTAGCTTCGGACCGATATTCGATTTCGTATGAGCAATAAATGTTCCTCTCTCCAGTTGAGCCGTCATGGTCCAAGTTTTTTGGTCACTTGGTTCGCCTCCATTGGGCGACGTTTTCTCCTACCAATGGCACGGCATCACGGCGACCTACGGGAGCTACATCAGCTTTTTTGAAGGCGACATCCTAACCTCCGACGATCCCAAGTTTCCGAGCGGGGTCAGTCAGCAAATTATGAAGAATGGATTGAGACTCGATGTTGCCTTTGCCAAAAGCGTAATTGAAGCTCACGAAATTTATACCCAGTTTTTCCAACCGGCGGCTATCAGCAGTTATTGGACGATTGGCGCGGAAATTGGACCACTTCACCTGGGATATTGAAGGCTGGCATCTCGATCTGGGCTATTTGAGTCTCGGCCTTTACACCGAAATCGGAAATCAATACAACCAATATCATTCAGGCCACGCTCAAATCGGTTCAGCTTGGCGTTTTTAAACAATGGAACCGGAGCTTCCTTCGCCCAAAGATTCAAACACGCGTCAAAAAATGGGCGTTCCGCGCTCTTTAGGCGAGCGATTTCAATCGGTTGTCAGGGAAGCGTCAAAGATGGAAAATCTGCCCTTCGTGGTTCTCATTCTCCTGGCGGGTATCTCCTTGGTTTCCCGTCTATGGCTGATCCGGCATTGAAATCGACTTCCGGATCGACTCTCTTCACTGCTGCGAGCCTCAAAGCGCTCATGCCAGCCTTCTTCTTTACTGGGGTGCTTACGCGCTTCTGCTTCCGGTCACCACGTCGGATTGTCAGGTTTATAATCTGGCTCGTCTTCGAGTGGCTGAGCGGGCGGGGTTTTGGCAAGCCGAAGCCTTGGAATTCGGTCCGTGATGTGACTTATCTGTGGGCGTTCGATGCGGTCCATTATCGATAGTCGGAGCGAAGCCGTAAAAGCCGCTTCGGATGCAAAATTGACTTATCGAGCGGCCAAAAGAGTTTATGGTAGCTCAGCTCCCCATGCCCCCCTTTAGGCGGGCTCATCCCTTTGATGGAGAGCGAAAAACAGTGAGGAGGCTCTGCATGTTACACCGCGCGCAGGAAGAAACCGCAAAAATCATCGAAACAGTATTGGCGCACCTTCGAAGCACAGAGGCGGCGCGAAATCCCCACGCCGAGACGTTCATCCGCCAATATTACAGCCAGGTTGATCCGCAAGACCTGGGCGAGCGCCGAATCTCCGATCTTTGCGGCGCGGCTCAAGCGCACCTGGATTTCATGGGGAAGTTCAAATCCGGCGCCGCCAAACTGCGCGCTTATAATCCCCAAATCCAAAAGGATGGATGGGAGTCCACCCATACGGTGATCGAGATCATCAACGATGATATGCCCTTCCTGGTGGACTCCGTGACAATGGAAGTCAACCGGCAAGGGTTGACTCTCCATCTCATTATTCAACCCGTCATGAAAACGCGGCGGGACGCGGAGGGCGGCTTGATTGAGATTCTTCCCCGTGCAGCCGATATGAGCGGCGGTCCTGAGTCGGTCATGCATGTCGAAGTTGACCGGCAAACCGATCCAAAAAAGCTAGTCAACCTGGAAGCAGGCCTTTTGCGTATCCTCGCGGATGTGCGCAAGGCGGTCGAGGACTACCCTGAGATGAAGGAGAAGATGAATGGCCTGGTCTCCGACATCAGCAAGAACTGTCCGGCAGGGCTCGATTTAGAGACCCTGGAAGAGGACAAGGCCTTGCTGGCCTGGCTGGCGGACGGCCACTTTATCTTTTTGGGTTATCGCGAATACAATCTCGCCAAAGAAGGGGATGAAGACGTTTTGCTTGTTGTGCCGGGTTCAGGCCTCGGCATTTTGCGCGAGACAAGCGAGAGCAAAGTTTCGAAAAGCTTCTCGACAGTCACTCCGGAAGTCAGGAAGCTGGCCTACGTTCCAGAACTACTGGTACTGACCAAGGCGAACTCGCGTGCCACAGTGCACCGGCCCGCATATCTTGATTACGTAGGCGTTAAGCGTTTCGATGCCAAGGGCCGGGTCTTAGGCGAGCGACGCTTTTTGGGATTGTATACTTCCACCGCCTATAATTCGAGTCCGGCGGACATTCCGCTTTTGCGCCGCAAGGTTAAAGGTGTTTTGACGCGCGCCGGGTTCGACCCAAACGGCCACATGGGAAAGGCCCTGGTCACGATTCTGGACCAATACCCGCGCGACGAGCTTTTCGAGATCTCCGAGGACGAGCTTTTCGAGAATGCTATCGGCATTCTGCGCCTCGGCGAGCGCCAGCGGACCCGGCTATTCGTGCGGAGCGACGTTTACGGCCGCTTCGTTTCCTGCCTGATTTTTGTGCCGCGGGAAACCTTCGCCACCAAGAGGCGTTACCGTATCGAGCAGGTTCTGATGGAGGCTTTTAACGGCATCAGCTCGGAATTTACGGTGAATCTGTCCGAGTCTGCCTTGGCGCGCATGCTGATTATCATTCGCACCAAACCGGGAACCGTTCCTGAATTCGACGTCCGTGAGATCGAAAGGCGGATTGTGAAAGTCGTGCACCGCTGGCGGGATGACCTTCGCGACGCGCTCATCACGCATTTCGGAGAGGAGCACGGAAACGAGCTGCATCATCGTTTCGGATTCGCCTTTCCTGCCGGCTACCGTGAGGAACGGTCTGTCGCCAGGGCTGTCACTGACGCTGCGATCATTGACGCGCTTGGGCCCGAGAATAAACTGGCGGTGAATCTTTATGCCGGTGAGAAAGCAAGCGCCACTCCGCTTCGGCTGGAAGTGTTCCTCTTGGGTCAACCCGTCCCCCTCTCTTTAAGTTTGCCGATGCTCGAGCACATGGGTGTCAAAGTGCTCGAAGAGCTGAACTACAAGGTTGAGCCCGACGGAAAAACACCGGTTTACGTCCATGATTTTGGCTTGAGTTGCTTGGGAAACATTCGCTTCGACGTGGCTGCTGTAAAGAGGGGGTTCGAAGAGGCGTTCGCACACATTTGGCGGGGCGAAATTGAAAATGACGACTTCAACCGGTTGGTGCTGGCGGCAAATCTCAGTTGGCGCGAAGTCACGATTTTGCGGGCTTACTGTAAATACCTGCGCCAGACCGGATTAACCTTCAGCCAGGCTTATATGGAACAAGCCCTCTCCGCGCACCCGGCAATCGCGCAAAAATTGGCTGGACTCTTTGTGGCTCGTTTCGATCCCGTGCCTCCCGACGAAGCTGGACCTAAGACCTCGGAGCTGACTGTCGAAATCGTCAAAGCACTGGATGCAGTCGAAAACCTGGACGAAGATCGCATCCTGCGATGCTTTCTCTCCATGATCCAGGCCACGCTCCGCACGAATTTCTTCCAGTTGGATGCCCGCGGCGAACCGAAGCCCTACCTTTCCTTTAAGTTCAATCCTGCTCTGGTACCAGGACTGCCTGAGCCGAAACCGATGTTCGAAATCTTTGTTTATTCCCCGCGCGTGGAGGGGGTACACCTGCGAGGCGGCAAGGTGGCCCGTGGAGGTTTGCGCTGGTCTGACCGCATGGAAGACTTCCGCACCGAAGTCCTCGGCCTGATGAAAGCGCAAATGGTCAAAAACACGGTGATCGTCCCGGTCGGTTCGAAGGGAGGCTTCGTGGTGAAGCAGCCGCCCGCCGACCGCGAATCCTTCATGAAAGAAGGAATCGCCTGCTACCAGACTTTCCTGCGCGGGTTGCTGGATTTAAGCGACAACCTGGTCGCGGGCAAAATTGTTCACCCGAAAGACATCGTTTGCCACGACGGCGATGATCCTTACCTGGTGGTCGCCGCAGACAAAGGGACCGCGACTTTCTCGGACATCGCGAACGGCGTCTCCAAGGAATACGGCTTCTGGCTGGACGATGCGTTCGCCTCGGGCGGTTCCGTCGGCTACGACCACAAGAAAATGGGGATCACAGCCCGCGGGGCCTGGGAATCTGTCAAACGGCACTTCCGCAAAATGGGAATCAATACCCAGACCACCGATTTCACGGTGGTTGGGATCGGCGACATGTCGGGCGACGTGTTTGGAAATGGCATGCTCCTATCTCACCACATCAAGCTCTTGGCCGCTTTCGATCACCGTCATATTTTTCTCGATCCCGACCCCGACCCGGAATCGAGTTTCAAGGAACGTGAGCGCTTATTCAATCTCCCGCGTTCTTCCTGGGCCGATTATGATCGGAAACTGGTATCACCAGGAGGCGGCGTTTACTCGCGCGCGGCCAAATCCATTAGCTTGACCCCTGAAGTGAAAAAAATCGTGGGCGTTGACGATGACGCGCTCACCCCAACCGATCTCATTCGCGCTCTCCTGAAGGCGCCGGTGGATCTGCTTTATAACGGTGGGATCGGCACCTACGTAAAGGCAACGAATCAAACCCATGTGAACGTCGGGGATCGAGCGAACGACGCCATCAGGGTAAACGGCGGGGAACTGCGCTGCAAAGTGGTTGCAGAAGGCGGAAATCTTGGTCTCACCCAGCTCGGTCGCATCGAATACGCGCTTGCCGGTGGCAAAATCAATACCGACGCGATTGACAATTCCGCCGGCGTTGACTGCTCGGATCACGAGGTTAATATAAAAATCCTGCTCAATTCCGTGGTCGCCGAAGGACTCATCACCGCAGAGCAGCGCAACGAACTGTTGGCCGAAATGACCGATGAAGTCGGAGTGCTGGTGTTGCGCGACAATTACTTCCAAACGCAGTCGCTCAGCGTGCGCGAAGGGATGCCGCTGGACGCCCAAACGCGCTTCATTAAGCATCTGGAAAAGGCCGGCAAGCTCCATCCTAAAATCGAGTTTCTGCCGTCCGATGAGGAGTTGGCTTCGCGCAGGGCAGCCAAGGTCGGCCTGACCTCGCCGGAGCGCGCGGTGCTGCTCGCCTACAGCAAAATCATGCTCTACGACCAGCTGCTCGCCTCCAAAGTCCCGAATGATCCGTACATTTCCACTGCGCTGGTACGCTATTTTCCGGCGCCGCTTCGCGAGCGCTATCGCGAACAAATGGAACGTCATCCACTCAAGCATGAAATTATTGCCACCCATGTGACCAATGAGATGATCAACCGGGTCGGTAGCACCTACGTCCACCGCATGCAGGAGGAAACCGGGGCCACCACCCCGGACGTCGTGCGAGCCTATTTACTCTCCCGCGAGATCTTCGACTTTGTCTCTTTTTGGCAAGCGCTCGAGGCTCTGGACAACGAAGTGCCGGATGCCGTGCAGTCCGACATGCTGATTGACGCGGAAAGGTTGATGACGCGTGCCACTCTCTGGTTCCTGAGATATCAGAATTTGAAAGATGACATCGCGAAAAACGTTGAGCATTTTGCTCCGGGCGTCAAAACTATCGCGGCAAACCTCGATCGATTTTTAACCTCTGAGGAGAGTGCCGCTCTAACAGCGGCGGCTGATCGTCTAAAGCAAAACAACGTTCCAGAACATCTGGCCAAGCGTTTGGTAAGCTTCGAACCGCTTTACTCGGCGCTCGATATTGTGGAGATCGCGGCTGAAACCAAGCGGAGCGTCGAAGAAGTGGCGGGCGTCTACTTCGTCGTCGGCGGGCGACTCAATTTTTCCTGGCTACGAAAGCAAATCGACGACTTGCCTGCAGGTTCCCACTGGCAAATGCTGGCCAAAACAGGGCTCACTGAGGATATCTCTCGCCTGCAAACAGAACTCACCGGTCTGATTCTGAAATTCAGCCCCGAAGAGAAGGAGCCGGACTCGCTCATCCAAAAGTGGGAAGCGCAAAACAAGAGCAAGTTGGAACGCAGCGGGCAGCTCCTCGCCGACTTTCAGTCCGGGGGTAAGCTCGATCTTTCAATGGTGTCCGTCGCGCTCAGGGAGTTGCGTAAGCTGACCTAGGTTTTTCTCTTTCCGGGAACACGACCGCGCGCTAGAGAATTCACGAACTCTGAGGTGACCACCATTTCAGTTGCTCAGACCAATGATCTTCGACCCGGTGAGATGCGACTTGTTGAAGTCTTGGATGAAAAAATCCTGCTCTTACGAACTTTCGACGGCCAATGGCGTGCCTTAGCGCCGACTTGTCCACATGCCGGGGCTCCACTTGAGAAAGGCGCCTTGTGCGGCTCGCGGTTGATCTGTCCATGGCATAAGAGCTGTTTCTCAGCCTCAGATGGCGCGCTGCTGGAATCGCCCTCGCTGGAATCATTAAAAGCATATTTTCTGGAGACCGTCGGGGAAGATGTCCGGGTTGATCCTAAGGCTTCAACCCAGATGAAACATTCGCCTGACTACGGGAAAGTTAGCCCCAGAGCAGATCAAACTTTTGTAATTTTGGGCGGTGGCGCAGCAGGGGCCGCTGCGGTGCGAGAATTGCGCGGCTTAGGGTTCGCCGGTCGGTTGGTGATGATAACCCAGGAACACCGAACTCCCTACGACCGAACTTTGCTCAGCAAAATGTATCTTTCCGGCCAAGCCGATGCCAAACAGCTGCCGCTGCGCCCGGAGAATTTGCTAAGAGGTTGTGCGGTAGATTTTCTGGTAGCAGAGATCGACCACGTCGACCCGGAGAGTCGTACCATTCGATTCAAAGAAGAGACCATTCCTTCTTTGCAATATGACGAGGCGCTGGTCGCTACTGGAGGAAAGCCCAAATTGCTTCCGGCGGCCGACAAAGAATCTCAGCCGCTTCTCCTTCGCAGTGTGGAGGACGCCGACAGGCTAATCGCGGCAGCGGAACAGGCGGAAACCGCGGTCTTGATCGGGGCCAGTTTTATTTCGATGGAAGCGGCCTCAGCTTTCCGGGAGAGAGGTCTGGCCGTAACGATCGTCAGCGAAGAGAATATCCCGCTGCTCAAGCAGCTGGGACCGGAAATGGGGCGACTGCTGCTGGAAAAGCATTTGCAGAAAGGAGTTCGCTTCTTGCCGGAGACGAAGGTCATCTCAATCCATAAAGTTGGCTCAGGCTCAACGATCAAACTAAACAGCAAAGAAGAGCTCAGGGCCGACTTGGTGGTCAGCGGTATTGGGATCGAACCGGCAACAGCCTTTCTGAAAAAGGTTTCACGCGGCGAGGACCAAAGCCTTGCCGTGGACGCCTCCATGAGAATTATCGGTGCCAGGCACATTTTTGCCGCCGGCGACGTCGCCAATTTTCCGTTACCTGACAATGGACGACGTATCCGGATCGAGCATTGGCGGGTGGCCCAGGAACAAGCCAGGACTGCGGCAGCCAACATGATGGGTCTGGAAAAAACGTATAGTGGCGTTCCCTATTTTTGGACTTACCATTACGGCGTTCGATACGAATTTTTCGGACAGATGTCGGATCATAGTCAGCTAGTAATCGACGGGAATCTACAGGAGCCTAAATTCGTAGCTGCTTACGTGCGAGAAGGGCGATGCGAAGCAGTGTTCTCGGCAAACCGGGAGTGTGAAACGGCAAAGCTTTTTGATCGGATGCAAGGCGAAGGACCACTTTCTTTAGAGGCTTTTCATGGCGTTCTTAGTGCCTCTTGAACGGGCCGGTTTAGACCTCCTGAAGACAACCACCGATTTGAATAATTAGTTCGTCTGGCGTGCAGCCGCCCGGAACCTCAATGCGCGGGAGAGAGAGGATCTCGTCTCCGAACCGCGCCAAGGCTGGTCGGCAGCTGACCGCACAGCTAAACCCGAGCTCGGCAATCACGCCGCGGACGATTTCATTTTCGGCACCATGCGGATAGGCGAAGGGAGCAATTGGCGTTTCCAAGCCGTCTTCGAGAATCTTGCGAGCCTGCCAGGTATCTCTCAGCAGATCTGAGTAGTTCATTTCGGTCATTGGCCGGTGAGTCAAGGAATGGCAGCCGAGTTCAGTGCCTTCCCCGGCAATCTCGAGAATTTCAGGCCACGACATTAGCGGCGCAGCTTCGCCGTAACAGTTGTCCCAGTCGGCAAAGCCGCCAATTCGACCAGCGACCAGGAAGACCGTGGCGTTAAAAAAATGTTTTTGTAAAGAGGGGAGGGCGGTCAAAAAATCCCGGTAGCCATCGTCGAAAGTTATTATGACTGGTTTTCCTGTTGGCTCTTGACACTCGGAAAGAATTTCGACGCCGCGGGTAAGGCAGATCGTCGAGTACCCGTGGTGCCTGAGGGCAGAAAGCTGCTCATCAAACAAGGTCGGATCTACCCGGAACCGCTCCAATCCCGCTGGACCGGCGGTTGCCAACCGGTGATACATCAAAATCGGGATTCCGAACGCAGGGCCTGTCGGCGTATCGGCGTTAGAGAGTTTTGCGGGGTCCGTGTGTTTGGGCGAACCAGCGGTTCGCTCAATGACAATGCGCTGTTTCATAAAATGGAACTGTTGAAAGAGTCTCACCGAATTGCGCGCACGCGCCTTCCGCCGATACGCCCGACGCCGATTGGCCGATACGTTCAGGTTCGCAGGTGGTCAGAGGACCGGACTTGTTTCGGACCGCACAAATTGCGGCGACGGCGATTGAAGCGAGCCAGGCAACCAAACGGGGGAGGAAATTCGTATATGGGTGACCACATTTCGTTTTGCTATGCCGATCACTTATTCGCCAAAAATCCATTTCAGTGAATCTCTCGTTGATCAATCTCCGCTCGAAACGTGTGAAGCCTGCATTGTTGTGCCTGCGCGTGATGAAAGTGTGCGGATTGAGAAGTGCCTATCAGCGCTGGTTGGACAGGTTGATCCCAGCGGAAGGCCAATCGGCCCGTCGAAATATGAGGTAATTGTCCTAGCGAACAATTGTCACGACGAGACCGCCGCGCGAGCTCGCGCCTTCGGTGCTCGACATCCGCACCTGGTTCTGCATGTGGTTGAAATCAAATTCCCGCCGGAGAGGAGTTACGTCGGGTGCGCACGCAAAGTACTGATGGACGAAGCGTGCCGAAGGCTTTTCCTGCTGGGCCGGTCTGACGGAATAATCGTTTCCACCGACGCCGACAGCTTTGTAGATCCGGGATGGATAGCTGGAATCATGCGGGAGGTTGATGCTGGCGCAGACGCGGTCGGTGGACGGATTGTGGCTGATCGAGTTGAGAGATCACTGCTGTATCCATCGGCGGAACTTACCTACTTGCGACAAGTCGCGTATGATTTTTTGCTCGCCGAACTGGAAGATCTGATTGATCCCGATCCGTTTGATCCTTTTCCGCGCCATTTCAATCACATTGGCGCGAGTCTGGCAATCACAGCCGGCCTGTATGCACAGATCGGCGGTTTACCCGATGTTTTGGAAGACGAAGACAAGGCACTCTACAAAGCGATCTTGCGGAGCGGAGCACGGTTTCGGCATAGCCTGGACGTTCGGGTCACTACCTCAGCCCGGCTCGATGGCAGAGTAGAACACGGGTTCTCCGCTGGATTAAGGCATTTCGGGAGCTTGGGGCAACAATCGCGGCCTTTGTTAGTAGAAAGCGTTTCTGCGAGCGAGATCCGCTTGAGGGCCAGGCAAACTCTGCGGGAATTGAGCCGGGAAGTTCAACTAAACCGGCCCCTGATTTCTTCTCGGGTCAGAGGAGTGGCGCGGTCGCTGGGTATTTCGGGTTCCTGGTTATGGCATGAAGTATTTCGGCCGCAAACCTGGGGTCAATTGATGGAACGAGTAGATCTCCGGCAAAAGTCGGAAGCCGAATGGCAGAAATTGTGGCCGCCAATGTCTCTAGCAGAGGCTGTCGCGGCTTTACGTATTCGCTTATCCAATCTCCGGCGGGTCCCCAGAAAAAAGATTCTGCCTGCGATAGGTTTTGACAATGGCAGAAAACATCAACCGGTTGATGAAGAAAGAGCCAGTACGTCAATACGATAATGCGTTTTCCTGGAGGAGAAAACGCAAGTGAGCGGAGCAGGCGTGATGGCCAGGAAAAGATTGTGAACTTCATCCCCACTGAGCGGGTATTCCTCCACCAAGGGGGTCCAATGGACCAATAAAAGATGTCCGCCTGGTCGAAGGGCGTTAACGATCCAATCCCTGGCAATAAGAAGATCTTTTTCGGACAGATAATAGCCTACCTCAGAGAGCACGATTAGATCAAAGGTCTGGTTGGGTGTCTCCCCCGGGAATTGCATAATCTGAAACTCAACCTGTGGTTGGTCCGCGCAACGGATTTGGGCGCGTACTTGTGCGAGGGAGGAAACGTCAATTGACAGCAATCGATCACACCGGTCGGCCAACATCCGAGTGAGCACGCCAATGGATCCGCCGACCTCAAAACCGCGACCGTAGCGTTCTAATGGCAATGCCGCAAGTGAAGCGAGGTATTTCTCTCTTTCGTAACGGCTAGTTTCAAAGTTCCAAGGATCCAGGTTCGTCTGGTAGATCTGAGCGAAGTAGGAAGCACCCAAACTCTCGGGAGCGTTTGAATTCATAATCAGAAGTCAGGAGTTCAGAATTGTTGACGTCTAGGTTCGTCGAAACGCACTGGAACTCTCGTATTCTGCAACTCCTGACTCCTGACTTCTGACTCCTGATTTTCCGACTCCTGCCCCAGAGTGTAGGTGCCTACCGCTGCCAGGGCGGCATCGAAACAAGGTTGTCGAAGGTAGAGCCGCAAATCACGGATGATACGTTCCGCCGGTTCCGGAGCTAACAAGCCGCGAGTGCCGAGGGAGCGTTCAGCGTTCTTCATCACCTCCATGGCTGCTTGCTCGATGGCTGTCCGCACCATGTTGGCGTAGACGGTTAATTCTGGGGAGCGATGTTTTGTGGCGGCCGCATCGCCTCCGAAGATCGGAGCAAAGGCGCGCGCTTTTTCGGCGGCGCTTTCGAGCCACAGTCTTCCGCTTTCCACCGCCAGAGCCATCTGTCCAAGGCGCGCAATCTGGTAAGGGTCCGTGGTTCGCGCCAGTTTTCGCAAAAAGTTCCGAGTGCTTGCGACCAATCCTTCTGCTCCTCCTAACTGCACGGCAGCGAAGCGGACTACGCCCAAGGTTAACCAGGGCTCACGGTGGTAGTCGTTGGGATTCCCGATAAACCAAGCGTCGTCCAAGACAACTCCGGAGAAATCCACCTTGAAACTTACGCTTCCCCGCATGCCGGTGGCGGTCCACCAACTCGAGTCTATTCGGGTCTTCACCTGCTCCATCGGCACAACACAAAGCTGGTGCTGACCGTCAGGTAAGCTTCCTCCGACCAAAGGCCTTTGAACATGGCCGGCACCCGAACAGAACGTTTTCGAGCCGGTAAGCTCGTATCTTCGATGACCGAGAGGTTGAAATTTGAGACCATCGCCAGCCTCAGCGTTCCAAACCCCAAAAATCTTCTGGCCTCGGGCATCGTGGGCGAAGTGTTCGATTTGGTCAGGAGTAGCAAACGTTTGAATCAATTGCAAACCGTTGACGTGCCCTTCGTAGAGGCGCCCGACGCTCAAGTTGCCCTTGCCCAGGATCCGCAAAAGACGTAGCAAATCTGCGATATTCTGAGACTCAAACCCCAGCCCGAGCCCTCCCAGGCTCCGGGCCAACGGAGCAACGATCAGCCCGGCGGAGATTATCTGGGCGAATTCCTCTTCCGGAAAAGATCCAGTGCGGTCAATTTCTGCGGCGTTTTCAGCTGAAAACCGGGCAACTTCTGTGCCTCGCGCAAGTAACTCGCTGGAAGAGATCGAAAGTGGGAAAGTATGCATGTTGAGGTGGTCGATGGATCCGTGCGCCAAAAACGGCCGCTAAGAAAACCAATGGCGGCCGGCAATTCCGCCGGTTCTACCCCGGGCAATCTGTAGGCAGACAGCTCAAAAGCTTAAGATTATCGTTCTTCGATACTCATTCCTCCGCATGGTGTTCGGCAGACGAAGAGCGTTTGGTTCCCCGGGTGATCCGTCTTTCGTAAGGAATTTTCTGTCTGACACAAGGAACCGCCCGGCGAAGACCGCTTTTGCCGCCCCGTTCAATCGTGATCGAGCTCATGCTCGCGCTCGTCGTTGCGCCTGTTTTTCGCCTTCCACCACCAAAAGATCGAGGACGAGGACGAGCACGATAACGAGGACGATTTGGGAGAGGGCTTCAACCCACGGCCGCGGAAGCGATGCCCTCCAACTCCGTCAAGGTTTGTGGCGACAGCATCAACTGGTCGGCGGCCAGGTTCTCGCGGAGGTGAGCGACGGACGACGTGCCGGGAATTAGGAGGATGTTGGGCGAGCGGTGCAGCAGCCACGCCAGTGCGACCTGCATCGGCGTGACCCCGAGGCGGTCCGCGACTGATGATAGGGTGGAAGACTGCAGCGGCGTGAATCCCCCAAGCGGGAAGAACGGGACGTACGGGATGCCCTGTCGGGATAAGTCGTCGATCAGGGCGTCGTCGTGGCGGTGGGCAAGGTTATAGTTGTTCTGCACGCACACAACGTCAGTGATAGCCTGAGCCTCGGAGACCTGGGCCGCCGTGACGTTGCTCAGGCCGATGTGGCGGATCAGTCCCTTGCGCCGGAGGTCGGCCAGCACCGTCACCTGCTCGGCGATCGACCCCTCTTTGGGGCCGTGGATCGACCCCATCGCGCGGTAGTTGACGATGTCGAGCGCCTCCAGGTGCAGGTTGCGGAGGTTGTCTTCGACACCGGCGGTCAGGTCTTCGGGCGAGATGGCCGGCTGCCACGATTTGTCGGGCGGCCGGCGGGCACCGAGCTTAGTGACGATGACCAGTTCCGTCGGGTATGGGTGCAGGGCCTGCCGGATGATCTGGTTAGTGACGTGAGGCCCGTAGAAGTCGGAGGTGTCGATATGGTTCACGCCGGCGGCGACGGCCTCGCGAAGGACGGCGACGGCACTCTCTTGGTCCCTCGGCGGCCCCCACACACCGGGGCCGGCCAACTGCATCGCGCCATAGCCTATCCGTTGGACTGTCAACGAGGTGCCGGGAAACGTGAATCGGCCGCCGAGCATGGCTTCATTGTGTTTATTCATAGTGTTGATTTTTTACAGTGCTGACATGGCAATCTGTTCAGTTTTCGAAATCGGGCGGCCGGTCGAGATCGGGAATCAGCCCGCCTCGTCGCAACACCGAGCAACTGGTGCTCTGGGGCGTGATGTTGTCAGCTTGATGCCACGAAATGTAGTCATCGTCATCATTGTAGTCAATGACTACATTTGTCAAATCTTCGATAATATTGTAAGTTCTTCTCTGTGAAGCCTTCGCCCCGTCCCTACCACCACGGTCATCTGCGCCAAGCGCTGCTTAGTGCGGCAGAAGTCGCACTTGAAACACGGGGCGTCCAGCATTTGTCATTGCGCGAACTAAGCCGTGAACTGGGAGTAAGCCACGCCTCACCGCAACGGCATTTTGCCACGAAACAAGATCTCATCGATGCTCTGGCAATCATGGGCTTTGACCGATTGAGCTCGGTCGTGGCTCACGGGGCAAAAGCTGGCAGCCAGGATTTTAACCAGCGATTGACCAAAGCGGCGCTCGCTTACGTCGGATTCGCCCTCAAGCATCCAGCGCTGTTCGCCTTAATGTTTGAGGCCAAACGACGGCCGGAGATGCTGCCCGAACTTCGGACTGCTGTAGTAGCGGCGTTTTCGCACATTCCAAAG
Organism: Chthoniobacterales bacterium; assembly: GCA_035484035.1. Lineage (GTDB taxonomy): Bacteria > Verrucomicrobiota > Verrucomicrobiia > Chthoniobacterales > JAFAMB01 > JAFAMB01. The sequence goes on from DATHPI010000078.1 coordinate 14,000, forward strand.
ATATTGCGAGAGGGTCAAGAAGCGGGAAAGATCGTCGCGGGCGATCCCGATCGTTTGGCCCTGACCATTGGTGCAACACTCCACGGATTGGTCGCCGTATCCATCGAAGGCAAAGTTAAGGGCGCTGCGCTCAAGGCCATTGTACCCGAGACTGTTCAGCATTTGCTGAACGGGTTGAGCACAAACAAAACAGCCGTGACCGCCGGCGACGCCACCATTATTTGCGAGACGATGCACCAGAAAGGCCCGACTGTTGCCGCGCGACGCCTAACAAGTCGGCACTCTCCGTCTGCATCAGTTGGGGTACCTCGGGTCGGTCATACGGCAGGAAGTAATCAACTGCCTCCCGAAGACTGACCTTCCAGGGACGCCGCCCCCAGTTATGCTTGCAGAAGTAAATTGCAAACAGCAGAAATAGTGAGCCCACGAATATGCCGAGGACTCCGCTGATCCAGGATTGACCTCCATGTTTTCCTTTCACCAGGATAAGAACGCCAAGGGTGCCGAAGCCAAGCGCTAAACCAATCAGATTCAAGGCGATCACTGTCTTTTCCAACCGACTTTGCCAATTCATTATCTCTCTCCTTTTTGCCGCCTTATCGGGCGACACTAATTATGACAGCCGCCCGCGGCTATTGTGACAGCTCTGAATGCGTTTTATGAGGAACCAGCGGCTGTTTCGCATCAAATCCGGATCGCCTGATGATTTCGCGCCATTCCAGTGCCTGGTGCGCGCGGTAAGCAACTCACACACGATCGCTGAGCCAATGTAGGCAGCGTCAGCATTGTAGTCAATGTAAACATCAACTTATTCATTCTTGCTGTTCGAGGCAAAGCGGTGGCCAAAGATGCTTCGGGAACTTTGAACGGCCCTCAAGGCGGAATGTTCGCATAGTCCGCCTCGAAGGGGCTGCCCCGAAACCGAAGGGGTTACAGCACTCAGCCCTGGGTTGGAGCCCTGGGTTTCAAACCCTGGGAACCCTCAAAATAAACCGTTCGCCCGATTGTATGTCTCAATAATTCTAAGCAGGCGGTGGGGTGACGTTGAAGATCTGCATACGGATCTTCCAAGCATCGCCTTCACGAATATAAATTGCGGAATAGTATCCCCGGTTTTGTCCAGTACCACCACCGTCGATGTTTCGGAAATCAGAACTCCATTCTCCAGTTTCCCATACTTCATTACCAGCCGTACCGATGGTGTGGGGGGAATTCGGGTCGGCCTTGGGGATATCGTTGCTTAACTCAAATTGCTTGAAGACCTCTGTATAATGTTCCTTGATTGCCTCCCGACCGTAAATAGGTCCTTGCGGCGTTACGCAAACCCCGTCTTCCGTGAAGACCGCTGCGACAGCATCTGCGTCGTTTTTGTTGATTGCCTCAGCTAATTTACCGAGGGCATCAATCTCGGGGGCTATTTTTGGATCGACCGTGTCTTTTTGTTGGGCGTAAGCCGGCACTGCAACGCCGATTGCCCACCCTGCTAAGAGAACTACCAAAGAGTTTTTCATCGTTTTTTTGCGCAGCTTCTAGAATCACCCGGCAAGGTGCGTTGCACCAGAATTGCTTTCCTTTACCCGCCTAACGTCCGGCATTCTCCAGCTCTTGTCGAAGAGCGGCTATTGCGAACGATAAAATCGAATCCGCGGAAACGAGCCGCTGATTCGCCGCCAAATAAAGCTGGAGTTCCCCGCACACTCAAAGACCATGCGGCGGAGTACGTGACTCAATTCCACGATTCACCCGGTCAAACGCAAGGAGGCCGCGAAGGCGTGGTGGAGTGTGAAATAGTAGCGCATGCCAACCAAAGCGAATATTGAGCTGGATGCCCGGCATAAGTCCTTTGCCACGGGCCTTCTCCCCGAGCTCATTAGTGCGCTGCGGCGATGTGGTCCGGGCGACCTCCTGGCGATAGTTGGCCGTGAAGAAACTCTCGGCGCCGAGCTTGAAGCTTGGTGTCGCTTTACCCGCAATACGTTGGTCGATACGATTGTCGAGTCGGATTGCACAAGATGGGTTATCCGGTGCGGGGAGGCTCCCGCAAATACCGATGCCGCACGCCCAGTCGGTTCTCGCCTTTGGTTGTATACGAATTTCGATTGCAACCTGCATTGCGACTATTGTTGCGTGCGCTCTTCACCCAAAGTGTCGAGGAGGGAGCTTGGTCTTTCTCGGGTTCGGCGGATTACCAGCGAAGCGGCCGAAATAGGCGTTGGTGAAATCTTCGTGACCGGTGGCGAACCTTTTCTACTGACAGATATCGGCGAAATCCTGGCTTCGTGCATCGCCGCGGCGCCTACGACAGTGCTCACCAACGGTATGCTGCTAGGAGGGTGGCGGCTGCAAACGCTCCGTTCTCTGCCAAGCGATCGCTTGACGCTACAGGTCAGCCTCGACAGTCCGACGCCTGAGCTCCATGACCGCCATCGGGGAGCGGGCACCTGGCTGCGCGCTTGGCAGGGTGTTGAGACCGCTCGCCGGGAAGGGTTCAGGGTTCGATTGGCGGCCACCGTCTCCAATGATGGCGAGGCTGAGGAGTTCCGTCGCTTCCTCGATGCACACAAGATCAAGGACGAGGATCGAGTGATCCGCCGGATCGCGTTGCGGGGTTTCGCCGTGGAAGGCGTTGCTCTTGCGCGCGCTGATTTGGCACCTGAGATTACCATCACGGCAGAAGGCGTCTACTGGCATCCGGTCGGAGCTACGGACGCCGATATGCTCGTCACCCCCGAAATCTTTCCGCTGACCGAGTCTTTCGCGGCGGTGCGTCGGGCCTTCGAAAGCGAAAGCCAGCATCAGCGGCGATTGGCGATGATCTTCAACTGCGCCTGAAATTAACTAAGGGTATCCGGAAGCAGTTTGGGCGCTTCTGCTCCGGTGCGCGATGTGGCCAAGAAAGCACTAGACCGGGCGATTAAAGAATCCCTGTTGCCCAGCCGCCTGCCGCAGCGAGTCGTACCCATCGAGGTGCGGCGGTTCCCAACGGCGGAGTCCCTCGGCATCAAGCACGATGCGGTGGCTCGGATTGTCGTAGCTCATCCCGGACAGAGCCTCAACGAACCGTTGCTCCAGTGATGGTTCGAGATCGGCTCTAGCCGTGAACATGCAGTGATTGTAGGGTGGCGACGTCCAGATTTCGGTCAGGGCGCCTTCCGGCACCAAATGCTCGCTGCGTAGTTTCTTCCAGAAGGGGCTGCCGATGGCGCCGGCGTCCGCGCGGCCATCGAGAACTGCGCGAACGACTTCGACCTCGCTCGCGCCAGTGTCGCCATGCTTGCCGAGATCGCTGTTGAAGCGCACCGTCTGGTAGTGTTGCCCCTCGATTAAACCTTGATCCGCCAGAAAATGGACCGGAAGGATCGCTGCGTGACCACTGTCACGGCTCCCGAGTGCCAAAATGCGATTGCTCAGGTCGGTGAGTGTAACGACCTGACCTCCGGTGGCCGCTACGATTTTGGTCTCCCATCCAATATCTGTGTCGCGCATGGCAATCGGGCGGCAGCGATGATCGCTCCAAGTGTCGGCTTGCAGATAAGCCAGATTCGTATTCCAGGCGATGTCAATCCGCGGGGTAGTTTCGCCAGGCGCAGCCAGGAGGGTACTGACCTGCATCTCGTAACTCTGGAACAGCAGGACCTCAACTGGTAGGCGCGATTCCTCGTGAAAGTACCGCCGCATCCCTTCCCAAATCGTAACCACCTTTGGATCGTATGCCACGGCACCTAGCCAGATTGTTCGGCTCATGATTGGTATGTCTTCAAATGCGTTACTCCCGGATGAGTTGATCCTGATGGAAAGTGATTATTGGTCCACGCAATCGGTTCTATCTTGCGCGCATGGATTCAGAAAAGCGGCATTCCTAGGA
>DATHPI010000079.1:0-2871 GCA_035484035.1 Chthoniobacterales bacterium
CCCTTGCACAAGTGTTCGTCTCCGCGCGCCGAACTCAGGTATCATGCTCCAGGGTTTTTCAAAGTAGCGTGAGGAACCGTAACGGAAAGTCGTCCTGATCTTTACTTCCTTACCTCCTCTGCCTCATTACCTCACCATCCACGGAGGTCCCATGCCGCACCAACTCAAATCCATCTCCAAAGCAGGCATCGCGGAAGCCATCGCCAAAGCCGAGCTCTATCGCTACCTCAACGAACCCGAAGAAGCCGAATCCATCTGCCGCGATATTCTCGTCGTCGACGCCGATCATCAACTCGCTCGCCGCATGCTAGGCCTCGCCATCACCGACCAGTTCACCGGCGCCGTCGCCGATCGCTACGGCGAAGTCTATTCCATCTTCCAGTCCCTCCGCGATCCCTACGAGCGCCACTACTATTCCGGCCTTCTCCAGGAACGCCGCGCCAAAACCCAGCTCCACTCCGGCTGCTCCGCCCACATCCTTCTTCCGCTAATCGAAGAAGCCCTCCACCATTTCGCTGAAGCCGAGAAAATCCGCCCAGCCGGCAACGACGACAGCATCCTCCGCTGGAACCGTTGCGTCCGCCTCCTGGAGTCCCGCCCCGAATTTCACGCCGCACATCCGGGTCCCGCCGACTTCGAGAGCGAAGACACTCCACCAGTCAACATTCCCGTTCGTCGCACCACCATACCTCGCTGACGTTACGTCGAGCGCGGTGCCTCCGAGTAGCGCTGCATCAACCACAGAAATTGTCCAGATGTTTTGCTCCCTTGACACCCTTAATGTCCTATTGTTTATAGTACCCAGAGCAGCAGCATCATCGATCGGCCACATCTTTTGAACCAAGAGCTTCAGGCCCCATCGCTTCAGCCAGGATGTGGCTTAGCTTTCTTATCTGCGTTTTTGGCAACAGGGGACTGCTTTGACTTATAAACGCTCACGCAAGTTTGCCGCTCTGCTTTTCTTTGCCTCCATCTTCTATACTTCGGCCGCCAGCGCGGGCGACGACTGGCAAGCCATCTCTGCAGATGAATTGAAGATGACCAGTGAGCCGAAAGCGCCTGGCAGCCCGGCGATTATCCTTTACCGGCAGGTGGATCGCGACGATAGCTCCTTTCCTATTCACGAATACAACTACGTCCGCATCAAAATCTTCGCAGAGGAAGGTCGGAACTACGCCGAGGTCCAAATTCCTTTTTTCGCGGGAACCGAGAAGATTTACAACATCAAGGCCAGAACGATTCATCCCGACGGCACGATTGTCGACTTTGACGGTCGTGTATTCGATAAAGTCATTGTGAAAGCGCGCGGCGTGAAATATTCGACCAAGAGTTTCGCTCTGCCTGATGTGCAACTTGGCAGCATCATCGAGTATCAGTACATGGCGGACCTCAATATAGACTCCTTTCTCAGTACTCACTGGATCTTAAGTCAAGAGCTTTTCACCAAGCACGCCCGGTTTTCCCTCAAACGATATCCCCGGATCTTTGCCTTTCAGTGGTCATGGCCCAACGGGCTTCCAGCAGACAGCACGATTCCCACCAAGGAAGGGGGCACCATTCGTTTGGACTCTCGGGACATTCCTGCTTTTGAATCCGAGCCGGACATGCCCCCTGAAGACTCCATGCGTTTTAAAGTAGACTTCAACTACGCCGATCCCAGCCTCGTAGGCGACCCTCCGAATTTTTGGAAAAAGCTCGGTCTGCGCTGGAATGTAGACGTGGAAGCCTTTATCTCGAAACGTAAGCCAATCGAGGAAGCAATCCCCCAGATTGTTTCCCCTGCGGATACTGCCGAAGTAAAGCTTCAAAAGATATACGCGAGAGTCCAGCAGATCCGGAACACGTCGTATGACCTCGTAAGAACCGAGCAAGAGCAAAAACGGGCCAAGGAAAAGGAAATCAAAAATATCGAGGATCTTTGGAAACAGGGCCGCGGGAACCGGACCCAGATCAACTGGGCCTTTTTGGCGCTGGTGCGCTCCGCTGGATTTGACGCCTACTCCGTCTACGTCGCCTCGCGACAAGACAATCTTTTTAATCCGAAGTTCATGCGAATATCCGACCTGAGTGGTAACGCTGTGCTCGTGAAGTTGAACGGGAAGGATCTCTTCTTTGACCCCGGCACTATTTTTACCTCCTACGGCCTGCTTCCTTGGGGAGAGACTGGCGTTCAGGCTCTCAAACTCGACAAGGACGGCGGAACTTGGGTAGATATTCCGTATCCGGACAGCTCGGTTTCACAGATCGTCCGCAGAGCAGATTTGAAAATCAGTTCGCAAGGGTCTCTGGAAGGGAAACTGACGATCACCTATTCCGGCCACGAAGCGGCCTGGCGCCGTTTCGTGGAACGCGACGAGGACCTGAATCAGCGCAAGAAATTCCTTGAGGACGATGTCCAGGCCTCCATTCCCGCGACCGCCGAAATCGAGCTTACCAACAAGCCGGACTGGACAAGCTCCGCACCCAGTTTGTTCGCCGAGTTCAATCTGAAAGTGCCTTCTTGGGTCTCCGGCGCGGGGCGCCGAGCGCTCTTGCCTGTGGGGCTGTTTAGCCTGTCGGAAAAGCACACATGCGATCATCCAACGCGAGTGCATCCCCTCTATTTCTCCTGGAAATTCCAGAAACTGGACGACCTCCGCATCGCTCTGCCGCCGGAATGGCCGGTGGCCATTCTGCCGAAGGCCCAAAACACACAGACTGACCTCGTCGGTTACACCTTGAGTTTTGAAAGTGACAAAGACGCCCTGCGGCTGACGCGCACTCTCAAATCAGACGTAATTTACCTCCAGCCTGATCAGTACGAAACTCTTCACCGGTTTTATCAGGCCGTACGAACCGCAGATGAACAGCAGATCGTTTTGCAACCCGCTG
>DATHPI010000080.1:0-7731 GCA_035484035.1 Chthoniobacterales bacterium
CACATTGATTCCGATCTCCCCTCGGGCGCCAATAAACTCGATGACACCCCGCCTTCCGAAGAAAAGTCCAGGGAAGGCACTCGGGACTCTGATCCTTCCGTGAGAGTCCCCTCGACAGATTCAAATTCATCTCCGGCAATAGAATCTAAACAATCTGCTATTCCCGACGTCGGTCCTAAGCGCAGTGGCTCGACCGGGCTAATTGCGCGAAGCGTGCCGCCATCGGCCGCTGCCGAGCGATCACATTCAACGGTGGCTGGTGGCTCAATACCCAGCGCGCGAAGAAATCGTGACCTTCTCACCCCAAAACCTGTGTCGGCCGCGGCGCCGAAATCGTCGCCTCAAACGCCAGGTCTCAAACACGTTTATCCGGCTGCGGCTGTCGGCCTTGTTCGTAGCGCGCCACGAAATGTTGCCCTTCAGCCGGTAAAACCTGTGACGGCCACTGCGCCGAAACCGTCAGCGGTGGCTACCAAACACAATCGTCCGGCTGTGACTGAGGATCCGAAAGATGCCGCGCCGGGAAATCTGGCCCCACGCAAGATAATGCCTGCGACAGGCACAGCATTGCGACCGTCGCCGCCTTCCGTAATCCTTGTTACTGCCCCACCCAAAGGGAGCAAATCGTTCAGGATGACTTTCCCGGAAAAACCTATCGCCGCCTGTTCTTCGTTCGCGATTACCTCGCAGCTCTCCGTTTTGGTCCATCCCGAGGACGGACCTAAAGTGGCTCGCCAACCCAGTCGGTTGCAAGCTGGTGAGCTTGTCTCCTATGTTGGGCTTCGCTATCCAAAGCCGGGGGATCGGTTCAGATCGGCCGAAACCGTAAAGGTCCGCGCCACCATCGGACAGCTCGGCCAAGTACTGGATATAAAGCGCTTGAGCGGCTCGACCTCTCTTCTTCCTGCTGCAATGAGCGCCATTCGCCAGTGGCGCTACAAGCCCACTCTCTTGAACGAAAGGCCTGTCCAAGCTCAACAGGACGTCACGATTGAATTCCAGCCGCCAAAGTATTTTTCGCATCTGAGCAGGCGTTGACTCTATTTAGATGACGGGGCAGTCAACCGTCTTCGAGGTCATGAAGAGATACCGAGGCCAGCCCGGCACGGCCGTTTCTTGCTTTCGTTCTGCTAGCCCCGCGCCTTAACCAGTTTCTTAACAAATGCACTCGACAGTGGCTGTCCTTATGGAAGTGGATGGTCCCCTTGGACGTGGGAGAAGCAGTTCAATCTTGAAACGCCCCCATCACCGTTACAGTAGAAAAAAAATTTGCTAAAGTCTTAGCAATGCGTCGCAATGCCAAACAATACAGGCCATCGTTGAAAAAGAAGGCGTACTTTCGGGACTTGTCAAACTCGGTTGAGGCTCCGGTGTAAACTGCAACTACATCCAAAGAGGGAAACCAGACTAGTGGGATCCCAAATTCGCCTGTAGAATTGGCGCCTTTCCCCGTTCAGCGTTGAGCTGCGAAGTCTTTCGCCAATTCACGTCGCGGACCTCTACAGCGCCCGCATGCCCGTCGGGAAGCACGTAATTGAGGCGATCCCCGTCGATCCGATACTTTTTTACATCGAAAGCAATATTGGACGTCAGAGCAATCCGGGTGACCTGTGCCGTCTCGGGTTCCAGCGGAGACTCAGGTTCGAGGGGAGATTCTGATTCAGAAACAATGTCTTCCATTAGCCGAAGGGTGAGCGCCTCTTCTCCCTTCAGCGTGGGTCGGGGACCTCGAGCAGGCAAGGAGACGACCTTCCAAGGCCAAAGTGGAGGAATCATCCACTCAATCGCATCGCGCTTGGCATGGCCGTGACCCACGATATCGCCTTGACGGTTTATCCGATATCCGTGCGCCACAATTATTTTGCTGGAAATTCGCATATCTGTGTTGGGCAGGACGATCCGGTCAAATTGGATCTGCAGATACCCCTTTCCGAAGAAGTGCCCAGGTTCCTTAGCTGCTTCCAGGTGGCCCTGCAAATAGCTGTCCCTTGGGAAGACCGTTCGCCCAAATTGCTGAAGATTGCTGAGGTGGCACAAAACCGGGTCGCCGATGTCAGCAGTGGCCGAGGAGAAATTGGGTTCGTCCAGGGTACAGTGCAGAAGCGTTCCGGCAGGCACAACGATTTCCTGAGCGCGTATGCCCGTCTGGCACAGAAGAAAAAGACAAAACAACGAAATCAACGCGTAAGTACTCCACATGTCTGGCCTCCTAATTAGCGGTCAGGGAGCACAAACAGTAAGAACAAGAAGACGAACAGGAACTATGAAACCGTAACCAGAAGCTACCATGCCCACAAATGTGATCTGGGGAAATTACTCTCAGGCGGTAGTCGTTGGCAACACGAAAATGCGGGCTTGAATTCCAGCGCTAAGCGTTATCTGAGCGCCAATCCCGAAATACGAATCGTCATGCAAAAGCACCTCGCATGCGACCTGGCCGGAAAACTGGCCTCCGCTTTAGGCACTAAGGTTGACCGGATCTTTTTTTGAGAGACTGAAGAACTCGTTCGTTAGGCCGCTCTGACATCCTGCGATGTCGGGCCGTAGGAATCTCTGCGCCCATAGAATCGGGCATCGCAATTGACGCAGCGGAACGGACGGACTCCGACTGCGCGCAGGAGATACCTCTCCATGGTCCCGCGGCGATGCGACCGAAACACTTCGGAACCGCCGCAATACGGACAGGGCCGTTTGGAGTCAGAGCTCATATCAATCGCTCCCTACTATAATCCTTGAAATCATGCATGGACAAGGTGGATTGATAGCGATTCGCGCGGCTGTAAGCCAGCTGCGACGTAACTTTCATTCACTCCGGTGTGAATCACCTTCGGTGGGAGGACCGCGGCAATTAGCGCAGAGCGTCATCAGACTTTAGTCTGTGTCGTCACCCATGGCCCCGCGGGCAGAAGTGGTGGACCTGGAGACGATCGCAAGCACCCCCGCGCTGGCATCGCCAACCGTCACGCTGCAGCCCTCGGTACGGGGCTTGCGATGCGACCGAAATCTAACAAGTAGCAGAGCTAGCCTTTCAAAATTGCGACCAACGGATTATGAGCGGACGAAACTAAATCCTCTGCATATCCCTATATTGCTCTTGAGTGCTTCCGGCGCGGGCTCTGAAAATTACTATAGCCTGGTATTGCCCTCGTCATCCCTCATTTTGCCCGCATTCCCGTCACAGCGGCGTCACAAGTCTAGATAACGCGAATCAAGATTTACGACCGTCCGCCGCCGGAGGGTGCGGATCGTTCTGGCCTAAATGATTGCCACTCGCGGATTTGTTCAGACACCTCACTCTTCTCGCGTTCGTCTGTCGCATTTTCCCACCGACGTCGCAGCTCGTTGAGTCGGCCTTCCACAAATCCGACCCGTCCTGATTTGCCTTCTGGTTTGTCCCGGTTGCCGTATCCCATCTTCAGATTGCTCCCCTTTTGATTTGAAAATATCGCCGCTTATCCCCGTTTCTCACAAAGGCATTGTACGCTGTTGTGCTGCTTACATTGCCGCAACTCCCTTACACTCTTGCGCCCAGCAAAAACGAAGCGGAGATAGCCTCCCCTCCTCCCAAGTAACGCAGTGTTGATCGAACCGATCAGCGAGCGGTTTCTGTATTGGTCTGTCGAATAGAAGCGTCGAGGCGCAGGCGAATAACCTCGCATCCAACTGTAGCTGTTTCTGCCGTAACTAGGCGCAATCATCCAGCTGGTCGATAAACTGTTGCTTCGAGGAATCCCAGATTCGGTAATCGTCAGTTCTGCCCGATGCAAGGCTGATCAGTCGTTTCTTTGCCGTGACGATATCCTCCACGGCCTCTACCCAAACAACGGAGTTTTTTGTCTTTTTGAAGATGTCGTATTGTAAAGGCATAGACGCCTCCAACCGGAAAGAACACTGCGGAGGGAGCTAACCAGCACCACGATTCTTGAGCATCCGACACTCGCGAGGCTCTACAGGGGCGCTCCACAGGTCGTGTGTTAACTGACCCAGTCAAGCCGCCCTGAAAATGCGGAAAGAATCTCAATGAATACGTAGGGTTTTCGATGAGATTTTTCGTTGAGCCACGGCAAAAGATCGTGGTTCAGTACATCCCTCCCATACCGCCGCTATGGCCAGCGCCTGCCGCAGCCGTCATTGGCTCTTCCTTTATGTCGGCGACTAAGACTTCGGTGGTCAGCATCAGCGCGGCGATAGACGCAGCGTTCTGCACTGCCAAGCGGGTAACCTTGGCGGGGTCGATCACGCCAGCCTTGACCATGTCGATGTATTCTCCCGACTCAGCGTTGAACCCTAGGTTCTCATCCTTTGAATCGCGGATGCGCCCGACCACTACAGCGCCTTCGTGACCTGCATTCTGAGCAATCTGGCGTGTTGGCTCCTCCAGGGCATGCCTCACAATGTTCACGCCGATCGCTTCATCGCCCTGGGCCTTGAGCTTCTCTAAAGCGGGAATGCAGCGCAGAAGAGCAGTGCCGCCGCCGGGAACAATGCCTTCCTCGACGGCCGCGCGGGTGGCATGCATGGCGTCCTCGACGCGAGCCTTCTTTTCCTTCAGCTCGGTCTCGGTTGCCGCACCTACTTTGATTACTGCGACGCCGCCGACGAGCTTCGCCAAACGTTCCTGGAGCTTTTCCTTGTCATAGTCCGAACTGGAGTCATCAATTTGCGCGCGGAGTTGCTTGATGCGGCCCTCGATTTCGCTGGCCTTGCCGGCGCCCGCGATGATCGTGGTGTTGTCCTTGTCGATAGTCACTTTCTTCGCGTGGCCCAGGTCTTCGAGCTTCACGTTCTCGAGCTTGATCCCGAGATCTTCTGTGATGGCTTTGCCGCCCGTCAGGGTGGCGATGTCCTCGAGCATGGCCTTGCGACGATCGCCGAAGCCGGGAGCCTTCACCGCAGCGCACTGCAGCGTACCGCGGAGCTTGTTCACGACGAGAGTTGCGAGCGCTTCGCCCTCAACATCCTCGGCGAGGATCAAGAGAGGCTTGCCCATCTTGGCGGTCTTCTCGAGCAGGGGAAGCAAGTCCTTCATCGAGCTGATCTTTTTCTCATGGATCAGTATATGGACGTCTTCCAACAAGCATTCCATCCGCTCAGGGTCGGTGACGAAGTAGGGCGAGAGGTAGCCACGGTCGAACTGCATGCCTTCGACTACTTCGAGCGTCGTCTCCATCGTCTTCGATTCTTCGACGGTAATGACGCCGTCTTTGCCGACCTTCTTCATCGCCTCGGCAATGATGCTGCCGACCTGTTTGTCGGTGTTGGCACTGATAGTACCAACCTGCGCGATCATGTCGCCCTTCACGTCGCGGGAGAGCCTCTTGATCTCTTCCACGGCGACTTCCACGGCCTTATCAATGCCGCGCTTGAGGGCCATCGGGCTTGCACCTGCGGCAACCGTCCGCACGCCTTCGCGGAAGATGGCCTGGGCCAGAACTGTTGCGGTGGTGGTGCCGTCGCCGGCGACATCAGATGTTTTCGAGGCGACCTCGCGAACCATATGCGCGCCCATATTCTCGAGTGGGTCTTGAAGTTCGATCTCCTTTGCTACCGTCACGCCATCCTTAGTGATGATGGGCGCGCCGAACTTCTTCTCGATCACCGCGTTACGCCCTTTTGGGCCCAGCGTGATCTTCACGGCGTCCGCAAGGATGTTAACCCCACGCAGAATCGCCTGACGCGAATTTTCACCGGTAACAATTTGTTTTGCCATTAGGTTTCACCCTCCTGGGTGAATACGTATTTGTGGCCGGTCCAAAACCGTTTGGATCGGCAAAACTATTTCTTGCTGGATGCTGCTTTGGCCATTCCGCTAACCTTCGCCAGAATTTCCTCCTCGCGGAGGATCAGATACTCCTGGTCATCGACCAGGATTTCATTGCCCGTGTACTTGCCGAACAAAATCCGGTCGCCTACCTTTACATCGAGCGGGACCCGTTTGCCTTTTTCGATCTTGCCGGCTCCGACGGCCATCACTTCCCCCTCGTGAGGTTTCTCTTTAGCCGTGTCGGGGATAATGATGCCGCCCTTCGCGGTTTCTTTCTCTTCCAACCGCCTCACCAGGACGCGGTCGTGTAATGGAGTCACATTCACTGGCATTTCTTGAACCTCCGTTTAATTCGCTCCACAAAATTCTCGAGTAAGGTCGTTATGACCCTGGCTCGACACTAGGGACGAAATGTCTTTAGGTTTGTTTGTCGCGCCACTTCCAGCTCGTCGGCTTCTTTTTCCCAGCGCCCAATGTCCACCTGCGGAGCCTCTCGCTTCTCGATCTTCTCGAATTCGAAAATGGCGGCCTCCGCCTGTGCATCCAGTCGTTTTGAAGATAGCGCTAGCCGGAAAGAATTCAGATTGCCGGAACCAAGAAGGCTTACTGCGTTCTGAGAATCCTCCCATCGGGCAATTAGCCGGTCTGCCGAGAGATAGAGATCAGTTGTTAATAAGAAAGGGATGACCTTGTCCGTTGAGCCGTCGAGGTGATTCGTTGGGAAGAAGCTGCTCTCGGGAAATAGGCTCGTTGCGGTTCCGTAGCGGGCGGAGACGGCTTGTACCATGTCATCGTCAGTCAGGCCTGCTGTGTCGTCCCGATCGTAAGTCACCACGATTCTGTAGAGCTCGCCATTGTAGAAGCTGAACAAAATCTGCGAAACCGGGTACCCTCCGACCCAAGAGCGAGAAGAGTTCAGCGTCCAAAACGTCAACTCTTGAATGGCTGGTGGGCGCGGGTGAATTAGAGTCGTATAGTGCGAGTACGGACCGACCTGCTTCGAGAGTTCGGCGAAATTCGTTCCGAGCGAGAATGTTCGATACTTCGAAAGATCCTGCCCAAAAATCAAGGGCGCTGAAAGCAGGATCAGGGAAAGAGCAACGACTATGTTGCGCATCATTTTCATTTAAATAGTTCCTTCAATTAATCATCGGATTCAAGACCGGTGCCATGTTGGCTTGTACCGTAGTCCCTGGCAGCAACGCTTTGCTGCTTGCGAGATCCACACTTTGGACCGGGCGTCAGGCGATCGCGTTCGACCCCAACTTTCGGAAGTCCTTGTCACGCAATAGAAACAGACTTTCCTGGATATGTCTCGAGCAGGCCGTGACACTCAAATAGGGCACTCCCAGGAAACGCTCCGAGGCCACTCGCGTGATTTGCAAAGAATTGAATTTGTCCGACTTCAACCTCGCCAACATTCGCTTGATGGCTCTCCGAACGTTCCTTTGCCCTTCGAAGCCGAATACGATCGATTTGATTTCACCCGCGATGCAAAAGAACCTCCATCCCGCATCGCGGATTTTGCGATCCAATCCATAGCCATCGAGATCCCTAACTAATCTCCAACCAGTGGCACAGGGCTCGCTATCGAATTGCAGCGCGTCCGGCAGGAATGTCCCATCCTTGAAAAGGATGGTTCCCGTAGTGATCGTCTCTGCCATTCCGGTCTCCTCACGTCTACAGCGATCTATTGTTTCAGCCAAGCCAGCGTCTTGGGCCATGGGCAGGGTTGCGCTGGGGGAAGGTTGAATTCGCGGCCGATATTCGTGCTCTTGATGGCCAGCGTCTCCTCGACATCCCGTCTTTGACCAAGTCGGTGGGAAGGGAAGGGCCACCGGTTGCCGAGTCGCAGCCGAATGTCTTGCACTCTGTTTCCTCGATCAGTTGCGCCTCGGAATTGCCTTCGCACGCGTAATGGCTTTGTTTTCCGGACGCCTTCCGCGATTCTCGAATGATTTCACCAG
>DATHPI010000081.1:0-4273 GCA_035484035.1 Chthoniobacterales bacterium
CTCGGCCGGTCTCCGCTGGGGATGCGAAGGAGGCTAAGAAGAAAATCGATTTCCCGCTCGCCAGTTGGTTTCTCTCCCAGGACATGCAAAGCCGATCGAATTTGACTCTCCTTGATATCGCAGAGAAAGCTGCCAATTGCTTCGACCGACCGTGTGCCACTCGGCAAGTCGGCGCGCCAACTCGAATGCTCCAGCGTTTGACTAATCTCACGCTCAAGTTCGATTGCCCGGCTCGGATAAAGGGTAAGGCAATGGGCGTGTTCTTCCAGCAACCGCTCGACCTTTTCCAAATCACCATACAATCCAGCTCTGGTTAACGGAGGGGTCAGATGATCTACAATGACGGCGGCGGCCCGCCGCTTGGCTTGAGAGCCTTCTCCAGGGTTGTTGACGATGAAAGGATAGAAATGAGGCAAAGGCCCAAGGCAAAGCTGAGGATAATCGTCCGGGCCGAGCGCCACACTTCGACCGGGCAACCACTCCAGATTTCCATGTTTGCCGAGATGGATAATCGCGTGGGCGCGGAATGTTTCGCGGATCCAGAAATAAAAAGCTAGATATTCGGGTGGAGGCGGCAGTGTCGGACTATGATAAATCGCTTGAGGCTGCAGAGAATAGCCCCGCGGTGGTTGGATCCCGATAAAGATGTCCCCCAGCTGAATACCAGCTACCGGCAGGTTAGCCGAGGAAGCCCCCGGCCAGTTCCGACTGAGCTCCTCTTGACGCTTTGGGGGTAATGAACCGAGGAAGACCCCAAAGGCTTCCCGATCCATTTCCTGGTACCTGGGCCTGCCATAAGATCGCTCACGATCATTGGTGGCTCCGGACTGCAACCAACGCATCAACTCTTCGCCATCCTGGGGGCAAGGCTCTACCCGGTAACCCGCCGCAGACAAACTGGTTAAGACTTTCACGGTGCTGGCCGGAGTGTCGAGTCCAACACCGTTTCCGATACGTCCATCACGATTCGGATAGTTTGAGAGAATGATGGCAATCTTCTTCTTCGAGGGAGGGACTTGCCGCAATAAAGTCCAATTTCTCACCCAGTCGCTGACAAAGCTGATCTGCGCGTCGTCAGGTTTTAAGCGCTTCTGTGTGAATTCGATTTCCTCGAGCCGTTTTTCTTCCTCTTTAAAGCCGATCACGGTGCCAAACAGCCGCCCGTCAATCTCCGGCAATGCAACGTTCATCGCCGCCTCGGCCGGAGACAAACCGCCCAGGCTACTCAGCCATGCTTCCTTGGAGCAGAGGGCGACAGGCACTTGCAAAACGGGGCAATCCAGTTCTTCAAAAAAGGAGATCCGCTGATCGTCATTTAAGCAGACCGAGAAACTTTGCATCATCACGACGACATCCGGGGGGCATTCTTGCGCTTGAATCAAGAGCTCAGACTGCACGGTGGAACTCCTTAGTGACAACGAGTAGAGGCCATGGACTCTCAATCCTCTTTCCTCCAGGGCGGAAAACAAAGCGTCGACCACTTCCAGATCACCCGCCTGCAGCCAAGCCCGGTAAAAGCAAACCCAGACCGTGGCAGGAGCAGTCTTAACGGAAGTTTTGTAAATTCCAAATTCCGGCATCGGGACGGGGTCAAGGAGCTCCTCGCGCTCGCCCAGGAGCTGCTCGATTCCCTCCGCTGCACGCCGAATGTTTTCCCTGCCGCCGTGTTGGAAGAACTCGAACATTCTCCTGCAGATCACGGCAGGAAAATCGCTGAGCAGAGCAAACTCGTCATCGTCCGACTCAGTCCCTGGAAAAATCAAGAACTTCGGGTGCACGGGCTCTTCTTTCAAATCCAGCACTCCCTGGATGAAGTGAGCAAAATAGGCTCGACCACCCAACAGCCGCGCAACCACCAGCTTGGATTTGCGCAAGACCGTCTCGATGTAGTGATCGGCGGCGACCGGTTGCCGCAACGAAAAAGCATGAGCAATCCGAAGCCGTTTACCGAAACGCTCGCGCCACACGGAAGCAACGCACGAAAGATCAGTGTCGGCGGCGCTGAGAAAAACAATCTCGCCCGGCGTTTGCTCGATAAGGACCAACTCCCGCTCAATGTCTAAGCAACCAGGTTGTGCGGCGGTCCAATGCATATCCCCCTCTGCGTCCTCTGTGCGATGCTTTCCTTTTCCGGTTTAACTCCATTCGCAATTTGTTAATTCGCTGAGCAATTTTTTAATCTGATCGCGGCGAGGATGGTACCCGATTACCACCAAAGTTGAATGCGCCTCCTCGGACGGCTGTTGCTCGAAATAGGTTTGAACCCGGGTACGTACCGCCTGCACGACTAATCGATGATGCTTGCCTTTGACCGAAGCAAACCCCTTTGCTCGCAGAATTGGCTGCTGCAGAGTCATTTCACGCACTGCGGCTTTTAGTTTTTCGGCTTCTTGCAAGTCGTGGCTTTCGAGTACGAACGACTGCCAGCCGGGGTCGTGTTCATGAAAGTGCTGATGAGTATGGTCACCGTGTCGGTGCGCGCCGAGTCCGGTGTGCGCGTGGCCATCAAATTGTCGTTGGTCCTCCAGCGGGAGATCCAATTCCATCGGCGTTTGCTGCACGGGGCCATGATGATGTCCGTGTTCGGTGGGCGCATCCTCGTGGTCCGGTTCGTCATGCAAATTCAGGCCCAGACAAAGACGGGTATCGAGTTCTGCATGGTGAGCGAGTTCAAGGAACCGAACGTTGGGCGCCTTTTGGCGCACTAATGCTTCTGCCTTCAGTAGGGATTGTTCGCTCAGATCGTCGATCTTATTGAGCACCACCACATCCGCGTTTTCCAACTGCTGATTCAAGATGAAGTCCACGGAGGCGGCATGCCCTGGGGCTTCAGCTTGATCGAGGCCGGGAATTGGTTTTCCGCTCTCGAGATTACCATCCAGGAGTTGCGGGGTGTCGACCACGGTCAGGACCGCATCCAATTGAAAGTCGTTGCGAATCTCCGGCCACGCCAACGCCCGCATCACCGGCGTCGGCAACGCTAAGCCGGAGGTCTCGATCAAGATATGGTCAATCTGGTTCATCCGGCGTTGGAGCTGTTTCATGATCGGTAAAAAATCATCTTTGATCGTGCAGCAAATGCACCCGTTGGGAAGGTCGTGAATCTCGGCGCCATGCTCCAGTCCGGCGGTGCGCAACAGAGTACCGTCGACAGAAACCTCACCGAACTCATTGACGAGAATCGCCAGACGACGATCTGGCGTCTTTTTGAGTAGCCCACAAATAAGGGTGGTTTTTCCGGAACCGAGGAATCCGGTGACAATGGTAACTGGGATTTTCATAAGGAGGGCTCAAAGTGATACGGGGCTTCGGTGAGAGAACGGCGTTAAGAAGAAAGCATCGCACAGAGGTCACGGAGGTCACAGAGGGGGATTGAGGTTCGGGCTGAAAGTTCCTTGGTGGACACGGCGGCCTCAGGGGCGAGAACGACGCGCATCCGGGAAAGCTTCGCACAGAGGTCACGGAGGCCACAGAGGGGGGATTGAGGTTCGGGCTGAAAGTTTGTTGGTGGACACGGCGGCTTCAGGGGCGAGAACCACGGGAAGGGAAAGCATCGCACAGAGGTCACGGAGGTCACAGAGCGGGATTTGAGGTTCGGGCTGAAAATTCCTTGATGGACACGGCGGCTTCAGGGGCGCGAACGACCCGCATCCGGGAAACCATCGCACAAAGGGGGGAATTGGGGTTGTAGCGCGCTCTCTTATTCTGTAACTCCTGAACTCCTGACTCCTGACTCCTGAATCGACCCGCCCCCTTTCTCAATGGCGCCAGCGCTTAGCAATTGCCGCACCTGCTCAACGATTGTCCCGGCGTCATAAACGACGTTTGGATATTCCATTAGTGGTCGCTCCACCACAATCAATGGGATTCCCAGCGAAAAAGCTGCTTGGGCCTTTGCGGGAAAACCGCCCGCATCGCCGGAATCTTTGGTCACCACGCAGTCGATGGACCAGTTCTTCCAGAGCTCTTGGTTAAACCCACTGGAGAAGGGACCCTGCATTGAGCAGATGTTGGCCCGTGGAACTCCAAGCTTCAGGGCACGTTCCAGGGAATCCGGTTCCGGTGTTATTCGCACGTACCACTGGCAACGAGAAGCTCCTTCGTGCTCCAGAAAAACGGGCAAGTCCTTCACACCAGTCGCCAAAAATACCCGACTTCCCCGATTTATCGATTCGTCGGCAGCTTCACTCATGGTTTTGCAAAAAATGGCCGGGTATGCGCTACTCGCTGAAGGCCGCTCGTACCGCAGGTAGGGAATCTTGATCTCTTCGGC
>DATHPI010000082.1:0-6214 GCA_035484035.1 Chthoniobacterales bacterium
GAGGGCAATGTGGCGGGAGAGATCCGCAAGGCCGCACGGGCGTATATTGAGCGAACGCGAGGGGGTTAAGGGCGGGTCGGCGTTCAGCGTTCAGCGTTCAGCGTTCAGCGTTCAGCGTCCGGCGTTCAGCGTTCGGCGTTCGGACGGAGCCTCACCCTACCTGAGCCTAGCGCTCTTGCACCGACACGCCCTTCGCCGACCCGCCGATACGTTTCTGCCGCTATTCCTCGAAGACCTTGCCCATCCTGCGAAATTTCTCGTAACGCTCAGAGAGTAGAGCGTCGACCGGTTTCTTGGTCAATTGATCGAGATGCGCCAAGAGCGCCGACCGGAGATTCTGGGCGGCCATTTCGTGGTCCTGGTGTGCGCCGCCGAGCGGTTCAGGGATGACTTCGTCAATCAGTTCCAGTTCTTTCAGGTGGGCGGCTGTCAGCTTCAGGGCTTCGGCCGCCTCCGGGGCATGGCTGCGATGTTTCCAGAGGATGGCCGCACAACCTTCCGGACTGATCACCGAGTAGTAGGCGTTCTCAAGCATCAAAACGCGATCAGCGACTCCGATTCCTAAAGCTCCACCGGATCCACCTTCTCCGATCACCGAGGCGACAATTGGAGTCCGCAACAACATCATTTCGCTCAGATTGACGGCAATCGATTCCGAGATGTGTCTTTCTTCAGCTCCCACACCCGGGTAAGCTCCAGGCGTGTCGATCAAGGTGATCACTGGAAGATGGAACTTTTCAGCAAGTCGCATGACGCGAAGCGCTTTCCGATAGCCCTCGGGATGGGCACTCCCAAAATTCCGCCGAATGTTTTCCTTTGTATCCCTTCCTTTCTGGTGCGCCAGGACGACGCAACGGTAGCTGCCAATCGTTGCGAATCCGCAAGGCATCGCCTCGTCATCCCCAAACAGTCGGTCACCGTGCAATTCGATAAATTCCGAAAAGGCCAACCTCAGATAATCGAGCGCAAAGGGGCGCGCGCCATGCCGCGCAATTTGCACTTTCTGCCAGGCCGTGAGCGTTTCGTAAATCTCCCGCTTGGTCTCTTCAATCTTTTTTTCCATCGCGCGCGTTTCGCGCTCGAGATCGATCGCACTCAGCTTTGAATGCTTCTTCAGTTCATCCAGCTGCTTTTCGAGTTCGACGATTGGTTTCTCGAATTCCAAGGGTTTAACCTTCATTTGACGATCACCGGCGTATCCTTCCCGACCAAGGCAAAGAGTTCCTCCATGTCAGCAGGACCGAGCATAATGCCATTGGCAGGCTTCTGCGCGTTGGGTGTTTGGGGATTGGTTTCGGAATAAAGCGTGACACCAATATCGTTTACGACAATCCATCGGCTGCTTCCTAGGTATTTTTTTTCTCCGAAAGCCACCCGGCTACCGTCGGCCCAGGCGATCTTCTCGCGCGTCTTGAACTGGCCGAGAGGTATTTTGCCGGGCAGCTTGATCTCCAAGGGTTTGTACCAACGAAAAAAACTCCCATTGTTCAGCAAGAGCACATCGCCTTTTTTTGTGTTAATCAACAGGCTGAACTGACCTTTCGGGATGATAAGTTTCCTTCCTGGCTGAATAGTCAGGCTGTCCAGGCCGTTAGCCTTGAAGATAAGTTCGGCCGGGTTTTTGGTTTTGGTCGAGATTCGAGCGATTGAGTCGCCGCGGACCACAATGTATTCAGTTTTATCGGGCCCTGGTGTCTTTGAAAAGAAAGCGCTGACATTCAGATCGCCCAACAGCTTGCGCGCGTCATTGCTTTTGGTCGAATCAGGAAAGCTCTGGATCAGAGCCAGAAGAGCTTTTTGCCCTTCACTCTGATCGCCGGTGTCAATCAGGCGCTTCGCTTCATCGAACATTTCGATGCCTGGATCAGGTGTGGGCGTGACCACCGCTTCATTCGCTTTCCCATGTCCAGGATCCGGCCTTTTGAAAAATAATCGATATGCGAGTAAGCCTCCTCCCCCAAAAATGCCGATAGCCAGCAAGGCCACGACAAGCAGCTTCACCAAATTATTCATTCAGGATTTCCGCCGGAAGCGCCTGCAGCCACCGGATCCGGTGGTCTGTCCCCCGATCGCTGAACAGATATCCCCCGGTTTCGCGGACAGAACACTAACGGCTAAAGAAGGCCCTTCCGACGAAAATCCTGAATATTCCGACCGGCCGACTGTTGAATCATTTCCACCGTGAATTTCAGCAGACAAACCTCCCAACCCTCATCGACTCCATGGATGACAGCGCTGGTGCTCCGCAGCGACTCCGGCACCTGGCTAGTGACGCGGTCCAGAACGGCTTCGATTGAATCATGGACCAGGCTCTCAGAGAGATCGTCTTTCCGAATCTGAAAACCATACTTCAGCAACGCGGCGTTACGGGTTTGCAACATTTCGGCAAATCTTCGCGCCTTCTCTCCAAAACCTTCGAGGGTCAATTTCGCGATATTTTCGGCCGTTAATATCTGAGGACGATCCGCCTGGATCCTTCCGTCGCGAATGCGGATTTCATTCGCGCTATCCATTAGTTCGGTGACGAGATAAAAATGGAAGCTTGTCGCCCCGAAGGTCTCAATTCGACGTTCCGGTGAAACAAGCACCTTCGTGTTCTCCAAGGCATACTGCAGATCGTCCTCCGAATACATAAAATCAATTATTCACACTAACCGCTTTCCCGAAGGACACAAACAAACCGCGAGAATGGCAAAGCTGACCGCCATTCCCGCGTTATCGCCTTGACTCTCCCCGCAGGCCAGGCAGTCCGCAAACATCACCCGCCTCGGCGCGTTTATTTCGCCCGCTCTTCGATGTATCGGATAACGTCGCCGACGGTCTGGAGCTTCTCGGCATCTTCGTCAGGAACTTCGACCGAAAACTCCTCCTCGAAGGCCATCACGAGCTCTACCGTGTCCAGCGAGTCAGCGCCGAGATCCTCAATGAAGGAAGCGTTAGGTGTCACTTGCTCCGGATTCACGCCGAGCTGTTCGACGATGATCTCTTTCACCTTTTCTTCGATGGATTTCTCTGACATAAATCGCGTTTCTTCTCGTTGTAGTTAAGACGTGCCTACGGTTAATTACGAAGTCTGGTGATGGCAACTAAATTAATTGCATTAAATAGCAACTACTTTCTTGTGATCTGAACCCTCTATCTCTCGCGACCGAGGTTTAACCCAGGCGCCGCCGAATATTCTTCGGCTTGAGCCGGGAGTGTGGGAGATTGACCGGGAAATAACCCGACAAACTTGCTTCTTCGAGTATGGTTCGACACAACTGCGGCCCCATTTCACCGGTTTAATCAGGATTGCAACCACTTTTGTATTGACCTATGGGAAGTAAACGACAACCTAGACGCCCGTTTCGATGATTTCTCTCGGCGACAGCGCCGCGACTCATTTTTTGGGTTTAAAGTTTTATTTTTGGTATAAATATTGCCACCTCTAACCTGACCATGACGGACCCGCTCCCCTCGCTTGATCTTCGTTTAACGCCCGATTGGTTGAAGGAATCGGAGCCTGGCAACCGATATGCGGACTATGCCGGCGACGACCCGCAGGACCGTCATAACCGCGGGCGGAGAGACCGCCGCGACGATCGCCCCAGGCGTTCAAGCCCTCCAACTGACAGGCCTCGGCGGCCACAGCCTGATCGCGCGCCTGCGGCAAACAACAAGACTCCTCAGCCTCCGGCCCAACGCGGCACCGAAAGCGGCGCCCCTAAGGCGTTCAGGAGTGACAAGCCGCGTTTTCAACGCAGGGACGAACAAGCCCCTCGGCCGGAGGTCGAGCCAGCCGCGGTGCAGATCGATTTTCTGCCTGAAGAACGCGCCTTCTCCAAAATTATTCAGCAGATCAAACAAGGCCACATTGCCTATCCGTTATTCGGTTTGGCCCGGATGTTTCTGGAACGTCCCGAGCGGCATCGCATCCGCGTTCGTTCGTTAGATAATCACACGATGATTTATCAATTCGGCGATGACGGTCCAGTCGCCATGGAAGCAACAGCGCTTGAGCGCAACGCTTTCAATGACAAAAAGGACGAGTTTTACGACACCCAGATCGTGGAAAAAGAGCCGATCAAAGGGAATTATAGTTCCGTCGCCCGTTGCACCTTGTCTGGCAAACTCCTCGGACCCACCAATTATCACGCCTTTCAACCGACCTTGCGCGCGCTCTACGATCAAAGATTCAGCCGGCGAATGAGTTTTGATGATTACCGGCGCACGATCGAGATAAGCAGCGATCCGCAACTCGTTGAACAATGGAAAGAGGAAGCGCGAAAATCTGTCACTTTCCAAACTAAGGATCAGGAAAATCCGGCTGCCTTTGACAATCTGGCCGCGGTTGAACAGCATTTTCGGACCCATTACCTTCCCAACCTGGTAAGACGCTGTTTAGCGGCTGAATTATCCGGAGAAACCGCCCGGCACCTCCCGGACCGCGGGATTATTGCGTCGATCCGGAAAGCCAGAGACCGGGAGAATAGGTTTCCGGCACAGATTGCAGGGGCGCTTAGACATGGCTTGAATCAGGCGGGATTACACGTTTTTAAGCACAAAAAACGAATCCTCTATATTTCGACGGTCCGACCGCAGCTGTTCGACGCAAATCAAGGGTCCATTTCAAACGGCTTGTCAGTCATTCTTTCGACGATCAGATCGTACCCGAAGATTTCCAGGAAACAGTTGGCGGAAAAAGCTTTGGCAAAACTGATCGGCGAAAAATCAACGGACGATTCCAGCGAGGAGTACCAGCATGCAAAAACAACGCTGGCGACAGACCTTATCTGGTTGGCCAAAGCCGGCCACGTGATTGAGTTTGCCGACGGGACACTCGACTTACCCCTGCCGCCCAGGTCACTGGAAACGACGAAAGGCGGCACCCGCCCATCTACTCACGCCAATTCCGATGGTGAAGAGGTCGAGAGCTCTGCGGACGAGGAGTCCGCCATTGGGCAATTGGAAACGGAAGAAATGCCTGGCGGATCCGAGCCGGAACTCTCTTCCTCCGCCAATGAGGGCCACAAATCGGAGGTTGCTCCGGAGGAGGTAGGTGTGAGCGCAGAATCGCCCGTTGAAGCGACGGGCCCGGAATCTCCGTCGGAATCCACACTCCAACTTCCGAACGATGCGCCGGTGCTTCTGGAAGAGGCGCCGGAATCCTTGGAGGGCGTCGCAAGTCACTCTTCGTGAGCGGATTTGCTTCTATCACCAACCTCGCCTACTAATCTCCTCATGCGGATTATACGATACCTTGCGCAAGAGGGAGACATCCGCTTTGCGGCTGAACAGCCGGGCGGGCGTTGTTTCGATATTTACGGAGACATTTTTCGAGACTTCGAGGTCACGGACCGTGAATCGAAAATGGTCAAGCTACTGGCGCCGGTGGTCCCCCCGGTGATCCTCTGTATCGGCCTCAATTATCGAAAGCACGCAGCAGAAACCGGAGCAAAAATTCCTGAGTATCCGGTCTTATTTCTAAAAAGTCCCGGTACTTTGCAAAACCCCGGCGACCCGATCGTCCTGCCGACCAGGCTTCGCAGCGACCAAGTCGATTACGAGTGCGAATTGGCAGTGGTCATCGGAAGAAAGTGCAAGAATGTCTCGAAAAGTGACGCTTTGGACGTCGTCTTTGGTTATACCGCGGCCAACGATGTGAGCGCCCGAGATTGGCAGAAGAGCTTCGGTGGCAGTCAATGGTGCCGAGGGAAAGGTTTCGATACCTTTGCGCCAGTTGGTCCGGCGATCGTGACAAAAGATGAAATACCCAATCCAAATGCACTTCGGATCGGGACCCGAGTGAATAGCAAGAGTCGCCAGAGCTCTAACACTTCAGATATGATTTTTGACGTGCCCACGCTGGTGGAATTCCTCAGCGGAAGCACAACTCTCTATCCGGGCACCTTGATCCTGACCGGAACACCCGAAGGAGTCGGGATGGCCATGGATCCGCCCCGATACCTAGGCCCCGGAGATTTCGTTGAGATCGAAATAGAGAAAATTGGAGTCCTGAGCAATCCGGTCATTCTAGAAGAATGAAGTGGTCAGGAGTTGCAGGAGTTCAGGAGTTGCAGAATGGGGGCGGCTTAGCCCGGGGATCATCGGGCTTTCAGCGTTCTGTTTTCAAAGTACTCGAGGGATTCAGGAACCAGAGCCTCTGTTAGTCGTCCATTTTGGGCGCCGGAAATTTCTCGGAGGCGAGCTTAACTTTCAAGGGTATTTTCTCGAC